>NZ_JBFRCK010000026.1:0-131449 GCF_040965775.1 Paraburkholderia sp. BR10954
TGATCCTCAGGAAGCTGAGGCTTTTTTACGCCGCTGTTCTGGCCGCTTTGCTCAACCGCTCAATCGCTGTCGAATACCAGCCGTGAGGGCAAGCGCCGTCCAAAACGAATTATTCAGACCCGACTAGTTATCCGGTTGATCGGTGAACTGCTTCGTCAGGACACTGCCAGTCGCGACGTTGTTGAACACCGGGATCTTCGCTTCCTGGAAGAAGCGTTGAGACGCGAGTGCCACGCCGGTATTGATGTAGCCCACCACAGCAGCCACTTTTTCCTTGTTGATCAGCTCTTGCGCGATCTGTACGCCGCGTTCATTTTTCGCTTCGTCGTCGCGCTCGACCAGCACGATCTGACGGCCAAGTACGCCACCGGCTTTATTGATTTCCGCGGTGGCGAGCCGCACGCCGTCGCGCATGCTCACGCCCATCGAAGACGAACCGCCGGTGAAAGGCCCGTCGACACCGATCTTGATCGGGTCGGCGGCGTAACTGACGTCAATGAGGGCACACAACGCGAGCGCGCTCACGACGCTCTTCAAGCGAATTCCCATACTGTCTCCGTAGCATGTCTTTTTTTGCACAGAGCCTGGAAGCGGCTTCCATGCACGCCGACTGGACGTTCTCAGGGAGCCTGAGCGCCCGTCGTGACGGAGTATGGAATTGTTAATATATATGTAATATTCGGACTTACCCGCGTGGTGCAATAGCGCGGTTATTGGCAGCGCCAATCCGGTCCCGTCGCCAAGCCCGGCAAACCATCACCTCGCCCGTGCCGCAAGGCGCGCAATGATCCGCTCAGCCATTGCGCGATCGATGACTTCGAATGAACGGCTCGTGCGCTCATAGGCATACATGGCGCCAGTCGCGATATCGAACCACCAGCCGCTCAATACGAGTGCCCCGGCGGTGACTTGCTGGCGGACGATCGGGTAGGTCATCAGGTGCTCGAGCTGCACGAGCACGTTGAGTTGCGACAATTGATCGTGCGCTTTCAAGCTGTCATCGAGCGGACCTTCCTGTTCGAGCCGAAACGCCGCGGTGTTGGCGTGGCATAGCCATTTATCGAGGTTTGGCGATTTCAGCTTGGCGTTGCGTGAGAACACGGCCTTCATCGCGCCGCACTCAGAATGCCCGCACACGACGATATTCGCGACTTTCAACACCAGCACCGCATATTCGATTGCGCTGGCCTCGGAAAGATCTCCGGTGGAGACACCGTCCGCAGTGGCCGGCGGGATCAGATTGCCCACGTTGCGCATCGTAAAGAGATCGCCGGGATGGGTCGATGCCAGCAGGTCCGGCACGACGCGGCTGTCCGAGCAGGTGATGAAGAGCGCATCGGGAGTCTGCGCGAGCGCCAGTTTGCTGAACTGCTGTGCGTATTGCGGCAGCATCTTCTCCCGGAACTCGACGATGCCCATGATGAGTTTTCGCACGATCGCCTCTCAAACGACGGGTTGCCTTGCCGCCGAGGTCTCCGAGCCTCCAAGCCCTTGCGAGTCCGGGATACGGGCCAACGCCAGGTCCTCCGGAAATGGATGCCTCACGCCGATCTCACGGTCCAGCAGGGTCAGCTCGACCCGCAATGCGTCGTGACGATGCTCAGGCAAGCACTGGAGGAGATTCTCTATCGCCGCGCGCTGACGCCGCGCGATCTGGATGCTGCCCGCGCCATACTGACGTATCTCGCGAAAACTGATATGCACGAAATCCTCCCAGTTCGGCGTTCGAAAGATGACGCACACGCGGCCAGACTTATCCCTGATCTCTTCGGTGTACAAAGACCGTTTTCCGACTACGCGCAATAGCCGCTGTAGTTGATCGATGGCCAGCACGGCAGTTGTGGGATCGTTGATCGCGGCCGATAACGCCTTCAGCGCAATATCGACGAGGATGCGGAACGCGAACATGGGATCCTGTTCCATCGTGCGTTCGGTCCCAAAGGCGACCAGCGTACGCAGCCGGTTTTCATCGATTGCGCCCGCGTCCCCGTAGAGATAGAACAAGGGTTCGTCCACCGCGACGAAATCGCCGACTTGCGGCACGAATTCGACAACCGAGTTCGTGCGCCTCGCCTTGGCAACGAGTCTTTCGAGATTCACGCCCAGAACGATGCCGGATGTACCGCTGTGGCGAACGATGCGATCAGGCACGCCTCGCTGGCGGTCAAGGCACGGCGGGGCGATCCGGCCCGTCGCCGGCGCGGGATAAACGCTTTCGATGACCGCGATCCCGTGCTCTCCGACTCGCGCCACGAGGCTGACTGGACGCAGAAATTTCGCCGCATAGTCGATCAGGAAAAGGAAGGCGACGACGGAAGCGAATCCGAATAGCGCTGCGATGAATACCTGAAGCTGGTGCACCTCGCTGTCACCCATCCAGCCCAGGGTCCTGTTGGCGAATAGAAGTGTGAAAACGAACAATCCCGAGATATTGCGGATCACGTTGTCGCGCAGCAAGGTCGTCGCGATGATCCGCGGGGTGTATTGACCGCCAGCGACCTGGATCGCGACGAGCAGCGACCCGAAGGTAAATACCAGAAACGCCAGGTCCGCGGAAACGATGTCGCCGACAAGCGACCGCGCTCCAGTCATGGACAGCCCGAAAAGGCCAGTTTTTGGATCGAGGATGTCGTGTCCGATCAACCACCTTCCCAGCATTTCAGTGAGCGGCTTCACCACCGCATAGATCGCTACTGCGACGAGCGGTACCGTCCACAGGGAAGACCTGAGGTAACTCTTTAGGCTGTACCAGCGGTTCCAGTCCATGATTGCACGGTTCCTACGTCGCGATTCGCCTCGGACGATGAAAACGAGACTCCTCGGGCACGTGGAGTCTCCCCAACCAATAAGACACGCGACCTTCAGGTCGGTCAATGAGACTTTGGTCCGACAGCTCGACGCCTGAGGATGCGAAACCGCGCGACGACGATGACGAGCGATCGTTATGAAGAATGGCCGCAGGTGAGCGTCGTCTAACGCGCCATCGTGGGGAGTGCGTCTTCGGCGACTGGCGCTCCCGCCCGCACATCTTCGGCAGCGGCGGCGGTATCGGACGCCACATGGGCCAGCTTCATCAGACGCGGCTGCAGCAGCAGCGCGACGAGACCGCTCCAGCCCGTCTGATGCGAAGCGCCGACGCCACGCCCGCTGTCGCCGTGAAAGTACTCGTGGAAAAGCACGAGATCGGACGAACGCGGATCGGCCTGCAACTGCGGATAAGCCGCCATCACCGGTCGCATGCCGTGCTCGTCCTTCAGAAAGAGGGTGGTGACACGCCGTGCGAGACCGTCGGCGATCTCGCTGAGCGAGCACCGCTTGCCTGACCCCGTCGGATACTCGATGCGGAACTCGTCGCCGTAGTAGCGATGGAATTCATACAGCGATTCGATCAGCAGATAGTTGACGGGCATCCACACGGGTCCGCGCCAGTTCGAATTGCCGCCGAATACGCGCGAATCCGATTCGGCCGGCTGATACTCGATGCAGACATGCGCGCCGCCATGATCGAACTCGTACGGTGTATCGCGATGCACACGTGACAGTGCACGCACGCCGTGATCGGACAGAAATTCTTCTTCGTCGAGCGCGCGGCGCAGCAGCGCCGTCATCCGGTATCCGCGCAGCAGCGACAGCAGCGTGGTATTGCCCTTGCCGGGTTCGGTCCAGCGCGACACCAGCTTGGCCAGGTTCGGCCGGTGATCGAGAAACCACGCGAGCCGTTCTCGCAAACCGGGCAGATGGCCGTATATCCGTTCTTCGAGCACATGCACGGCGAACAGCGGAATCAGGCCGACGATCGAGCGAACGCGCATCGGCACACGCGTTCCATCCGGAAGATGCAGTACGTCATAGAAGAATTCGTCGCGGCCGTCCCACAGCCCTGTTCTGCAGCCCTCGCTGCAACCGACGGCTTCCGCGATATACAGGAAGTGCTCGAAAAACTTCACCGCGATTTCCACGTACGCGTTGTTCGTCATCGCGAGCTCGAGTCCGATCTGCATCAGGTCGAGCGCATACGAGGCCATCCACGCGGTGCCGTCGGCCTGGTCGATGCGGCCGCCGGTCGGCAGCGGCGAAGAGCGGTCGAAGATCCCGACGTTGTCGAGCCCGAGAAAGCCACCCTGGAAGATGTTCCGATCCTCCGCATCCTTGCGGTTGACCCACCACGAAAAGTTCAGCAGCAGCTTGTGGAACATCACTTCGAGAAACTGGTGGTCGCCGACGCCCGTGACTTCACGGTCGAGTTCGTACACGCGCCATGTCGCCCATGCATGAACCGGCGGGTTCGCGTCGCCGAACGCCCATTCGTACGCGGGCAATTGTCCGTTCGGATGCATGTACCGTTCTTTCACGAGCAGCAGCAACTGTTTCTTCGCGAAGTCGGGATCGATCATCGCGAACGCTGCGGCATGAAACGCGAGATCCCACGACGCGTACCACGGGTATTCCCACTTGTCCGGCATCGAGACGACGTCGCCGTTGCACATATGCCGCCAGTCCGCATTGCGACCGTACCGGCGTCCTTTCGGCGGCTTCGGCTGACCGGGGTCGCCGTCGTGCCAGCGCGTCACGTCGAACTGGTAGTACTGCTTCGTCCATAGCATGCCGGCGAGCGCCTGGCGTTGCACGAGCCGTGCATCGGCGTCGGCGATGTCGTGCTGGAGCGCCGCATAGAACTCATCGGCCTCCGCGATCCGGCGCGCGAACAGCGCTTCGAAGTCGAGCGGCGCGTCGTCGCGCGTGATGCCCGCTAGTGTCGCCGGACGCCAGCGCAGATACAGCACCGCGCGCTCGTGCGGCGCGAGCGACAGCGCCACATGCGCGGCGGCGCGGGTGCCCGCGTCGCGGCGTATCGCCTGCTCGTCGCCATCGACGAGGTAATCGTTGAAGCCATCCTTGAACGGGCCCGCGCCGGCGATGCCGAAAATGCGGCGCACATTGGTTTCGTTTTCGCAGAACAGCCATTCGATCGGCTGCGGCGCCGAGGCCGTGACGATCATCGCGCCCAGCGCGGGATTGTGCGCGATCACGCGCGCGCCTTCGGCGGACTGCGTCTCGAGCGTCAGCGAGGGCCTGCCGGGCTTGCCCGACCAGGCCCAGCGGTTGCGCGCCCAGAACAGCGGCAGCACATGAAGTGGCGCGTGCTGATCCGCGCGATTTTCGACGCTGATGCGCATCACGATGTCGTCGGGTGTGTGCTTCGCGTATTCGACCCAGACGTCGAAATAGCGATCGTTGTCGAACACGCCGGTATCGAGAATTTCGTATTCGGGCTGATCGGCGCCGCGCCGGCCGTTTTCGCCGATCAGGTCCTGATACGGATACGCATCGTGCGGGTACTTGTAGAGCATCTTCATGTACGAGTGCGTCGGCGTGCCATCGACATAAAAGTAAAGCTCCTTCACGTCTTCGCCGTGATTGCCCTGCGCATTGGTCAAGCCAAACAGCCGCTCCTTCAGGATGGAGTCGCGCCCGTTCCAGAGCGCGAGCGACACGCACCAGTCGAGTGGATCGTTGCCGAATCCGGCAATGCCGTCCTCGCCCCAGCGGTACATGCGGCTGCGCGCCTGATCGTGGGGGAAATACTCCCAGGCGGTTCCGTAGTCGCTGTAGTCCTCGCGAACCGTGCCCCACTGCCGGTCGCTCAGATAAGGCCCCCACCGGCGCCAGCAGTCCAGGTCCGGGCCATGCAGACGGATTCCTTCCTTCGAACGGAGCAGATCGTTGGCGTGTAGCGATGACATGAGACCTCCCAAGCTGGGATCGACTGCCGAACACTTTCAGTGCGTGAGTCCCCGCCGGTCCTGTGGCGCATGCGCTGCCGGGCGGTATCTGGATGATAGGCGCCGTTTAGCCTTATTGAGTTCGGCTCCGAACCAGGGAGGTGCAGATTACTAGCGCCATCGGGCATCCATCACGATGCACGTTTTGTCCAGGCAAACGTCGTCTCTGTCCGTTGCGGGGAACGCGGCTCAGGCTCTAAATTGGCGCCATTAAGCCCAACTGGCGCTTGCGCGAGAAACAAGATTACCTCGCGCGCCACCCGCGCGAACATACCGACAGCGAAGCGGACTGTTCGGACGGCTCTGGAGGAGACACCGGCATGGCCCACCAGATAACCCTCCGTTTTGAGGACAAAGTGACCCGCTTCATCGACTGCGAGGAGGGCGAGCGCGTCACCGATGCCGCCATCCGCGCCAGGATCAATATCCCGCTCGATTGCCGCGATGGTGTGTGTGGCACCTGCAAGGCGGTCTGCGAGTCCGGCGAATACGTTCTGGGCGACTGTGTGGAAGAGATCGGCCAGATCGCGCTCGATCCGGCCAGGCCGATCCAGTATGTGCGGGGCAACAATCTGACCAACTCCGGGCCGGAGCATCTGTTCGCGAAGCTGGGTGCGTTGTCGTCCTGACGCGGATCAGGGGGGCGAAAGCGAGTCAGTTCGCTCTCGCCTTTTCAGGTGGCAAGGATCGATCGTGGGCCGCGGAGCGGTATTCGGTTGGCCGCAGTCCCGTCTGCTTGCGGAAGAAGCGTCCGAAATACGCCTCGTCCTGAAAGCCCAGTTCGCTGGCGATCTGCTTCACGCTGAGCGTCGAATAGCCGAGCAGCCGCTTGGCCTCATGGATCGAGCGTGCATCGATCGCCTCGATGGCCGAGACCCCGAACGTAGCGCGGCAGATGCGGGAGAGCTGGCCGGTGGTCACGCCCATCTCGCCGGCATAGCTGGCGACCGGGCGCCGCTCACGGCAATGGCGGTCGAGCAGGGCGCGGAACCGTTCGATTCGCGCGGCCATCGTGCGCTGCTCGGAACTGGCCGAAAGCCGGGCGCTCTCGCTGAGACGCCCGATCTTGACGAACAGCGTGATGGTGAGTGCGGCGCCCGCGGTGAACTGCCAGCGCTCGTGGCTCTCCGCCTCGTGCCCGATCGACTGAAACAGGGTGTCCAGAGATGTGCCGCGCTCCACGTCGGGATCGATCGACAACACCGTCGGCGTGCGGATGAATTCCAGCAGCTCGGGCGCGGCCGTCATCGCCAGCGATTCCAGCGCGGACTGCGCGGCGGTGATCACGTGACCGTCGATGTCGCTGCGGAAGTGAAAGCCGTGGACCGAGCGCGCCGGCACGACGACCAGGCATGGCGCCTGGACGGCCCAGGTCTTGCCGTCGATGAAAGTCTCGCCGCCGCCGGCGGTGACGTACAGCACCTGGATCAGCGCATCGTGGACGTGCGGTTCGATGTCGAAATCGAAACGCCCGGCACGCAGTGGAATGCGCTCGTAATGGACCATGTCGACCCAAGGCTGGTCGGCTTCCGCGCCATAGAGCGCGAAATGCAGCACGGTCCGGCGGCGCTGCTGGTCAGAGGCCATGATGCACGTTATGTCCTGCTCTATGTCGACTCTGTCCATTGTTCCACAGGCGCTCGACGCGTTCAATGGCGATACGGATATCAGGAAGCGTAATCGCATACGTATTTCAGGAAGGTAATTACATGAGACAGGAACTTGAAAATCGCGCAGCGGCCTCGACCCCGTACGCGCTGAACTTGCACGGAAAGGTCTGCGTGGTCACGGGTGCGGGCAGTGGCATTGGTGCCGGCATCGCGCGCGCCTTCGCCGCTGTCGGCGCACACGTGGCGCTCGTGGATCGGAATCTTGCCGGTGCTGAAGCTGTCGCCGCCGAGCTTCGGAAGGCCGGTGCGGTCGCGCAGGCGATCGGCTGCGACGTGTCGGACGAAGCTTCGGTTGCGGCAGCTGCCGACAAGGTTCGCGCGGAGCTCGGGCCGGTCAGCGCGCTCGTCAACAATGCAGGGCTGCTGCGCGCCGGCGCGCTCGAGACGGTCTCGATCGAGGACTGGAACCAGGCCATCGCCGTCAACCTGACCGGCTATCTGCTGTGTGCCCGGGCGTTCGGGCGCGGCATGCTGGCGGCGGGCAAGGGCAGTATCGTCCACGTTGCGTCGATTGCGTCGCTCAATCCGCAGACCAATAGCGGTTCTTATAGCCCGAGCAAAGCGGGCGTGCTGCTGCTGTCGCGGCAGTTGGCGGCGGAATGGGGCCCACGCGGCGTACGCAGCAACTGCGTGCTGCCCGGCATGATCCGCACCGCGCTGTCCGCGAAGTTCTACGAGGAGCCCGGCTTCGAGGCTCGCCGCGCCGCCGCCACCGCGAGCCGCCGCATCGGCGAGCCGGAGGACCTGGCCGGCCCGGCGCTGTTCCTCGCTTCCAATATGGCTGCCTACGTCAATGGCGCGGAGGTGCTCGTCGACGGCGGGCTCGATTGCATGCTGATGGACATGGTTCCGCGCCCCGGCTTCAACGCTACCGCGGCCGCGTGAGCGCCATCACACCTCAACGACAAGGAGATTGGATATGACCAAGGAGATCACCTGCGATCTGGTCGTGGTCGGATCGGGTGCCGCGGGCCTCGCCACTGCGATCACCGCACGCAAGCGCGGCCTCGATGTCATCGTGCTCGAGAAGGAGCCCGTGTTCGGTGGTACGACCACGCTGTCGGGCGGGGTCTTATGGATTCCGCTCAGCAAATACGGCCGGCAGCAAAACCCGGCCGACACCGTCGAGCGCGTGCGCGAATACATGATGAGCGAGATGGGCAATAACTACGATGCCGCCGCGGTCGAGTGCTTTGTCGAGAACGGGCCGAAAATGGTCGAGTTCTTCGAGCGCGAGACCGAGATGAAGTTCGTGCCCACGCTCTATCCGGACTATCACCCGGATGCGCCCGGCGGCGTCGACATCGGCCGCTCGATCCTCGCCGCGCCCTATGACATTCGCGGGCTGGGCAAGGACATGCGCCGCCTCAAGCAGCCGCTCGAGACGATCACGTTCATGGGGATGATGTTCAATTCCTCGAACGCGGACCTCAAGCACTTCTTCCGCGCGACCAGGTCGATCGTCTCGTTCCTCTATGTGGCGCGCCGTCTGGCTACGCACATCAAGGAACTGGCGCTCTACCGGCGCGGAATCAACGTCACGAGCGGCAACGCGCTCGCCGCGAGGCTCGCGAAGTCGGCGCTGGCGATCGACATCCCGATCCTCACTTCGACGCCCGTGAAGGAACTGCAGAGCGAGAGCGGCAAGGTGACCGGTGTGCGCGCGAGCGCCGCGGCCGGTGAGCTTCGAATCACTGCCCGGCACGGCGTCGTGCTGGCTTGTGGCGGCTTCCCGCACGATCTGAAGCGCATTGCGCAGGTCTATCCACATGTGAAGCGTGGCGGTGAGCATCTGTCGCCCACGCCCGTCGGCAATACCGGCGACGGGCTGACCCTGGCGGAGAAGGTGGGTGGTGCCGTGAAGCTCGGCTTCGCCGATGCGGCGGCCTGGATGCCTGTCTCGAAGGTGCCCTTCGGCAAGAGCCGCACTGGCGTGTTTCCGCATCTGCTCGACCGGTATAAGCCCGGCGTGATCGGCGTGCTGCGCAGCGGTCAGCGCTTCACCAATGAATCGAACTCCTACCACGACGTTGGCGCCGCTTTGATGCGCGCCTGCGAGGGTGAACGGGAGACGGCGATGTGGCTGATCTGCGATAAGGTGGCGCTGGGCAAGTATGGACTGGGCTATGCCAAGCCCGCACCGATGCCGGTGGGGCCGCTGCTGCGCAAAGGCTACCTGATCAAGGGCGACACGATCGGCGAGCTGGCGCGCAATTGCGGCATCGCTCCCGATGCGCTCGAACTGACGGTCCATGCCTACAATCGCGATGCCGAGCGCGGAGAAGACCCGGCGTTCCATCGCGGTCGCACCTCGTTCAACCGTTATCTCGCCGATCCGGACCACAAGCCCAATCCTTGCGTTGCGCCTATCGCGACCGGCCCCTTCTATGCGGTGAAGGTGGTGATGGGCGATCTGGGCACCTTCGACGGCCTCAAGACGAGCGTGACTGGGTCGGTGCTGCGGGCCGACGGCAGCGAGATCGAGGGCCTTTACGCGGTCGGCAATGACCGGCGCAGCGTGATGGGCGGCAACTATCCGGGCGCCGGTATCACGCACGGGCCGAATATGACGTTCGGCTTCGTCACCGGTAACGCGATCGCCACCAAAGCCATGACTTCCAAAGAGGAGGTGGGCGCATGAATACACGCTCCATGTATCTGGCAAAGCCCCTGTTGGATTTCCGGGTCTACACGATCGCGCTACGCAACATGCCCGAGTTTCTCGACGTGTTCGACAGGCTCGCGATGCCAATCCTGCTCGAGACGCTTGGACATCCGCTCGGCTTTTGGACGAGCATGGTCGGGCCGCAGAACCAGTTCACCCACCTGTGGGGATATGACGATCTGGCCGACTACGAACGACGGTGCCTGGCACGCGATACGCACCCGGACTTCCCCGCCTATCTGAAGGCATCGGGCCATCTGATCACGGCGCAGGAGACACGGCTCATTCGCGCCACCGCGCTGGATAGCGTCGCAAAGTAAGCCGAAGCTGTCCGCCGAAGCGGGCTCCATCGCGGAGCCCGCGTGCTTCTCTCACAGAAGAGGCGGCTCAGGTCTGGTTGCCCCACAGATCGTCGATCGGGCGGATCGCCAGCAAGTATCCGTTCGCACTGCGCGACGCAACGAATGAACTGGCCCAGCTGAGCAATATGGCGGGATTTCCGGGTCGGTCGCCGCTCGGCAAGGGATGGAGAATTTGCGGGCACATCGCTGCGCGCATGCTTCTCCACCTGCATTGACGCGCACTACGCAGCAGAAAATTTCGCACCTTATCCCCGCTTTCTCTGTCAAACGATAAGCCGCCCGAACCGCCGTTCAGGGCGCCGGCACTTCCGCGCCTACAGGCACGGGTTGTGCACGTGATCTCCTGCACGCATTCGACATCGGACGAATAGGGAGGGCGGTCATGACCACGACTGCCAGTTTTCACATCGGGTATACGCGATATCTCGGACCCGAAAGCGAGCCCGTGCAGCCATTGCCGGCCTTCGCGCGGGAACCCGAGGCGCTGATTTCCCTCTATCGCGCGATGGTGCTGACCCGCGCATTCGATACCAAAGCGGTCGCGCTGCAGCGCACCGGCAAGCTCGGCACATTTGCATCGTCGGTGGGGCAGGAGGCGATCGGGGTGGGCGTCGCGAGCGCGATGCAGGCCGATGACGTGCTGTTCCCTTCATATCGCGATCATGCGGCGCAATTGCTGCGCGGCGTCACGATGACGGAAAGCCTCTTGTATTGGGGCGGTGACGAACGCGGCAGCGACTTCAGCGTGCCGCGGCTCGACTTTCCAAATTGCGTTCCTATCGGCACCCAGGTGTGTCATGCCGCCGGCGCGGCCTACGCGTTCAAGCTGCGCGGCGAGCCGCGCGTCGCCGTGACGATCTGCGGCGATGGCAGCACATCGAAGGGCGACTTCTACGAAGCGATGAACATGGCGGGCGTCTGGCAGGCCCCGCTCGTGCTCGTCGTCAACAACAACCAGTGGGCGATCTCGGTGCCGCGCAGCAGACAGAGCGCGGCGCAGACGCTCGCGCAGAAGGCAATCGCGGCGGGCATCGACGGCTTGCAGGTCGACGGCAACGATGTGATCGCCGTGCATCAGGTGATGCATGCGGCACTCGCGAAAGCGCGCCGAGGCGACGGCCCGACGCTGATCGAAGCGCTCAGCTATCGACTCGGCGATCACACGACGGCCGACGATGCAACGCGCTATCGCGACTCGGATGAGATTCAGAAGCAATGGGAACAAGAGCCGCTGCTGCGTTTGCGCAAGTATCTGATGCGGATGAACTTCTGGGACAAAGCGCAGGACGAGCAACTCGGCCGGGCGTGTCACGCGCAGGTCGAGGCAGCCGTCGAGGCGTATCTGGCTGTGCCGCCCCCCGATACTTCCGCGATGTTCGATCACCTGTACGAGACGCTGCCGCATGCCATGCGTGAGCAACTGGAAAGCGCGCAGCGATTCGCGCCGATCGCGGGCAATGGTCGGCATGGTCAGAACGGAGGCAACGGCCATGGCTGATCTGAACATGATCGATGCGCTCAATCTGGCGCTCGCGTACGAACTCGAGCACGATCCCGCCGTCGTGCTGCTCGGCGAGGACATCGGCGTGAACGGCGGCGTGTTTCGCGCGACGGTCGGCCTGCAGGCACGCTTCGGCACGCAACGCGTGCTCGACACGCCGCTCGCCGAGGCAGCGATCGCGGGCACCGCGATCGGCATGGCGGCGATGGGACTGAAGCCCGTTGCCGAGATCCAGTTCAGCGGGTTTCTGTATCCGGCGATCGATCACGTGCTCAATCATGCGTCGCGTCTGCGGCATCGGACCCGCGGACGCCTCACCTGTCCGCTCGTGATCCGCACGCCGTGCGGCGCAGGCATCCATGCACCCGAACATCACTCCGAAAACCCCGAAGCGCTGTTCGCGCACATTCCCGGCTTGCGCGTTGTCACGCCTTCGTCGCCGGCGCGCGCGTACGGGCTGTTGCTGGCCGCGATTCGCGATCCCGACCCGGTGATCTTCTTCGAGCCGACGCGCCTCTATCGGCTGTTCCGGCAGACAGTGGAAGACAACGGCGAAGGGCTGCCGCTCGACACCTGCTTTATGCTGCGCGACGGCTCGGATGTGACGCTGGTGTGCTGGGGCGGTGCCGTGCAGGACGCACAGGGCGCCGCCGATCTGCTCGCGCAGGAAGGCGTGATGGCAGAAGTGATCGACGTCGCGACCCTCAAGCCAATCGACATGAACACGATCCTGGCCTCGGTCGCGAAGACGGGTCGCTGCGTGATCGTGCACGAGGGTTCGCGCACGGGCGGCATCGGCGCGGAGATCGCCGCCAATATCGCCGAGCGCGGACTTTATTCGCTGCTCGCGCCTGTGCAGCGCGTGACCGGCTACGACGTCGTGGTGCCGCTGTACCGGCTCGAGAATCAATACATGCCTGGTGCCTCGCGCATCGTCGCCGCGGTGCGGCAAGCTATGGAGGCGTCATAAAGCCATGAAAATCTTCAAACTGCCGGACCTCGGCGAAGGCTTGCAGGAAGCGGAAATCGTCGAATGGCATGTGAGCGACGGCGATGAAGTGCGGGCGGATCAACCGTTGCTGTCGGTCGAAACGGCGAAGGCGATCGTCGAGATTCCGTCGCCGCAATCCGGCCGCATCACGAAGCTGTTCGGACGGACGGGCGATATCGTGCATCTGGGCGCGCCGCTCGTCGCGTTCGAGGGCGAGGCCGATGATGCAGACGCGGGCACTGTCGTCGGCCATATGGAAGTTGGCCAGCATGTCGTGCAGGACGCGCCTGCGTCGCCTGGCACGGGCGGTGGCGTCAGCGCGGGCGGCGGTGTGATCAAGGCGATTCCGGCGGCGCGCGCGCTGGCGCGCAAGCTGGATGTCGATCTCTCGATGGTGACGCCGTCCGGCCCGGAAGGCGTCATCACGGCGGCTGACGTACAGCGCGTCGCGAAGATACTTGGCGAAGTCGGTCCGCCCGAAGTGCTGCGCGGCGTGCGGCGTGCGATGGCGCACAACATGGCGCGAGCGCAAAGCGAAGTGGCCGCCGCGACCGTGATCGACGATGCCGACATTCACGCATGGCCGCCGCACACCGACGTGACGATCCGCCTGATCCGCGCGCTGGTCGCGGGCTGCCGCGCCGAGCCGGCACTGAACGCATGGTTCGACGGACATACGGGGCGACGCCACGTACTTGAGAAGATCGATCTCGGCATTGCCGTCGATCTGCCCGATGGGCTTTTCGTGCCGGTGCTGCGCGACGTCGCGCATCGCGATGCGGCGGATCTGCGCGGCGGTCTCGACCGGATGCGCGCCGATATCCGCGCGCGCAAGATTCCGCCGGAAGAAATGCGCGGCAACACGATCACGCTGTCGAACTTCGGGATGATTTCGGGGAAGTACGCGGCGCCCATCGTCGTGCCGCCCACCGTCGCGATCCTCGGCGCGGGGCGCATCCACGAACAGGTCGTCGCGGCAGACGGCGCGCCTGCCGTGCACCGGATCTTGCCGCTCAGCCTGACGTTCGATCATCGCGTCGTGACAGGCGGCGAGGCGGCGCGCTTCCTGGCGGCGACGATCGCGGATCTGCAGAACGCGTGGTAGCGGTTAGCGTGCGCTAGGCGTGATTCGCCAGCATCGTATCGATAAGAGCGCGAGCCTCGCGGTCGATGCACGTGAGCGCAACGCTCTCCGACTCGTAGGTGACGGGATCGGCGAAGTCGCCGGCGACATGTTGTTTTCGTGTCCTTCTGCGTAACGACCACGTGACGCGATAGGTCAGCGCGATGCCATCGGACAAACGGGCCGTGCGTGGCTCCATGTGCGCTTCGATGACGAATCCGCGATAGCGCCCGACGATGTGACGTTTCATCGATCGATGAACGATCAGGCAGCCAGGCGGCCTATCCCCATTTCCGGACGGCGCAGGCCCGGCGGGAACACGTGCCATGTGCCGTCGGCATGGCGAAAGAAGAAGAGTGAAAACGTCCCGGACGGCCGATCGATCTGGATGCACACGCGGCATGTGCCGCCCGAGCGGCAGCGGTCGAGCAGACGCACGCACGCCCCGCGGCCCCGCGTCGGGCCTACGAGTTTTTCGACCTCGGAACGCAGTGACCTGTTGCCCGCCATGATTTTCCCTTCGATATCCGATGAGTCGATGCTATGGATATCGGCGCGTGCGTCCAATCGGCGCGGGCGGAATGTCGTCTCAGGAAGCGCTGATTTCGGCCGTCAGGATTTCCTGAATCAGGACCAGCACGCGGAACGGCAATATTCAAAGATCCAGAACCAGCTCCGCGGATTTCGCTCGCGACACGCATACCATGATCTGCGTATCTTTCTCGTCGTCGCGCAGCACCAGATCACGATGATCCGCCTCCCCTGAGCACAGCGCTGTCTTGCACGAGCCGCAGGTGCCGCTTTCGCACGAACTCGGCACGCGCACGTTTGCATCGCGCAGCACCTCGAGGATCGAGCGATCGGCCGGAATGTCGAACGAAGTGCCGCTGCGCGAAAGCCGCACGGTGAACGGCGTGCTTTCGCGTGCATTCGCATTGCTTGCGCCGAAGCTCTCGAAATGCACCGTGCCCGACGGCCAATGGCCGGTCATGTCCCGCACGGTGTCCATCAGCGCCTGCGGGCCGCAGCAGTACACGTGTTGCGCCGGCTTCGACCGCTCGAATACGGGCCAGAAGTCGAATGCTTTCGACGGGTCGCCGTGATCGTGATGAATCTTCACGTCGGAACGCCATTCTTCGCTGGTCAGTTCATCGAAGAAAGCGGTTCCCTCCGGATCGCGGGCGAGGTAGTACAGCTTGAACGAGCGCAGGCCTTCCGCCCGCAACTGCCGCGCCATCGACAACATAGGCGTGATACCGATGCCGCCCGCGACGAGAACGAATGACTTGGCGCGCTCATCGAGGGGAAACTCGTTGCGGGGCAAGGAGACGTCCACGGCGTCACCCTCGGCCGTATCGTCGATGAAGCTCATCGAACCGCCGCGTCCGTTGCTGTCACGCTTGACCGCGATGACGTAACGATCGCGCTCCTGCGAGTCATTGCACAGCGAATAACTGCGTCGCGAACCGTTGGGCACCACGACGGTCAAGTTCGCCCCCGCCTCGAACGCCGGCAGCGGCGCGCCTTGAGGGTCGGTCAGTTCAAAGCGCCAGATGTCACGGGCGATCTTCTCCTTGCCGGCAATCTTCAGTCGAAGAAAACCGTCTTCGAGTGGGGGCGTCATGTCTGTCTCCTTCTGACCAGTCCAGTCTTGCGTTGCATCAACATGGACGCATCTTATTGCTAGATCTCTAATGATGCAAGTCAAGGCGCACGATTTTTCGCGGTGTTGCTCTCGGTATAAACCCGTGCTTGTCAGCGACATAAAGCCGCCGTAACCTGAATATTAGAGCTCTAATCAAACTATCCAGAAAGAAATTCGGAGAGATTCAGTCATGGCACATTCAACGTTGCACTCAGGGGACCTATCCCTGTCTGCCATAGCCGATTCGGCGGCGGAGGAGGCGACATACCGCAAGATCACGCTGAGGCTAATGAGCTTTCTTTTCCTGTGCTGGGTCCTCAACTATCTCGATCGCGTCAACGTCAGCTTCGCGCAGCTACAACTGAAGCACGATCTCGGGTTGAGCGACGCGGCGTACGGGCTCGGCGTGAGTCTGTTCTTTATCGGCTACATCCTGCTCGAAGTGCCGAGCACGCTGCTGCTGCGGCGCATTGGCGCCCGCAAGACCGTCACCCGGATCATGCTGCTGTGGGGCGGCATCTCCACTGCCATGGCTTTCATGACCGCTCCGTGGCAGTTCTATCTCGCGCGCACGCTCCTCGGCGCGGCCGAAGCGGGCTTTTGGCCCGGCATCATCCTCTATCTGTCGTACTGGTATCCGGCGAAGCGCCGCGCTCGTATCACATCGCGGTTCCTGCTGGCGATCGCGGTTGCGGGGATTATCGGCGGCCCGCTTTCCGGGTTCATCCTGCAAAACTTCATGGGCGTCTGGGGTTTTCGCAACTGGCAGTGGCTGTTCTTCCTTGAAGGCTTGCCGGCCGTGATTGCCGGTGTCGTTGCCTACTTCTACCTGATCGACCGACCGCAGGATGCGAGGTGGCTGACCGAGGAGCAAAAACGAATCGTCATCGGCGCGCTCGACGAGGAAGGCCGCAGCAAGCCGCATAACTCGCCGAGCACGCTCCTCGCGGCGCTGCGCGACCCGCGCGTGTACGTGATTGCCGCGGGCTGGGCCACGGTGCCCATCTGCGGAACCATCCTCAACTACTGGACGCCCACGATCATCAAGCAGTCAGGTGTTTCCAACCTGCTGCAGATCGGCTTCCTGTCGGCGCTGCCTTATATCGTCGGCGCGGTCGCCATGCTGCTGATCGCACGCAGCTCCGACCTGCGGCTCGAGCGCCGCTGGCACTTCGTGCTGTCGACGACAGCGGGCGCCACGGGCGCGGTGCTCCTGACGGTGCTGACGAACAACTCGGTTGCCGCCATCGCGTGCCTGAGCCTCGTTTCGGTGAGCTATTTCGCGGCCGCAGCCATTATCTGGACCATTCCGCCGAACTACCTGAAGGGCGCGGCGGCCGCCGGCGGGATCGGCGTGATCAGCAGTCTTGGCCAGGTGGGCGCTTTCTTCGCACCAATAGTCCTCGGCTGGGTGAAGAGCGCGACCGGCAGCTTCTCGGCCGGCATCCTGCTGGTCGCGGCGCTCGTTTTCATCGGCGGCATCGCCGTCTTCTTCGGCGTGCCGCGCGAGCGTCAGGCACAGCAATCCGGCGCGTGACGATGCACGCGACGACCAGCATTTTGACAGTCAGACAGGAACAGGAATGAGCAAGCTTCAACTTTCCATCGCGGTGGGCAACTACGACCGGATGCGACCGCTGATCGACGGCGACGTGCAGATCGACGGAGTAGACCCCGTGTTCATGCTGCAGGACCCGGAGGAAATCTTCTTTCGTGCGTTCCGGCACGCCGATTACGACATTTGCGAGCTGTCGCTCAGCAGCTATTCGGTGAAGACGGCCGCGGGCACGTCGCCCTACATCGCGGTGCCGGTTTTTCCGTCGCGGGCGTTCCGGCACAGCTCGATCTACGTGCGTTCCGACCGCGGGATCGACCGGCCCGAGGACCTGAAGGGCAAACGCATCGGCGTGCCGGAATATCAGCTGACCGCCAACGTATGGGTGCGGCTCTTTCTCGAAGAAGAATACGGCGTGAAAGCATCGGATATCCGCTGGGTGCGGGGCGGCTACGAGGATCCGACGCGCGTTGAGAAGATTGCGCTGAAGCTTCCCGAAGGCGTCGTGCTGGAAAACGCGCCAGAAGGACAGACGATCTCGAATCTGCTGGCCAATGGGGAGATTGACGGCGTGATCGGACCGCGCGCGCCGTCGTGCTTCGACCGTGGGCATCCGAGGGTCAAGTACCTTTTCGATGATCCGCAAGAGAGCGCCGCCCAATGGTACGAGCGCAGGAAGCTTTTCCCGATCATGCACACCCTGGGCATTCGCAAGACGCTCGCGGATCAGCACCCGTGGCTGCCCGGTGCGATCGCGAAGGCGTTCGAGCAATCGAAGGAAGTCGCGCTGTCCCGTTTGAGCGACACCTCGGCGACCAAGGTGACGCTGCCGTTCATCGAGGACCAGTTGCGCAATGCGCGGCGTCTGATGGGGCACGACTTCTGGTCGTATGGATTCGCCAACAATGAACACGTGATCGACCGCTTTCTCGCGCAGCACCACGCCGAGGGACTGTCGAGTCGACGCCTCGAGCCTGCCGAACTGTTCCACCCGGCCAGCCTGGAGCGATTCAAGATCTGATCCCTCACGGCGGTTGTTCGCGCCGTCGCGCATCCGGCAGGTGCTGGGTGCGCGATGGATACGCGCAAGGGAACAACGCATCCAGAATAATCAGTCGTCCAGAATAGAGATGAAAATGAAGAGACACACCTTCCCGCTCGCCTGCGGCGGGTTGCTGACGCTCGCCTGCACGGCGGCCCATGCGCAGAGTTCGGTTACGCTGTACGGCATCGTCGATGCGGGCGTCGAGTACGTCAACCGGGTGACCCAAGGCAAACAGACGGGCTCGGTGATCCGCGAGCAGTCGGGCAATCTCGCCGGATCGCGCTGGGGGCTCAAGGGCTCGGAAGATCTCGGCGGCGGCTACAAGGCCGTGTTTACGCTGGAGGGCGGCTTCAACGTGAACACCGGCGCGCTGGGTCAGAGCGGACGGCTGTTCGGCCGCAAGGCATTCGTTGGCGTCTCGACGCCGTACGGCACGCTCACGCTCGGCCGTCACCAGAACCTGCTTTACGAGTTGATGTACAAGTACGACGCGCTGACGTTCAACCCCAGCTACTCCGCGCAAAGCATGGACAGCCAGTTCGTGAACCGCGCGGACAACTCGGTGCGCTATGGCGTGCATCTCGGCGGCGTTACGTTCGCGGCACTGTATAGCACTGGGTTCGACGCGACGATTCCGAACGGGGGGAATGTGCCCGGCGCAACGAAAGTGGGCCGGGAAATGAGCGCGGCGGTGCTGTATGACCGCGGGCCGTTCAGCATCGGCCTGACGTACGACCAGTTGCAGGGCACCTCGATCGCGACGCAGAGCGACGCGCAGCAGCGCGCGCTGCTCGGCCTCTCGTACGACTTCGGGCCGGTCACGACGCTGGCAGGCCTGCGCTGGCTGAACACGCGCAATACGGATGCGCCGCCGAGTTCGCTGCTCTACTGGGGTGGCGTGACCTGGAGGGTGAATGCACCGCTTTCCATTTCCGCCAGCGTCTATCACACGCAGTTTCGCAATCCGCACGGCGGCCCGACGATGGGAGCATTGCTCGTCGACTACTCGCTGTCCAAGCGCACCGACGTGTATGCGGAAGGGGCGTATGTCTCCAATCGTTCGTTTTCCAATGTCGGTATTCGCGGCACGGGCGTGGATATTGCGCCAGGCATGGACCAGGCGGGCGTGACCGTGGGCATTCGCCACACCTTCTAAGCGGTCCGGGCGGTGCGCTCAAGTGCCTCTCGCGCGGGTTAAAGCGCTATGATTATCAGCGGTGTGATCACAATAACAGCGAGGAAGGCATGGCAGCAGCACGTACTTCGGGCAGAGGCAAGGGCAAGGGCGGGGTCGCGAGCGAGGACCCCATTCTGCGGCACTGGCGTGAGGCGGTACCGGACGATCGTCTCGCTCACCTGGTGAAGGATGCGGGCCGCGCGATGATTCGCGGTCTGCAAATGCGCCTGGCGCAGCATCAAGTCTCGTTCGGCCACTGGGCGTATCTGCGCGTGCTATGGGTCACCGACGGGCTGACGCAGAAGGAACTCAGCGACGAGACCGGCACCACCACCCCCACCACGTTCAGTGCGGTGTCGGCAATGGAAAAGCTCGGCTATGTCGAGCGCCGCTACGAACCCGGCAATCGCAAGAACACGCACGTCTATCTGACGCCGCGCGGACGGAGCCTGAAACACAAACTTGTCCCGCTCGCGGAAGAAGTCAACGAAATTAGCGTCCGGGGCCTGAAAGCCACCGAGATCAACGTCGCCCGCAAGGTTCTGCTCACGATCATCGAGAACATGGCACGCGACGAATCGGAGTCGGACGACCCGGCGCTGCGTATCCCGTCGACTCGGGAAGTGGGGAATCTGATCGCTGCGCGCGGGGAAGAAGTCGATCAGGATTGACGCGCGGCTCGGCGTTTCGGGTCATTCCCGAGTGGCAGATTCATTATAGATCTAATAATATTGGCGGGCGTGCCAAGTCCACGACAGGCACGACGGCAGGCCATGGCATGCTGCTGCTCCCTCGCTCAAAACATACGGATCTGGAATGGATGGAATGACCCGCGCGGCGATGACGCGCAACGTCCGCGATGCGCTCGCGGAAGATGTCGGCGAGGCCGACTGGACGTCGCTACTGATCGACCTCGACGCCTCAGCCGAAGGGGTCTTGACGGTGCGTGAACCTGCGCTGTTGTGCGGCAGACCGTGGTTCGATGAAACGCTGCGGCAGGTCGACCCGCGCATCACGATTGAATGGTTGGTCGGCGAGGGCGAACGGATGCACGAAGGGCAGACCGTCTGCCGGATCGCTGGTCCGGCGCGCGGCATGCTCACCGCCGAGCGCACCGCGCTCAACTTCATTCAGTTGCTTTCTGGCGTGGCCACCGAGACAAGCGTGATGACGCGGATCGTCGAAGGCACGTCTGCGCGGATTCTCGACACGCGAAAAACGCTGCCAGGATTGCGCCTCGCGCAAAAATACGCAGTTCGTGTTGGCGGCGGCGAAAACCATCGTCGGGGGCTGTACGACGGAATCCTGATCAAGGAAAACCACATCGCGGCGGGTGGCGGCATTGCGTCGACTCTTCGCGCTACCGAAGCATTGGGTGCAGGTGTGCCCGTGCAGGTCGAGGTGGAGACGCTCGATGAATTAACGGAAGCGTTGGCTGCTGGCGCCGCGGCGATTCTGCTCGACAATTTCTCGATCGAATCGATGCGCGAGGCTGTGCGTGTCACCGCGGGGCGCGCCGAGCTGGAAGTCTCTGGCGGTGTGACCGAGCGGACGCTGCGAACGATTGCCGAAACCGGCGTGGACCGCATTTCGTTGGGCAAGCTGACGAAGAACATCAGGGCGATCGATTTTTCACTGCGCTTCGCGGCGTTCGCCGGATAAGCGGAGGTCGGGGCGCATGTGTGCGCTCCGTAGAAGGAAGTGCCGATAAAAAAATCCCTCGTTTTAACTGTGCATGGCGCAGTTCAAGACGAGGGTTTTTGCGCTTACCTCGAACTATCCAAGCGTCACATCTGCGCCCGTTTCGCTCGACTTCAGTATCGCGATACAGATTTCCAGCGTGCCCTTCGCCCATTCGCCGTCGTGAAGGGGCGAGCGTGCGTCCACGACCGCGCCATACAACTCGTCGATGACTTCGGCGCGCGGCACGGGGGGCGCAGGCAGCGGCAGCGTTTGGCGCTGCTCGTCGCCGTAGACGACGATCGAATCGGGCAGCGGGCGCAGGTCGGCGCGTTCGCACGAGACGATGACCGGGCCGAAATGCTGATGAAAGCGCGGCGGCTCGTGCGCGTCGGCCGTTGGCGGCTTGTATGCGGAACCGCCGTAGGTGCCGGCCGCTTTGAGCCTGGCCTCGTCGCCCGAGGACGCGAGCGTCTCCAGACGGCGGCGGGCGCTGCCGTACGTGTCGGGGCTCGTACGATCGCCCATTTCGCCGATCCAGCCGCTCCACTCTTCGGTGTTGAAGTGGCCATAGCCGTTGTACGAGAGCGAGGCATAAGCACCGTTCTCGAACCAGATCAGCGCCGAATAAGCGCCTTCGGTCGGGCGGGACGGATCCCACCGTCCCACGCTCGCGCGCAGCCGCGTCGCGCGCGAGCCGGCGAGCATCCGCACGATATCGACCTGATGAGCCGCCTGGCTGAAGACGGCGCCGCCACCTTCAGCCGTGGCCAGCTCCTCGGGCCGGCGCGGGCGATACAGATAGTCGGTGTAGTTGACGGCCTGGATCATTTTCACTGCGCCGAAATCGCCACGACCGATCAATTCGCGCGTACGCAGGTACGGCGTGTCGAAACTATGGCAATGGCCGACGATCAGATGCACGTTCGCTGCGCGGCATGCAGCGATCATGCGATGGCAGTCCGCAGCGGCGAGCGCCATCGGCTTTTCGACCAGCACGTGCTTGCCTTTTGCCGCGGCAATTTCAGTGTGCTGCGCGTGGAACTGGTGCGGACTCGCAACGTAGATGATCTCGACGTTGGGGTCAGCCGCCAACTCCGCCACGTCCGCATAGGTGGGCGCCGCGAAGTCGGCGGCGAACTGCCGCCGCGCTTCGTCGCGCGGATCGCACGCAGCGACGAGCTGGACTCTGGGGTCGCGCAGGAAGGTCGGCAGCATCAGCGAGAATGCCCGTCCCAGTCCTGCGACCCCGATGCGCAAACGGCGTTGCTCCATGGCCGTGTGCCTCCCGTTATTGCTTGACCTGATAGTCCGTTGCGAGCGCGGACGGCTGGTCGGCCGGTTCCGGATTCCTCTTGCTGACGTAACGCGCGGCATACGTGCGCCAGTCGATTTCCTTCGGCACGACAGCCTGGTACGAACACACTTCGCGGGGAATCGCTTTTGCACCGGTGCCAATTGCGTCGCCATCTTTCTCGAATTCGGCGAGCGCATCGATCATGCGGCGACGGAATTCGACGATCGCGAGATCGCTCGCGCCGAGGCGTTCGTCCGAGCGGTTCGCGATCGGGCCCATCGTGACCCACATCGCAATGTCCTGGTTCGGGAAGCCCGAAATGCCGGTGAAATTGCCAGCCTTCATCGCCTGGCGGTCCTGCCAGAAGCGGTTGTCGTGATTGCGCAACGGGCGATAGTACTGGTCGAGGTCAACACCGACCTGCTGACGCAGGAACTTGCGCCACGTTTCGGTTTCCGGCGTCGTCTCCGGATCGCCCCAGGCGATGAAGTAGAACGCCGTGTTCGTGTCGTCCATCGGCACGTTGATGTTCGCAACGTTGTAGAGGTTGTTCGGCGGAATCAGCACCGTTCCCGGCGCGACGAACACCGTGGAGCGCACGTAGTCGTGCGTGTTGGCGTTGAAGATCGGGCGGCGCAGCGCGGCGTAACGGAAGCCGTAGTCGGTGCGCTCGACCTGCAGACGCGGGGCCTTGTCGGTGGACGGGCGCAACCAGTTCTTCGCGGTCGCTTCGGCGCCGCCCACGCGCGCCGGCACGAAGTCCGACGAATGCAGGCTGGAGCTGTGCGCGGAGTCGATCGCGCCTTCGAGGATTTGCGCCCAATTGCACGGCAGCAGCGCCTTGGCGATGCTCACGCGGGTGTTGGAAGTCGGCGCCCAGGCCGGCGGCACGAATTCGGGGATCGCGTCTTGCGGGCCCATATATGCCCATACCATGCCTCCCCATTCCTGCACCGGGTAGGCCTTGTGCTTGACCTTGTCGGTCATGCAACTCGCTGCCGGCTCGGACACCATTTCAAGCACGTTGCCCGAGACGTCGAACTTCCAGCCGTGATACAGGCAGCGCAGGCCGGAGTCTTCATTGCGGCCGTAGACGAGCGATGCGCGACGGTGCGGGCAGTACTCGTCCAGCACGCCAACGCTGCCTTCCGAGTCCCGGAATACGACGAGGTCCTCGCCAAATACGCGCGCCTTGACCGGCGCGCCGTCCGGCTCGCTGACTTCTTCGATGAGGCAAACCGGCGTCCAGTGCCGGCGCATCAGTTGGCCCATCGGGGCATCGCCTTCGACGCGGCACAGCAATTCATTTTCTTGGTGGGTCAGCATGTAATGTCTCCCGGCGAAAGCTCGCCTTCATCAACAGGTGTTGCCCAACTATATTAGATATCTAGTGAAAATGGCAAGAGCCTTTCGAGACATCCGGGAAAGTACGTATGGTCGAAAGCGACCCTGGCTCATGAATATTCGATCTCTAATGTAAAGTCGCGGGATTCATCGCCGACGAATCCGATTTGCGAGGCGCTGGTGTTCCACCCGGCTAGTCTCGAAAGACGGAAGGATTCAAGCCACGCTGATGATGGAACGCTGGCAAATTCGCGGCGTTCTATGTTGGACGGCTATGATAGAGCCCTTGATAAAGCCGGATTGAACGGACATGACAGACTCTGTATTGAAAGATGTCGAAGCCCCTGTGCGGGAAAGTGACAACAGTCTTGTGTGGTCAGACGCACGGCTACTCGGCTTTACGCCGATGGATGACGTGCATAAGGAATTCTACGAAGTCGCGCTGAGGCTCGTGACCTGCACCGATGCGAGTGCCCTTGCCGCGATCGAGGAATTCGAAAAACACGCCGTCAGCCATTTCGAGCAGGAAGACGAATGGATGCGCACGACCAACTTTCCCCCGCGCGATTGCCACATCGAAGAACACGAAGCCGTGCTGAAGTCAGTGCGGGACGTTAAAGCAGCGGTCGAAGCAGGGCAGGCTGGTTGCGCGCTGGTGCATGACATCGGCATGCATCTGTACAACTGGTTTCCCGGACACGCCGACTACCTGGATTCGGCGCTTGCCGCATGGATGACCAAACAGACGATGGGTGGAAAGCCCGTTGTGTTAAGACGGACGATTTGAAGGTTGCCGTTTCGACCGTCGAAATACACTGGGCGCCATAAGTTGTAGCCGGCAGACTGCTGGCTCAACGAAACATATCCTCGAGGCGCCTATTTGCGCAACTCACTATGCGTTTCTGCCTTGCGCGCTCGGAGTTTCACCGCGCTGCGGCTTCCGTCAACGCATCGTCGCGTGCGGACGTAGCTGCTGGGATTGCCGCTGCAGATATCAGCCCCGTTCAACTACCCGACTCGCGCAGCATGATGTCGCCCGTTTCAGAGAGGCCGCGAAGGCGGTAGCCTCGGCATACTCGATTACCTGACGCCCAAATACATTCGTCATCGCCTGATCGTAAGGAATGGGACATGAATCAAAAACCGCGTGGCTTGGACAATGGCCTGACGAACTACGGTGATCACGACTTCGCGCGCTATCTGCGCCGGTCGTTTGCCAAATCGATGGGCTACACCGGCGAATCGCTCGACAAGCCGATCGTCGGGATCTGCACCTCGGAGAGTGGTTTCAACAACTGCCATCGTCACTTCCCCGAAATGGTCAGGGCGGTCGAGCGCGGTGTGCTCGCGGCGGGCGCGTTGCCGGTGGTATTTCCGGTGATTTCGCTTGGCGAGGTATTCCTTTCGCCGACTTCGCTGGTCTATCGCAACCTGATGGCGATGGCCGTCGAGGAAATGATCCGCGCCCAGCCGATGGATGCGGTGGTGATGCTCGGCGGATGCGACAAGACCGTGCCGGCGATGTTGATGGGCGCGATCTCCGCAGGGCGGCCCGCTGCCATGGTGGTGGCCGGTCCGATGATGACCGGTCGACATCGCGGCGAGCGGCTTGGCGCTTGCACGGACTGCCGCCGCTTCTGGGCGAATTTCCGCGCGGGGAAAGTCCCGGAGCAGGAGATCAGGCAGGTGGAGGGGCGTCTGGCCGTCACCGCGGGAACGTGTGCGGTCATGGGCACGGCGTCGACGATGGCGCTGATCGCGGAAACGCTGGGCATGATGCTGCCCGGGTCGGCGGCGATCCCGGCCGTGCACGCGGATCGTCTGCGCAATTGCGAGGAAACCGGAGCGCTGGTTGCGCGCATGGCCCTCGATGGCGGACCGAAACCGGCCGAGATCGTGACGCCCGCATCGGTGCGCAACGCGTTGCGCGTATTGTTGGCGGTCTCGGGTTCGACCAACGCCGTGATTCATCTGGCGGCGATCGCCGGTCGTATCGGACTGAAAATCGATTACGACGAGTTCAACCGGCTGTCAGATGAAACGCCGGTACTCGTGGATCTCAAGCCGGTAGGCAACGGCTACATGGAAGATTTCCATGCGGCCGGCGGGCTGGAGGGCGTTCTGCGCGGCTTGATGCCCCAACTCGATCTGACTTGTCGCGACATCGCCGGGCAGAGCCTCGATGAGCGGTTGAACAAGCCGCTTGCCGATCCGATCGATACGGCAGTGATCCGCTCGACGGAGAAACCGGTCAGTGCCGAGGGCGGGCTGATCGTTCTGAACGGCAGCCTGGCGCCTGACGGTGCTGTTCTGAAGCGCGCCGCCGCTACCCCCGAACTGCTCGAACACGAAGGGCGCGCGGTGGTATTTACTTCGCTCGAAGATCTGGCCGCGCGCATCGACGACCCCGATCTGGACGTTCGCGCGGACGACATTCTCGTGTTGCAGAACGCGGGGCCGCGCAGTGCTTCAGGCATGCCCGAGGCCGGCTATCTGCCGATTCCGCAGAAACTTGCGCGGGCGGGGGTGAAGGACATGGTGCGCATTTCCGATGCGCGCATGTCGGGCACCGCATACGGGACCATCGTGCTTCACGTGACGCCGGAGGCGGCGCTCGGCGGCCCGCTCGCGCTGGTGCGCAACGGCGACCGGATCCGGCTGTCGGCGCGGGACAAGCGGATCGATCTGCTGGTTGACGACGCCGAACTGGCGCGTCGTGCCAGTGAATTTCGTCCGGCGGAAGGGATGTATGCGCGCGGTTACCAGCGGCTTTATCACGATCACGTGCTATCCGCCGCGGCAGGGTGCGACTTTGATTTTCTCACCGCCTTTCCTTCCGACGAGCTCAAGTAAGCTCATCCGCTCCAGCGGTGTCGTCGAAAATGCGCTCGTCGAATTCGATCGGGAAGGGGGCGTTCCGGCTCAGCGTTCCGGCGTCGGATGCGTTCCGGTACTCGGCAAGACGGGCCGAAACGATGTTTCGAATGTGATTCCCGACTATCGCGGTTTGCTTGGGCCCCAGTGTTTCGAGGCGACCCAGCAGGTCGCCGGGGAAGCGAAGCGAAATGTAGGGAGTATCGGGCCCGGCTGGGTTGCGCACTAGCAGCACGTTCAACCGACCGTCCGCCGCAGCCTCTTCGCTGTAGATAGCGTCATCGTGGAAGGAGCGCGATACCGCCTGGGCGACGCGCTCCAGAACACTGCGAGTGATCTGATAGATGGGCATATTCGTCTCCTGATCGGACGCCCGACAATCGTATCACTTTCCCTTTTTCGCGCCTGCACGTAGCGCGTCACCTTGGTACGCGTCGCCGACCTCAGGCAAATTTGTTTGAGGCTGCGTTATACTCGATTCCATGGATACGAAACTGACCTCGCTGAAACTGCATCGTTGGTGGCACGCCTGAATCCGGCGGCCCGTTTCCACACACATACGCATATTCGCAAACGTGATGCCGCCAGTCCTGGCGGCATTTTCGTTTCAGCACGCTCGTGGCTGGTGGCATCCAAATCAGGAACCTCCTGTCCATGACACACACCAACCGCCCCACGATCTTGACCGGTGACCGCACCACCGGCCCGCTTCACCTCGGCCACTATATCGGCTCGCTGCGTGCGCGCGTCCAACTTCAGCATGAGGCACAGCAGTTCCTGCTTCTCGCTGACACGCAGGCGTTAACCGACAACGTCGGCCGGCATCAGAAGGTTACCCAGAACGTCATCGAAGTAGCGCTCGACTATCTTGCGGTGGGCATCGACCCAGCGAAGTCGACCATCTTCATCCAGTCCCAAGTGCCAGAACTTGCCGAGCTGTTTCAGTATCTGCTGAACGTCGTGACGGTCGCGCGCCTCGAGCGAAACCCGACCATCAAGGAGGAGATTCGCCTGCGCGGTTTCGAGCGTGACATCCCGGCGGGCTTCCTGACGTATCCGATCAGTCAGGCGGCTGATATCACCGCGTTCAAGGCAACCCACGTACCCGTGGGCGATGACCAGCTACCGATGATCGAGCAGACCAACGAATTGGTGCGGCGCTTTAACAACACCGTCGACCGACCTGTGCTGGTCGAATGCGAGGCGGTGCTGTCACAGGTCACGCGATTACCCGGCATCGATGGCAAAGCCAAGATGAGCAAGTCCCTCGGGAACGCCATCGCACTAGGCGCTACGCCGGACCAAATCACCAGGGCGGTCAACAACATGTACACCGACCAGAACCACTTGCGAGTCAGCGATCCTGGTCAGGTGGAAGGCAATGTCGTGTTCGCGTTTCTCGATGCGTTCGAGCCGGACGTGCAGAAAGTCGACGAACTGAAATCCCACTATCGGCGGGGTGGACTCGGCGATAGCGTGATCAAGCGCGTGCTGAACGAGCGGCTCCAGTCGCTCATTGAACCGATTCGCACACGACGTCGCGAGCTGGAGCAAGACCCGGCCGAGGTGCTTGCGATCCTGCGTCGCGGTACGATGCGCGCACGGAAGGTGGCGGGAGAAACTTTGTCAGAGGTCAAAAGCGCGCTGGGCTTGACGTACTTTCAAAGCTGAACCGAGAGGATCGGCTGTGTCGCGCTCCCCCGCTATTCGTCAGCTTCCATCACGTCAGTGAGGTAGGCGACGTCGTCGGTCTCCGACAGCGGCGTTGCCAGATGTTCACCAAAAAGCTCCAGCGCCTCTTTCGTATAGGGCTGTTGCCAATGCCAGTCCAACGCAGCCTGATCTTTCCAGCGCTCGAACACCACGTATTTGTCGTCGCTGCCTTTTACCTTGAACATCTGAAACTCATTGTTGCCTGTCTCCGTTCTCGTGAGGCGGATGCCTGGCAGCATCTTCTCCAGCACCTTTCCGGCTGAACCCGGCTTGAAGTGGAGGTTGAGCATCACGATCACTTCACCGGAAGCAGTGGTTCGAGTGTGTTGATTCATGGCCACGATTCCTCAGGCAACGGGCGGTTTCATTCTGGCGCGGTCGTGTACTTCAAGATCGATGGTGACTAACGCTGACATGTCACTGCTCCTGTCGGGTTGCGAATGTATTGTCCTGAATGATTGAAATGATACTGGTCGGTATCATTGTGTGTGCTAGTATGATACCGATCAGTATCGTGGTCAACAAGTCAGCCCGAATTCTCCAGTTGGCGACTGAGGCAGACCACTCAAATCTGCAGAAAACATGACTACCTCCGCACTTTCGCCTCGCGAACGCATCATCGAAGCCGCGCAGTCGCTCTTTTATCGTGAGGGCATTCGCGGCATCGGCGTCGAGGCTATTGCTTCAGCCGCAAACACCAACAAGATGGCGATCTATCGTCACTTTGATACCAAAGACGATCTGGTCACTTACTGGCTGGCTTCGGTGGCGCACGAGTACGAACAGATGTGGGCCCATTGGGAAAATCTGTACCCCGGGGATCCCGCATCGCAACTCAAGGCGTTGGTCCAGTCCGTCGTTCAGCGACTTCGCACCGAGGGCAACCGCGGATGTGCGCTCGCGAATAGCCTGGCGGAACTCCCGGACGAGAACCATCCGGCCCGCGTGGTAATTGACCGGCACAAGAATGCCCAACTGCAGCGCATTCAGACACTATGCGGCGAGGCCGGGCTTGGAAATCCCGAACATTGCGCGATGATCCTGCATCTGTGCTTCGAGGGTGCCCAGATTGCGGCGCAATCTTTAGGCGCGGATCGTGTCGCTACGCAGTTGGAGAATTTAGTCGACGCGATGCTGGGCACACGAGGCGCGGCACGTTCCAGGCATGACGTAAAAGGTGGTCGACATGGTAAGGCCCATGTTACGAAACGATCCGTCTGACGAAGGCGAGAACGATGTCGTTCTCCGCTCGCTTCGGTGAGCATCGGGTAGGCGTCGTCGTGCGCCGCGTGCCTATCTATTTTCGACGACGGCAAGAATCAGCAATCACGGTGGCGGATTTCGCAATTGCCGCGTCGAGGCACAACCGGCAGCATGGAGTCACATCATGCATCGCTCTCCCTTGCCGGGGTCGCTTTAGTGCTGCATCGCGACAACGGTTCGCCATTTTTTTCATTGGCGGTTTTTGGCTCCGGGTCGATTAAGGTCCTCGAAGAATCGGTTGCTGCCCAGAAGGCGATGATGAACCGCATGATCTGGCCAGGTATTCGCGACGAAATCGAAATCTCGAAGGTGGACCGTGCGGTCGTCTTGTCCGACGACACATCGAGGGCTCAACAAATCACGGAATTGTTGCGCCGCAGGAGCCTCAAGGGCATTTCCCGACCTATGGAGATCGTGATGCAAACGCTGTCACACTGGATCGTTGTTCTGACCAATGCGTACATGGAATACACGACGTGCAACTGGAACGCCACGCACGTATACCGGCGCACGGTTGGATATGACCAGGTGATATGGTGCTGAACGGGAGGCGGGCTTATTGTTCCTTGCGGTGCGTGACAGTTCTCGTTCAACACTCGCAGTTTGTAAATTACACCTTTTTCACGTAGGCGTTACACCATCCTTTTGCTTCGACCAGTTTGCCCCCATAGGTCGGGCAAGGTCCATTCGTGGAATCGGGTTTGCCTTGATACAGTTGGCAATTGGCGCAAGTCTGCCCTGTCTGATACCGAGGGAATTTCGCCTTGTCGACCTTCGACGCGTCCATCTTGTATCCGAGCGCCTGCGCGGTCGGATCGTTTTCGGCCAGCACGGGCGCGTCCGCGTTTGACTTCGTCGAGAGAACGGTCGTTGAGGCAACGGATGCGGCAAGTATCATGAAATGACGGCGAGAGAGCGGCACGATCGAAACTCCTTTCGAGACACAATCAGACGGCCGCAAAGTGACGGTTAACCGGTCAATCGCGAACCGCCTCGTCATAACGCATGAGCAATCGGCATACCTTTCGATTGTCGAACACCGGTTTCGCAGCTGGCCTGCTGGCCGACATATCACATTGAGACATATTGAAAGCGAGGGCGTGCGCGGGCCCGCGCGACTCTCGTGTCATCCGCCTACCGGCGAACGCCTGTCATTGCGACTTGAGGTGCAGATCGTTGCTCACGGATTGCACCCCCGGCACGCTGTGGGTCACCGCAAGGGCTTCCAGAATCTGAGCCTGTGAATCCACGTATCCCGACAACTGCACGACGCCTCGGTACGTTGCCACGCTGATCGGCAACGAACGTAGCGTGGAGTCCGCGGCAAGCGCCTGCTTTACTCGGCCGGCGAGCGTGGCGTCGTCAGTGGCGACTGCCGTCGGCGCGGTCGCGGACGGTCTCGCCGTGGTCGTCGACTTACAGCCGTTGGTGAACATGAACGCGAGCAACGCGAACATAGCGACGATCAGTAACCGGCCTTTGATGTAGGGCGCCTTTCGCATTGAAGTCGATTTCCTGAAGAAGCTCTAAATGAAACATTCGTGCATTCACTTCATCTAAACGAAGCGGTCCGGCTTTCTCGAGTATACGGCGTCGGGCGGGGCTTGGACGATTCGACCACGCATCCTCAAAGCTGGCGGTTATTCGACGTCGAGGAGCGGAAAATGCCGGCGTTGAAACCACGTCGGTCCTGGCTACAGGCTTTCCCGCCCACCGCCTTCGCGATGGTCATGGCGACAGGCATCGTCTCCATCGCTGCGCATCTGCTTGACTACGACATCGTTGGCTGGCTCCTTCTCGGCATCAATGCGGTGAGGTGGCCTGTCTTGCTCGCCATCACGTTATGCCGTCTGTTGCGCTATCCGCGCGCGGTGCATGCCGATGTTGTCGATCACAGCCGCGGGCCGGGCTTTCTGACGCTGGTCGCGGCGACGGCCATGCTCGGCAGCCAACGATCGGTGTATCGCGTCCTGCCGCGCGTTGTGCCATCGTTCCTCGGTCTCGCGGCCGCGATGTGGCTCGTCATCACCTATACGTTTCTGGCCGCGATGACGATCGGACAAAGCAAGCCCGGTCTGCACACTGGACTCAACGGAACCTGGCCGCTGCTGCTCGTTGCGACCGAGTCGATTGCCGTGCTTGCGACTGCGGTATCGCGAATGGACGCGCTTTTTATCGAAAAGCACGTGATCGTCGGCCAGCCAGTTCGCTATACGGCGGCTGAATGGTCCGTCGTCTTTCCGCTCGGCATGTACTCCGCCGTGACCTGTCTGTACGCGGAGGCCACCCAGCTTCACGCTCTCAGTTCCGTGGCTCGTGTCACCGTCGTTGTCGCCTTTGCGGCGTGGGCGCTGGCCTCGGTCGGCCTGCTACGCGCGGCGCTCAGGTCGGTCACGGGAAAATGACGCGCTTTCCGCGAACCCATTGGCAGTGCTCTGAGCGTCGTTCGCCCGGCTCATCGGTCGTTGACATATTTGCCTTAGGCAAATAATAATTTGCTCAAGGCAAATATGTGGGTGCGATCATGTCAGATGTCACCGTCGACCAGCGCGCGCAAACCGTTCGCAGCTTCAACCGTTTCTATACGCGCCAGATCGGCGTGCTGCACGAGCATCTGCTCGAAAGCGAGTTTTCGCTGACCGAGGTCCGCATCCTGTATGAGCTCGCGCACCGCACGGACCTCACGACTTCGGACCTGTGCCGCGAACTGGGCCTCAATGCCGGCTATCTGAGCCGCGTGATCTCGGGCTTTGAAAAGAAAGGCCTCGTCGTCAAATCGCGCTCGGCGACGGATGCGCGCGTTGCGCATCTGGAACTGACGGACCAAGGCCGCGCGACCTTTGCGCCGCTCGATCAAGCCTCGCAGCGCGAGGTCATCGCGATGCTCGAGCGGCTGCCGCAAACCGCGCAGCAGCAACTGGTCGATGCGATGGAACAGATCCGCGCGCTGCTGAGCGATCCGGAGCCGGGCTTCATTCTGCGCGAGCCGCAACCGGGCGACATGGGCTGGATTGTGCATCGGCAAGCCGTGCTGTACGCGCGGGAGTTCGGCTGGAACGCGGAGTACGAGGCGCTGGTCGCCGAAATCGTCGCGAAGTTCGTCCGCGAATTCGATCCGAAGCGCGAACGCTGCTGGATCGCCGAGAAAGACGGCGAGCCGGTCGGCTCGGTGTTCGTGGTACGGCAGGACGACGCGACCGCGAAGCTGCGGCTGCTTGCCGTCGAAGCAAGCGCGCGAGGCCTCGGCATCGGCCATCGTCTCGTCGACGAGTGCATCCGCTTCGCGCGCTACGCCGGCTACCGGCAACTCGTGCTGTGGACCAACAGCGTGCTCACCGACGCTCGCCGCATCTATGAAAGGGCGGGTTTCACGCTGATAGAGGAGGAGCCGCATCACAGCTTCGGCAAGGACCTGATCGGTCAGAACTGGGCGCTCGATCTGTGAAGGTGGATGGCAAGGCGTCGTCGGCCGCCGCAATCACCGGTGTGCTGGTCGGCGTGGCAATGGTGTCGACGCGCGCGGTGTCGACCGATGCATCGCCGCCAACGCTCGCTTTTCTGCGGTACCTGAGCGGCACGCTCGTCCTCGCCATCCCGGCGCTGTGCGGCCCGCGGCCGCGCTTCACGCTGAAAGACGCCATCGCGATCGCCGTCCTTGGCGTTTTTCAGTTCGCGCTTCTGATCGTGCTGATCAATGACGCGTTGCGAACATTGTCCGCGGCTAGCTGCGCGCTCGTGTTCTCGACCATGCCGCTTTTTACGATGATTTTCGCAATCATGGTTGGCCGCGAGGTCTTTCGCTGGACCAAGCTTGCCGGCCTCGCGCTTGCGGTTTGCGGCATCGCGTTGCTGTTGGCGTCGTCGGCTTCACCTGCTGGCGCGCATCCCAGCACGGCCCCTGCATTCGCTGCATTGTTCGGGGCAACGTTGATCGGCGCGGTGTGCAGCATCATGTACCGGCCGTATGTGCAACGCTATCCGGCGCTGCCCACCAGCGCATTGGCGATGACCGCCGCGGTCGTCTTTCTCGCCGTATGGTGCGTTGTTGCATCGGAGCCGCTCGTCCCCGGCTTGACCGCAACGCAATGGGCGAACGTCGGCGTCATTGGCTTATCGAGCGGCATCGGATATCTTTGTCTGCTGTGGGCGCTCGCGCGTATCGATGCGAGCCGCGTCGTCGCGTTTCAGGCGCTCGGGCCGGTCACGGCCGCGGCCATCGAACTGTTCATCGCGCGGCGTCCGCCTTCGATGCCGTTGCTCATTTCGATAGCGATCGTCGTCATTGGTCTCAAGCTGGCGGTGAGCGAGGCTCCGCCTTGGCCGAGACGATGCGGCATGCGGCGCGCCGCGCGGCGTTGAATAGCGGTCATTGCGCCACTCAACCGCAAGCGCGGAATCGCCTAGACTACAGAACCTACGGACGCTGTCGTCCCCGCGACTCTATCCGGCCATGGCGCATATCTTTTTTGCAGCTTCGATTCAGCGACATATCGCAACGCCCGAGCGCGAGATCGACGCGCGCACACTCGGCGAAGCGCTCGAAGCCGTGTTCGTCGCGCAACCTCGACTGCGCGGCTACATCCTTGACGATCAGGGCTCGCTGCGACCGCATCTCGCGGTGTTCGTCGACGGCCGGCGGGTCCACGACCGGGAACATCTGTCCGACGCGCTCGGCGAGCAAAGCCGGGTTTACGTGGTTCAGGCGCTGTCGGGCGGGTGAAAGGGCCTATCAGTACTCGAGGAGTCACTCGATATGAGCGATCGATTGCTTGTCGCGACCCGCAAGGGCCTGTTCGATGTCAGAGCCGATGGTGAGGGCGGCTGGCACTTCGGCGATCTGCATTTCGCCGGCGAGCCAGTAAGTATGGTGCTGCGCGATCCGCGCGACAACTCGCTGTATGCGGCGCTCAATCTCGGCCACTTCGGCGTGAAGCTGCATCGCCGGCGCGCGGGCGTCGCGGATTGGGAGGAGTGCGCGGTTCCGGTCTACCCGCCGCAGCCTGCCGACGAGACGCCTGCCGCGGACGGCGCGCACGCGAGCGCAGGCGCCGACAGCGATGACGAAGCCCCGCCCAGCCGGCCAGCCACTCCCTGGACGCTTCAGCAGATATGGTCGCTCGAAACAGGCGGCCGCGACGAGCCGGGCGTCTTGTGGGCCGGCACGATTCCAGGCGGGCTTTTCCGATCCGGCGATGGCGGCGACACGTGGGTGCTCAACCGCGCGCTGTGGGATCGCCCGGAGCGCCGTGAATGGTTCGGTGGCGGCTACGACGCGGCGGGAATTCATTCCGTGATGGTCGATCCGCGCGACAGCCGGCACGTGACGATCGGTGTATCGTGCGGCGGCGTCTGGCAAACCGACGACGGCGGCGCGAGCTGGCGCGTGAGTGCCGAGGGCATGGAAGCCGACTACATGCCGCCGGAGCGGCGCGGCGACGCCAACGTGCAAGACCCGCACCGCGTCGTGCAATGCCCGGCAAACCCGGATGCGCTGTGGACTCAGCATCACTGCGCCATCTTCCGCTCGCTCGACGGTGCGGCTCACTGGCAGCGGATCGAAGCGCAGCCATCGAGCTTCGGCTTCGCGGTTGCCGTCCATCCGCGCGACCCGGACACCGCGTGGTTCGTGCCTGCCGTGAAAGACCAGTGCCGCATTCCGGTGGACGGCCAATTCGTTGTCACGCGCACACGCGACGGCGGCCGCACGTTCGAACGCTTCTCGAACGGGTTGCCGCGGACACCGGCGTATGACCTTGTGTATCGGCACGGGCTCGCGGTGGATGACTCTGGCATGCGCCTCGCGATGGGGTCGACCACCGGCTCGCTCTGGACGTCCGACGACGGCGGTGAAAACTGGCAATTGATATCAGCGCATTTGCCGCCTGTTTATTGTGTTCGGTTTGGATGAGGGATCTGCGTCAGAAGACTTTCGAGGCGGCGGCGCGCGTGCCATGCCCACATTAGTCAGCGTGCCGCCACGCGTATCAACCTTGCCGTCGGACCCGGCTCCGGCGGCGCGCCTGCCTGGTCAACGGCGACGCGCCACTTCGGAAACGTGCCGGAGCCGTCGACTGTCCACGACTCGCCCATTTCGTCGACATACATCGCGTTCGCGCTTCGCCTGGCCGCCGACGCGCACCGCAGCGCGCCCGGCGCAGCGCGTTCGAACGACCGGCTGCCCAGTTCGTTGAACACTGTCGCAAGCGGCCGCCGCGCTTGCCCGGACCGGCTGAGCGGTGTGGCAAGCGGTCCGGCGGGCGCGCGCAGCACTGCGTCGGCGGGCTCGCGGCCGGCGAGGATTGCGCCGAGCAGCGCGGACGGACCGCTCGAAGCCGATGTCTCGCTGGACGCATCGGCGGCGCGCTTCGCGTTCGGTGAATCGAGTGCGAGCGGTTCGCTCGCGCCATCGATCTGCACGACGAGGATCACGTGCCAGTCGTCCGGCGTGTTGTTGTGGCGCGGCGCGAGCGATACGAGACGCAGCCGCTCGATGTCGAACCCCGCGTCGCGCAGCAGCAGGTATTTGGCGACGGCGAAGTCCTTGCACACGCCGCTTTCGGCAAAGAACCGTGCCGGCGCGTAGTAGCTGCCGTCGGTTCCGTCGCGGTAGCGGACCTCGTTGACGAGCGCGTCAGCGAGCAGCACCGCTGACGCATCGCCGGCCTTCGCGCGCTCTGCCCGCACCTGCGCAACGAGGCGAGTCCAGCCGGCGGGTTCGCGCATCAGGTGGCCGCGCAGCGCCTCGCGCAGGCGCTGCACGCGGCCGATAGCATCCGACGATGGTTCGAGCTGCCTGTCGGCAAGCGGCAGCAGGAACATCAGGTCGCCGACTTGCGCGAGTTCCGGGCGGATCTTGCGGTTGGCTTCCCACCACGTCCCGGTGCGCAGGCGCTCGATGCCGGCTTTCAGCTCGGGTGGCGTCGTCGAATCGCTGGGACCCGCATCGAGCGTGCCGGACGCATAGCGTTGCGATGCGGCTGGCAGGTTCGCGGCGCCGGCGACGATGGGCAACAGCGCCGCGGCTGCGAGCGAGCACTGGAGAAAGCAGAGGAGCAGTCGAGCGAGCGGCATAGGTAGACTCCAGGAAGCCACACCGGACGCCGATGCGCGACGGTGTTTCGAAGTCCCTCCGATGGCGTCTTACGCCATTCAGCGCAGGGCAACGCGGGCTGAACCCAACACTGCACGCGACGTGCCAATTCGTCATATTTCTCTACTTCGTTGATTTACAAAGAGATTGGATTTGTGGTTCGAGTGCCGCGAACGCTCCGTGGCGCCCATCGCCCAACAGACACGCGATACCTGTTCGCGCAATCCGCACACTTCGAGTGGATGGAAGCCGCAGGGCCGTGTCTCCGTTACCATCGCTGTTGGGGATTCTCGACGAAACAGGCGACCACGCGGAACTAGCCGAAGGCATTGGGAGGCTGAATGGCTGCTGACCACGACACGTTGCATCCACTCCGCCCGCTCCTGAAGAACTGGATCTGGGAGCATGGACGAATCGGTACTCGCTATCTCGACTGTAGCGATGGCCAAATCAAGTTTGATGAAGGCAAGAAATCGCGCTTTGCGGCCGAAAAATACGTCTACGTGCCGCTCGATCAGGACGCTGACGGCGACACATCCGCGGATGGCCCTCCGATCCAGGAAGCGGGACTTGCCCGGTTCTTGCGGGCAGCGCAATTGGGCAAGCCAGATGAGGCCGGCTCGGTAGCGGAGATCCACCGCGCGGTTCAGGACTGCGTGGAACTCGGGGTGTTCAGCGCATATCAGTCGGACGCCCGGGAGGCATTCGCGCGCTATGCGAACGAGCCGATGTTCGAGGATGAAATCCGCGCGGCAGTCGTTGCTGATATCCGGCGCGGTTACGCGGGACTGCGCAAGCAACTGGCGCTGTACGATTTCAGCGTGCTTTACGGCTTGGCCACGCCGCTGCTTGTTAGCGAGACGCCCTTCATCGACTGGCGCGTGCGAGGGAGTCCAGCGGTACCGTTCGTATCGCTTCCTCTTGGACCTTATTGCCTGCTGGTAGGCGCCCCGTCCGGCAGGAGCAGCCGAGTGGGCCCGGTGGTCTGGAAGGCCGCGACCTCGATGGGGCCGCTGAAGGACCACAACCGGAAAATCGAGGAGCACGCACGCTTGTGGCTGGTCGCGACCACGGACGACCAACTAGTCGCGATACAACACCGCTTCGCTGCGGTTAGAGGCCCCAAGCCAGAGACGTGAAGCGCTGACTGAACTGCGCGGCTCCTTCAGGGCAGTTGTGAATCGCGCGCTGCCGTAGCCGGAGGCTCATTGCTCCGATGAAACGAGACGATGTCCATGATGGACTCACCAAGGTGCTGTTCAAACGTACAGTAGCGCGCACTTCACGTATCGGCCTAGACTTATCATATGGATATGGACAAGAACGCGGAGCGAGTTATGGTCACCAGGACTGTCCGACGGACACTTTCCACTCTGACTTCGGCGATTACCCATGCGCCCACTAGCAAGCGTCGGATCGAACATACCGTGAAATCGGCTCAACAAAGAGCGGACGAGGCCTGGAGGCGCACGACTCACGGACCGCAAAACTCCCTGGTACGTAAAGATCCGAAAGGGTGATTTTCGCAAGGCAGACGCAAGGCCGAGCCCGTCGGATCGGACGCATATGCTGCTTCTCCCAGAACCGGATGCGGAGGCACCACTATGTCGAGCAAAAGCGATAGGGGCGTTAGATCCACCCAATTGAATCCCGGCAATCCAGCCTCCGCGAGTTCTCGAGCGCGCAACTTCCGCGATGATGATGACGATGGGGAACCCGTCTCTTACGTCGATCGATATTTTTATACTCCGCCTCGCGCTACCCCGTTTCAGGTGATAGGGCAGTACGGAGTTGGGGTGGTTTCACAGGAAGGCGAAGCAAGGTTTGTCACCTTTCGTCTGGAAGCCACCGCGAGCGCGACACTTCTTTATTCCCACTCAAGCCTGCAGTCCCGCATGGAGGACTATTTCGAGCGTTTCGCGATCCATGTGCATGGGTTGTTCCACATGCACTTCAAGGCTCCGCCGGTGTTGTATGTGCAGTTTGACGGAACATCTGGCCGGCTGCCGTGGCACGTTCCGCTCAATCTGGAACGACCAGAGACAATGCGGACGTTTCTGATGTCGCACAAGCCGTTCATGAACTGCGCACCCGCTCCGGATGCAGTGATCGAACTGTTATGTGACCGCCTCAGCGAACCAGGCGAGGATTGGGGTACTTTTCAAGTGCCGCATCGAGACGCTTCGGATCTGACATTCATCTACGCGACGCGCTGCAACGCTGAGATTCAGAAATATTCGCGCCCGGGCGCGACAGCGATCGAGGCGACAAGAACGAGAACGATTATTTGAATTGACGCGTCGATCGTTGCGTTTCCTGGGAAAGCCAAACCCGGTCAGAACCCGGACGCAAGCTGGTCCGAGTCGCGACTTTTGACCTCGCAGCCGGAGTACACTGGATTTGCGGCGTCGTTACCGCACAAGGAGATCGAGATGAAATTCGCCGAAATGTTCAGGTTCGCAAGGCGCGGCGCCAAGGCCGGTCAAGCAGCCGACGGAGAACATCAGCATGATTACGGCAAGTCGGCGCAAAAGGAAGCGAGAAAGCAGTGGGACGTAGTCGGTCGCAATCGTCATAAGCACGCGAAGTGGCAATAGGACACGACGACTGCGTCAAGGAGCCAAAGAACAAGGGGTGGTAGTCGTACCTCGGTTCGCATCGTTTCGTCGCTTGATCTGCCCGCTGTCACGCGCACACGGACAGCGGTTGCCCGCGCCCATGTGCGCCGGCATCAGGATGCCGGTGCGGTCAGCGACGTGTTGTACGTGGTGCCCGCGATCACCGCCTTGTTCAGCTTAATGCCGCTCACATTGGTCACGAACACCGGACCCGGCGATCAGCGACGGGCTCCAGCGTACCGCATCGCCGGACGGGCTGTAATCGCAGTCGAATGTGATCGATCCGCCCTGGCCGGTCGAACGATTCGGTGCAAGGCCGGTCGTGCCCGACCCGGTAATCTTGTACTGCGAACTCAGCGAGCCGTCGCCGTACCTCCCAGCCAGATTCACGGCGTTGGCCAGCGTCACGCCGTTGATCCACACGTGCCGACAGTGTCGCGACATTCGTGGATCTATGGATTCAGTACATACGTGCTGGACCCCAGCGATCCTTTCACGAATGGTTTTACTGCTGTGATATCTGGATGAATCCTGTCGCAAAGCAAAAGTGGCCGCGTTCCGGCCTCGAGACGACCGTGAAGGTTCGGCGCGGCTGCACCCGCTCGAAGCTGGAGTTCGCACGTCCAGGAGTTAACAGATGCTCGACACCTCCAAAAAATGCTTTGCGGCTGGACTGGCTGCCGTCGCCTTATTGCTCGCAAGCAGTCAGGCGTTCGCACAGGAGGTCGTGAAGATCGGCGTATCGGCCCCGCTGACCGGCGCCGGAGCCGCCAACGGTAAGGACATCGAGAATGGTGTTCGGCTCGCCGTCGAAGAAGCCAACGCCCAGCACACGAAGTTGGGCGGCCAGGAGGTGCGCTTCGAGCTGGACTCCGTCGATGATCAGGGCGACCCACGCATTGGCGTACAAGTCGCTCAGAAGCTCGTCGATGATGGCGTGGTCGCCGTGGTGGGCTACTACAACTCCGGAGTAGCGTTGCCCTCGTCGCCGATATTCGCCAAGGCCGGCATTCCGTTGATAGACCCCGCCGCCACGAACCCGGCCATAACCCGACAAGGGCTGAAGAACGTCTTCCGTATTATCGCCACCGACGCACAGAACTCGGGCAATGCAGGGGAGTACGCGGTAGCGGTCACCAAGGCGCAGCGCATTGCAGTGATGGACGATCGCACGGCATTTGGCCAGGGTGCCGCGGAAGAATTCAAGAAGGCCGTCATCGCGGCCGGCGGCCATATCGTCGCGTCGGAATACACCAACGACAAGGCCGTCGAATTCAACGCACAGCTCACGAATATCAAGGCGTCGAACGCGGACCTGCTGTACTTTGCGAGCCTCGATAACCAGGCGGCCCTTCTTACCAGGCGGATGAAACAACTCGGCATGCGGACGCAGTTCGTAGGGAGCGGTGGCATCGCCGACAGCATCTTCATCGGCGTTGCCGGCAGCGCCGCCGAAGGCGCAATGGCCTGGGAGTACGGACGGCCAGTCGAGTCCCTTCCTCAAGGCAAAGCGTTCGCGGATAAGTTCAAAAAACGATTCGGCGCGGATACGTTGACTTACGCGCCATTCGCCTACGACTGCGCGTGGGTCGCTATCACCGCCATGAAACAGGCGAATTCCTCAAAACCCGAGGTATTTATGCCTGCGTTGCGAACTATTCAGTACAACGGCATCACGGGAAAGATCGAATTCGATTCGTACGGAGATCTGAAATACCCGACGTCGACGCTCTATCAGGTGAAAGGCGGCAAGTGGGTGCCCGTGACGACCATCGGTGCCAAGTGAGTTGCCGGGCGACGGTTAGCACGCAACGGACTCTTTCTGAAGATATCGAAGCTTCGACCGAACATCTTTCCAGTCCTCGGCGTCGGGAAGCGGCGCCTGTCGGGCGGCGATCGTCGGCCACTGTTTGGCAAGCTCGGCGTTCAGTTCAACGAACCCGAGTTGGTCTTCGGCAATGTCCTCGGACGGCACAATCGCGTCGACGGGGCACTCTGGCGCGCAAACTCCGCAGTCGATGCACTCATCCGGATCGATCACGAGAAAGTTCGGACCTTGGCGGAAGCAGTCGGTGGGGCAGACCTCTACGCAGTCGGTATAGCGACACCGGATGCAGCTTCGGTTACCACGTAAGTCATTTCGAATCCCTATCAATATGAGTCGATAAGACGCCGGTCCGCCGGGAGCGGACCGGTTGTTGGCAATGGATTACGCTTCGGCCGTTACCGCGGGTATCTCGACTGTCGACTCAGGAACATGCCGGCCAGCGTGCCGCGACATGATATGTACGGTTTTATGCCGCGTGTCTTCATCGGTTTCGAAGAAGAATTTCTTTTCACCGAAAGCCGGAACGAGATCGTGGAGCCACGTCGCGGTGGGATCGAACCTGGCATAGAAGGGGCGACGCACCCAGTCCGGGTTGCGTGCCTGGAGAAACTGCAAGGCAAACACCTTTTCGCCGGCAATCGTGACGATGCCGTCGATGACCACCTTGCCGGGAAACGCGCTCATCGACGGGCCGCGAACCGTACGCGCAAGTCCCGACACCTGCTTATAAGCAGACTGGAATATCTCGTATGCTTTTGCGAGCGGCAGTTCAAAGTAATGACTGGGCCCGGTATCGCGTTCGACGAACATGTAGTAGGGAATGGCGCCCAGACGCACGCCCGTCGTCCATAGTTCCACCCACCCGTTGGGGTCCTCGTTGATGTGCCGGATCAGCGGCGCCTGCATGCGTAGGGTCGCGCCTATCGAGACGATCCGTTTGACCGCGCGCTGTGCGATCTCGGTTCGCAGTTCGGCCGGATGATTGTAGTGGCCCATGATCGCGAGATTTTTGCCGGACGCTACGACCTTTTCGAATAGACGCAGCAAGTCGTCGGAGTCTTTGTCGCTCACATAGCGTTGTGGCCAGTAAGCGACCGACTTGGTGCCGATGCGGATATTCTGGATATGCGAAAGCTCGGGTGCCAGCAGAGGTTCGATATACCCGGCGAGCGAACGCGTGTTCATGACGAGCGGGTCGCCACCGGTGATCAGCACGTCGGTCACCTCGGGATGCAGCTTGAGGTACGCAACGAGCTCGCTCGATTCGCGAGCGTCGAACTTGAGATCGTCCATGCCCACGAACTGCGGCCAGCGGAAACAGAATGTGCAGTACGCGTGGCATGTCTGCCCGGCGCTCGGGAAGAACAGTACCGTTTCCTTGTACTTGTGCTGAAGTCCGCTCACGGGCTGCCCGTTCATGAACGGCACGTTGTGTGTCATCTGTCCGGCCGGGTGCGGATTCATCGCCAGCCGGATACCGCGAACTGTTTCCTCGCTGGCGGCCTCGTCCTTTTTCACGAGCACCAGGTCTCGCAGCTTCGAATAGTCGGCGGGCGAGAGCATGTCCTGATGCGGGAACGTCAGGCGATAGATGGGATCGTCGGGCACCTTGCCCCAGTCGATCAGTTCGTCCATCACATACTGGTCGGTACGAAACGCATGACACGCGATACGACCTGCACGGCCTCACGCAGCGATTCAGGAAGATGTTGCCACTGTGGCGCCTGGCTGATCGTCTGCCGGGTATATGGTTTGAACTTTACAGGGGGCGAGTCGAAAGTCATGGCCTGATCCTTCGTGAGGTTTGGAAAGATGCTGACGAACACCGCCACTGTTGCCGGGCGATGATGAATCGAAGCGAAAGGAATTTCTGCGACGTGAAGCCAACCGAACGGACGGGTGCGTTGTCCGTCGCTCGGCAAGTTGGAATTAATTGTGGCGTCGTCGGCTACCGCCCCGCAAACGATATAAACTCGCAACGTTGTGCGTTTGAGGAAGGAACGTGAGGCGAAAAATTCCCAGTATCGGGTGGGCAGCGCTACGAGCTGTTTTCAATGCTCGTGGAAGCCGCGCGCGCGGGCCTTGGTATCGCGCTCGTACCTCGATTCTTCGTGTCGCACGAATTGGAACTGGGTGAATTGATCGTGCCGTGCAATTTGTCCTTGCGCAGCGACAAGGGCTATTACCTCGTATATCCGGAGTGCAAACAGAATATGCCGCTGGTGCAAGCGTTCGAGCGATGGATGCTCTCAGAAGCAGGCCGATATGTCGAACTCGGCGGATGCCGCTAACCGTCGCCGAGGTGCCTTTACACCAGCAAACACCACAGCGCTCTTCCGGTGGTGGTGATCGGGGTGATATCTGGGCCTGAGCGACAACCGACGCTGCCCTGCGCGAGAAGTCAGCGGGGCGCCGGATCTCCCCGCAGCCATTCGATTAGCTGCGTAATGACCGGTGTGATGGTCCGACCATGCGGAACCACGACGAAATAGGCGTCGCTCGGCCGGAACGTCGCCACGTCCATCCGGACCAGTTCTCCTGAGAGCAACAGGTCATCGACCAGGCGGCTCCACCCCAACGCAATTCCCTGTCCATATCTCACGGCTTGAATCGCATCGGTGTAGAGACTGCACCGCAGCACCTTGTTGAGTCGTCCAGGCCGGTACCCGACCGCGCGAAACCATTCGTTCCAGCCCATCCAACCTTCAGTCGTAGCGTCAGACTCGACGAGCGCCAGCTTCGCCAGTTCATCGAGTGAGCGAGGTGTGCCGTATTCCCGAAGGAACTCCGGGGAACATACAGGGAAGACTTCGACGTCGAACAGCAACGTCGAGGTTCCATCCGGCCAGTTGCCGTCCCCGTAGCGCACAGCGACATCGACTTCGACATGGCGCAGGTCCGCTTTGAACATGTCGGTCGACAGCCGCAGTTGCAATGGGGGGACGAGCTTCTTTAGCTTCGCGAGCCGCGGCAAGAGCCGGAATTGCGAAAAGGCGGCCGTCGACACCAGCACCAGTTCCCGCAATTCGGTTCCCGTCACCAGCCGATCGAACACGCCGGCGATTTTCTGCATCGACTCGGCGACGACCATGTACAACGCTTCGCCCTCACTCGTCAGATCAATCGAACGGTGCAGCCGGTGAAAGAGTTGAACGCCGAGCGTCTCTTCGAGGAATCTAACCTGTCGACTCACCGCGGACTGCGTGACGCCCAATTCACTCGCGGCATAGGTGAAACTCCCAAGCCGAGCCACGGCTTCGAATTCGACAAGGGCGGTCAGCGAGGGAACGATCCGACGATAGCCTTTGGTTGCTTTGGTGGTTTTCATCTTGCTCAGGCGGAACCCTGGTTTGAGAGCAGATCCATGATGCCCGGTTCAGGAGTCCGGTTTCACGTGGATTCTCGCATGATTTAAAGGAATGTGAACCGGCTTATAAAGGACGTTGACGATGCGTTTCGACGATCCAATACTCGACGCCATATCAGTGCCGCGAGCGCTGCGAAACGTTCTCATCACGAGGTCCACCATGTCTGAAGTTCAGCTTCAAACGCATCGCGAACTAATCGAAAGCCGCAAGAAGGGACACGGCATGCCCGGCGAGTTGTTCGGGCGTCGTAACGTCTTCGAGACGGACGTCGAGGTGTTCTTTTACAAGCTCTGGATTCTCGTTGGCGTCACAGCCGATGTACCGGAACCGGGCGATGTCCACACGGTCGACATCGGCCGGGCATCGATCGTCATCGTGCGGGACGACGACCAGAACGTGCGCGCCTATCGCAACGTTTGCCGCCATCGCGGCTCGCGGATCATGAAGAAGGCCGGCAAGGCCAGCGTGGGGATGCTCGTGTGCCCATACCATCAGTGGACCTATGATCTCGACGGCAGCCTCAAGCATTCGACGCATATGGGCAAGGACTTCGACGCAAGCTGCCACAGCCTGATTCCCGTCCATGTGAAGACGGTGGGCGCGCATATCTTCGTTTGCCTCGCCGACGTTCCGCCCGCGGACTTCGAGAAGCTCGAGACCGTGATGGCCCCGCGCTTCGCGCCGTACGATCTGACGCGAACGAAGATCGCCCATGAGATGGAGATCGTCGAAAACGGCAACTGGAAGCTCGTGATGGAAAACAACCGCGAGTGCTACCACTGCGCCGGCACCCATCCGGAACTGACAAACTCGTTCCTGGCGGAGGACTTCGGTTTTTGTCCGGACGGCCAGAGCGAAGAATCGCTGCGAAGCTACGAGGACTACCTGAAACGCAACGCGGCTTGCAGGGAGAACTGGGAAAAGGACGGCTATCTCTGCGCAACGTTCGAATCGCTCGACGAGACTGTGGATACCAACTTCCGGACCCAGCGCCTCGTCATCTCGGGGTCCAACGAATCGCAGACGCTGGACACGAAAGTCGCATGCACGAAACTGCTCGGCGGAGTCAGCCGGCGCGACCTTGGTGACGTCCACATGTGGGGTCATCATTCGTGGACTCACGTGATGAGCGACCATGCGGTGATCGCCTATCTTTTGCCTCTCGCGCCGGACAAGACGCTCGTGCGCACGGTCTGGCTCGTCCACGCGGACGCTGTTGAAGGTGTGGACTATCACCTGAAGCGGCTAACCGAGGTCTGGATTGCGACGACGAACCAGGACGCGGAACTCGTCGCGAACACGCACGCAGGCACGCAGGATCCGGCTTATATCCCTGGGCCGTTTTCGAGCTATACAGAGGCAGCGCTGGATCAGTTTTCGCGGTGGTACGACGCGAAGCTGAGAGCGCACGGAGTTTGAGGTCGCCATGAACGTTGCCGTGGATTCATGTTTCATCGAGCCGGGTCGGGAAATGCCTGATCGCTTTTGCAGTGCGAGCACGTGGGAACTCGCGGACACGCAGTGGCCGAGTCACGAGCAGCGCACGCTCACGTGCACGCGGGTGTCCGCTGAAACGCACGATGTCCGGACATTCGTGTTTAGCGCCCGGGACGGCCGGCTCTTCAGCTTTGAGCCGGGGCAGTTCATCACGGTATCGGCCGTGATCGCCGGCAAGGAGGTCAGCCGTTGCTACACGATCTCTTCGCCGCCGACACGCCCCCATACGCTTTCCATTACGGTCAAACGCACGCCGGGCGGCGTCATGTCGAACTGGCTGCACGAGAACATGAGGGAGGGTGGCGAGCTGAAAGCCTTCGGGCCTTCGGGCGTATTCACACCTTCTTCGGGCCCCGCTGCAAAGCTTCTGTATCTTTCGGCGGGATCGGGCGTGACACCACTTATGTCAATGACGCGGGCGGCACTCGACCTCGGCCTGAATCGCGATATCGTGTTTATTCATAGCGCCCGGACGCCGGAAGACATCATCTTTCGCAACGAGCTTGCGTGCTTGTGCGCGCTCTCGGACAAGCTCCGGGTCGTGCACGTATGCGAGGCGCCCGGGAGTGAGCCTGATTGGTCGGGTCCCGTGGGGCGTCTTGGTCTTGGACTGTTGAGCCAGCATGTGCCGGACTACCGCGCTCGTGTAGTGTTCATCTGTGGCCCGGGCGGCTATATGGACGCTTGCAGAAAGATGCTCGAGGAAGGTGGGCACGATCTTTCCCGATATCATCAGGAAAGCTTCAACTTCGCGGAGACTATGGAGTGCGCTGAAGGGCCGGGCGCGGAGCCCAGCGCAGAAGCGAGCGGGCAGATAGGCTATACGGTGCAGCTGGCGCGCTCGGGTCGCACGTTCACGATGGACGGATCGCAGACGGTGCTCGTCGCTGCGCGCAAGGCCGGTGTGCCCTTGCCATCGTCATGCAGCCAGGGCATATGCGGGACCTGCAAGACGAAAGTACTCGATGGCTCGGTGGACATGAGGCACAACGGAGGCATCCGCCCGCGTGAAATCGACAAGGGCATGCGCTTGATGTGCTGCAGCCGACCGACTTCGGATCTGATTCTCGATCTGTAGCTTTTCCCATTCCGGAGGGACCCAGGGCGCGGATAGCGCGGCCAGCCGCCGCTACGAGCGGCGGCGCCCGCGAAGTTCGCGCGCGTTCCCGATGCCCCGGTTAGCCTGCCGAGACCGGGGCCTCTCTCCGTCCTTCGGTGTCAGTAATGAACCACGGTCCGGATCGATTTGCCCTCGTGCATCAAATCGAAAGCTTCATTGATGCCAGACAACGGCCTCGTGTGGGTAACGAACGGCGCGAGCTGGATCTTGCCCTTCATCGCGTCTTCCACCATGCCGGGCAGTTCCGAGCGGCCCTTCACGCCGCCAAAGGCGGTGCCGAGCCAGCGGCGGCCGGTCACGAGCTGGAACGGACGGGTGGAGATTTCCTGACCCGCACCGGCCACGCCAATGACGACCGACTGGCCCCAGCCACGGTGCGCGCATTCCAGCGCCGCACGCATCACGTTGACGTTGCCGATGCATTCGAAGCTGTGGTCCACGCCCCAGCCCGTCATTTCGACGATGACTTGCTGGATCGGCTTTTCGTAATCCTTGGGGTTGATGCAGTCGGTCGCCCCGAAGGCGCGCGCCAGGTCGAACTTGCCCGGGTTGGTGTCAATGGCGATGATGCGGCCAGCCTTGGCGAGCTTGGCGCCCTGGATCACGGCGAGGCCAATGCCGCCCAGCCCGAATACGGCGACGGTATCGCCTTCCTGCACCTTCGCGGTGTTCTTCACCGCGCCCAGCCCCGTGGTCACGCCGCAGCCGAGTAGGCACACCTGCTCGGGATTGGCCTGCGGGTTGATTCTGGCGAGCGACACCTCGGCCACCACGGTGTACTCGCTGAACGTGGAGCAGCCCATGTAGTGATAGAGGGGCTGGCCGTTGTAACTGAAGCGGGTCGTGCCGTCGGGCATCACGCCCTTGCCCTGCGTGGCGCGCACGGACACGCACAGATTGGTCTTGCCGCTCTTGCAGAACAGACACTCGCCACATTCCGCGGTGTAGAGCGGGATCACGTGATCGCCGGGTTTGACGCTCGTCACGCCTTCACCCACTTCCACGACGATGCCGGCGCCCTCGTGACCGAGCACGACTGGGAAAAGGCCTTCGGGATCGTCCCCCGAGAGGGTGAAGGCGTCGGTGTGGCACACACCAGTATGCGTAATCTTGATCAGCACTTCGCCCTTGCGAGGCGGTTCGACGTCGATCTCGACGATCTCGAGGGGCTTACCTGGCGCAAACGCAACTGCAGCACGCGATTTCATAGTGGTCCTGTTAAGAAAGGGGCGCCAATTGCGGGGTGGAATTCCCGCATTGAACTAGCGTAGATAGGTTCGAACGAGGGTCACGACATCGTCGATCGACCCCGATGAGGCATCCGCGGATCCCGCAAGGTGCGAGAACTCCTCGCGCAGATGGCTTTCGAGCACACCGGCCATCACACCGTTGATCGCCCCGCGGATGGCCGCCAGTTGCTGGAGCACCGGGGCGCAATCGGCGCCGTCCTCCAGCGCGCGCTCGAGCGCGTCCAGTTGGCCGCGAACCCTGCGCACGCGTGTCAGCACACGTTTCTTTTCTTCGGCGGAATGAGGCATGACAGCAACGATGTGTTGATACTAGGGGGCAGTATAGGACAATACTTGGGGGGAGTATACGTGTCCCGGGGATTCGGCGGCCGAAACACCAGGTGAATAGCCGGACTGCTCCCATGGTGCATCCGGCGCGCGGCAACGAATCTGGCCCGTCAGTGGCAGCGTGCGGGCAGACTGGGCGAGGCGAGGCAGGTGCTGTCTGAAGTCTTCGACACCTTCACGGAGGGTTTGGACACCGGCGACTTGCGAGACGCCAAGGCGTTGCTCGATGCGCTCCCATCGAGCAACGCGCGAACGATCGATGACGTGCGCCGATAACGGTGCTGCGCTGGATGCCGTGGCTCAAGGGCTCGCACAGTTTCGGTCTCGATCATTCACCGCTTTATGCGTTCGCGGACATGATGTTGCGCGTGTTTTCTCCCTATCAGTTCAATCCGCACAGTCTGAATCCGTTGCGCGAAGTGCTCGAACGCCAGGTCGACTTTGCGGCACTGCGCCAACGGTGTCCGATACTGCTATATCTGTGCGCGACCAACGTGGAGACGGGCAAGATACGCATCTTCACGGGTGAGGACATCTGCGCGGACGCGGTGCTCGCCTCCGCCTGCGTGCCGACGCTGTTCCATGCGGTGACGATCGCAGGCCAGCACTACTGGGATGGCGGCTATATGGGCAACCCCGCCATTTATCCGCTGATCTATCACTGCAAGACGCGCGACGTGGTGATCGTCCACATCAATCCGCTCGTACGCGCCGGCGTGCCAGTCACGGCCGCCGGAATTCTGAATCGGATCAGCGAAATCAGCTTCAATTCATCGCTGATGCGCGAGATGCGTGCAATTGCATTTGTCACGGATCTGATTCAGCAAGGTAAACTCGCTCGGGACGAGATGAAGGAAATGCTGATTCATTCGATCCGCTCCGACGCCGCGATGTGCGCGCTCAGCCTGTCCAGCAAGTACAACGCGGATTGGAGCTTTCTCTGCGAACTGCGCGACAACGGCCGCAACGAGGCCGATGCGTGGCTCGCGCGGCACTACGCGGATATCGGTCGACGCTCCAGCATCGACATTCGCGCGGAGTTTCTCTGAGCAGCCTGCTGAAGAAAGCGGCGGACAGTCGTAGTGAGCCACGTGCGCAAAGGAGCAGAGATGAGCCACTTGCAGGAACGCTTCGTCGAGTTATGGACGCGCTGCGGCGGCGCACGCGCCGAGGCTGTCTATGCCGATCTCGCGCAACGTTACAGCGAACCCATTCGTCACTATCACACGCTGCGTCACGTTCGCCGCTGTCTGCGCTATTTCGATGCGGCACGCAGCGCGATCCCGCATCCTGATCTCGTGGAACTTGCGCTGTGGTGCCACGACATCATCTATGTTCCAGGCGCAAGCGACAACGAGCGGCGCAGCGCGGACTGGCTTCGACGCTCGGCCGGCGATCGCATCGCGATGTGTGAGCGAATCTGCGCAATGATCCTCGCTACCCGACATACCGGCGCGCCGGAAGAGCTCGACGAGCGCTTTACATGCGACATAGACCTCGCTGTCCTGGGCGCAGCGAGATCCCGGTTTCTCGCGGAAGGAGTGCGCGTGCGCAGAGAGCGCTCGGACCTTGACGACCTCGCATATGACTTGCAGGAGCGAAAGTTTCTGGGCAGCCTGCTTGCACGACCTCGCATCTATTTCACGGACTATTTCCACGCGAGATGCGAGATGCGTGCTCGCGGGAATCTCACGTGGCGGCTCGCGTCGGAGACGCCGGGATCGCGGTAGACCCAAGCGGTGCTTAGTCCCGGGATCAATGTTTAGAGCCGGGCGCCGCCGGTCGCGTCGATCACCTGTCCCGTAGTCCAGCGTGCGTCATTCGAGGCCAGGAAGGTGATCACGTCAGCCACGTCGTCAGGTCGACCCACTCGCGAGAATACTGACATGGCCTCCGCGCCGGCGCGCGCCTCCGGTACGGTCAGCCACTCCGCATTCATGTCGGTGTCCGTCACACCCGGCATGACCGTATTGACCGTGATGCCGCGACGCCCGAACTCGGGAGCAAGCGCCAGCGTCAGGGTCTCAACGGCACCCTTCGATGCGGCGTACGCGGGATGCGTTGGCGCGGCCACACGCGTAAAGCCAGTCGAAACGTTGATAATTCGTCCATTGTCGCGGAGATGATCGGCAACGGCCTGGATCAGAAAGAACGGTGCCTTGAAGTTGACCGTCAGGACCTCGTCGAAGGTCGCTTCACTGGTCTCGGACAAGGGAATCCCGGGTGCAATGCCGGCGTTGTTGACTAGAATGTCAAGCCGAGGTTCGCCCGTGGCGGCAATCGCGGCTGCCTTGAACTGCTCCCAGATACTGTCCGTTGCTTCCTTCCCGCGGGTCAAGTCCGCTTTGATGGCGACGGCTTTTGCTCCGAGGGCCTGGATCTCGCGAACGGTGGCGTGAGCGGCATCCGCGTTGCTGCCGTAATGCACGCCGATGAGCGCGGCTCCTTCTCGCGCGAAGGCCAGTGCCCCAGCACGGCCGATACCACGCGAGCTTCCCGTTATGATGGCCGTTTTGCTTGAAAGCTTTCCAGACATCATTCACTCCTTTCCGAATTGAATAGTGATCGTTATATTAATGACGCTGGAAACACGCTGTCAATGTTTTTTATAGGAATCGCTACAAAATGAGTTACCCCGCCCGAAAACGTGGCAGACCGAGGTTGCTGGAGCGCGACGTGGGGCTTGATGTCGCCGCGCGGCTGTTCTGGGAGCATGGATACGAGGGCACCTCGATAGCCGACCTGACCGAGGCCATGGGTATCCCGCCGCCGTCCCTCTACGCAACGTTCGGCTCGAAGGAGGAGCTTTACAGACAGGCGGTCGACCATATCAGCAAGCGTGAGAACGGGCAGTGGCTGGAAGCGCTGCAAGGAGACATGCCGGCCTACGATGCGATAGCGTTCTACCTGCACGACGCCGCGGCACGCTTTACCGACCCGGGAAGGCCGCGCGGCTGCATGATTTCGACGGCTGTTCTTCAATATGCCGAAAAGAGCGAGTCCGTCGCACGGACGGTCGCCGAGCGGCGGGAGTCCTGGTTCCAGGCCGTCAAGACACGCTTCGACCGTGCCGTCGCCGAGGGTGAGCTTGCCGCTGAGACCGACACCGAAGCTCTCGCCCGCTTTTACGAGGCGGTTGTGCAAGGCATGTCGGCGCAAGCCTGTGACGGGGCATGCAGGGCAATATTGAAGCGGCTGGCTGATATTGCGCTGTCGGCATGGCCTCGGCCTCACCCTCGTCGCAAGAAACCGGTTGCGTGAGTGTATTGGTCTGGAGTTGTGTAAAAGATGAGGAGGATGGGCCAAATCTCGGGGCCGCGGATTCGTGCCACGAAGGGAATGAGAATCGCGGCAATCACGGCAAATCGCAGCCCAGCGAAGAATAGCGGTGGCAGCACCGTGAGCCCCGCTTTTACGACGACATACTGAAATCCCCACAGCAAAGGAACAAGCAGGGCCGCTGCTATATGAATAGCTTCCATTGGTAACTAAACCAATCAGCCCACAAATAGACGCGGGAAATGCGTCGCGCCCCTTCGTCAGCAGTTACGCAGCCGGGCTGCTGATCAGTGTCTGCACGGCGTCACGGCACACCTGCTTGCGCGGCGCGAATCATTGCCCGAAGGCTCGTCTGCACATCCGTCTCAGTGGTGGCCCAACTGGAGACGCTGATTCGCATGGCGACGCGGCCCTGCCATACTGTGCCGCCACACCAGCAAATCCCCTCGGCTTGAAGACGGTCAATTACGGCGCGCGTCATCTCCGGGGTACCAAATGAGACGAGCACCTGATTGAGTACGACACGATTCAGGATTTCAAAGCCACTGGCCTGGAGACCTTGGGCAAACATTCGGGCATAGCGGCAGGTACGTTCGACTAGCCCCGCAACGCCATCTCTGCCCAGGTTAAGAAGCGCGGCCCAGATATCCACACCACGCGCTCGTCTCGAGGATTCCGGCGTGTAGTGCGACGGTTCTCGGTCAGTCGCATCGCCCTCTGCCAGGTATGCGGCATTCAACGACATTGCCGCACGCAGAGTGGCAGCTCTGCGCACTAGAACGATGCCATTGTCATACGGTACGTTGAGCCATTTATGCCCATCCGTCGCCCAGGAGTCGGCTTCGGCGACGCCATCCGTCAGAGTGTCGAACTGACGATTTGCAAGCGCCCATAGACCGAATGCACCATCAACATGGACCCAAGCCCCGGCTTTCCTCGCAAGCCGGCATATCTGGCGCGCCGGATCGAAATCGCCGGTATTCACGTTGCCAGCCTGGATGCACACGATCGTTTGCTCATCCAGTTCCGGAAGCTCGCTGACTCGCATCCGGCCCTGGTGATCTGTTGGCACTACGATGACCCGCTCGCGTCCGAGTCCTAACATCGACAACGCCTTGGAGACGGTCACGTGAGTCTCTTTACTGACGACTACGCGGAGTTCCGGAGCGCCGTAGAGCCCCTTCGCCTCCACGTCCCAGCCCAGGCGGGATAGCAGGGCGTGGCGTGCTGCCGCCAGCGCCGCAAAGTTCGCCATCGAGGCACCCGTAACGAAGGCTCCTCCAATGTCGTCCGGCAAGCCGAACAGGTCGCCGATCCAGCGTAGCGCGACGTCTTCGAGCGTTGCCGCGATCGGCGAAGTCCACCGAAAACACGCGTTTTGATCCCAGGCAGTGGCGAGCCAGTTTGCTGCGATGGTCGCGGGCAGCGCGCCGCCGATCACCAAACCGAAGTACCGTCCGCCCGTTGTCGCGACGGTAGCGGGTGACCCAGCCTCGTCGAGGCGGCGCAAGACTTCACGTGCATCCAGCCCAGCGTCTGGCAGTGAGTGCCGGAATTCGTTCAGGCCTTGCAATGCCTGGGTAGAAACGTTGACAGGCCTGTCATGCACAGACTGAACATAGGCGAGCGCACGTTGCGCGGCGTCCTGCAGCAGTTCGGCGGTCGGGGTCAGTCGGCTGCTTGTGCACTTTCGTCGAGTGTCATTTGGTTCGTCCCGAAGGTTTAGGCATAGGATCATGCGGGCGCAATAGAAAATGGTCACGTTTCTCAAGCAGCGCCTTGCGACCAACGCTACCCGAGCGACGCTGGATCGCTCACTACCTTGGTCTGGTATTGCGCACGCAATGATGCGGCGAAAATCGTATCTATCTCGCGCGGAATACCCGGGCGGGTGAACAGCGCAACGGGTGGCAAGGTCCAGTCGAACGCATAGGGGACAATCGCCACACCCGCAATCCGTACCAGTTCTTCCGCGATGTCTGCGGGCATGATGGACACCGCGTTCTCGTTCAATGCGACCGTCTCGCCAATCAGCCGCGGCGAAAGGCTTTCGACAACGGGAAAGGGCGGTGTAACGCCGGCGTACAGGAACAGATCGGATATCTGGTCGCGCATCGGGGTTTGCGATGCACCGAGAATCCAGTCGAGTTCGGCGAGTTTTCGCCAGTTCATTGCGCTGCGCGAGAGTCTGGCAGCGAGGCGTCGGGACGCGATCAGACGGGGTTTTTGCTGATGAATTACTTCGAAATGAAGGTCGTCGAGATCGACGCTCGACGATGCCCGTCCGATCACGATGTCGAGCGTATGGTCGCGCAATTGGGACATTAGCCCTTCGCTCGTGCCTTCGTGGATGGAAAACGTGAGCCGCTGCGAAATCTCCGACTGCGTATGACGGATTGCCGACGCCAGAGTCTTTCCTGAAATGAAGGAAATCACGCCAATGTGAAACCGCGTTGCGTGACCGGAGATCAGCGCACCGACATCGGATGCGAGGTGGTCGAGATCGTGCAGCATCGACTCGGCGCGTGCGAGGGCGGTCGTGCCGAGCGCCGTCGGAATCATGCCGCGCGACGAACGCTCGAACAGCGCGCCCCCGAACATATCCTCCAGTTCAGCGAGGGCATTCGTGATGGCTGGCTGACTGCTCGCCATGTGCTCGGCTACGCGTGTTAGAGAGCCATGTTGCCGTATTTGCAGCAGCAACATGAGATGGCGCATTTTCAGGCGCGCGCTCAAGCGCCTTATCACTTCATCCGTGTTGAATGACACGATAGTGGGAATCCAGCCATAACCGAAAGGTGATGCCCCGATAATAAAACAAAATAAACCCCGCATGCCTCGTTCCTAGAATGTGTTCCATGACGATCAGCCGGGATGGGCCCGGCGTACACACAGGAGCACGGCACATATGGACAGGACCGAACGCGAGGCAGCCCTGCAGTATCACGAGTTTCCTACGCGGGGCAAGATATCGGTGAGCGCAAGCAAACCGCTCGTCACGCAGCGCGATCTCGCACTCGCGTATACGCCGGGCGTGGCGGTCGCATGCGAGGAAATCGCGGCGGACCTGCGCGAATCGTTCCGCTACACGAGCCGAGGAAACCTGGTCGGCATGATCACGAATGGCTCGGCGGTGCTGGGTCTCGGCAATGTCGGTGCGCTCGCGTCCAAGCCGGTGATGGAGGGCAAGGCGGTCCTGTTCAAGAAGTTCGCGGGCATTGACGTCTTCGACATCGAAATTACAGAGAGCGATCCCAACAAGCTCGTGGATATCATCGCGAGCCTCGAGGCGACATTTGGCGGCATCAATCTGGAGGACATCAAGGCGCCCGATTGCTTTATCGTCGAGCAAAAGCTGCGCGACCGTATGAAGATTCCCGTTTTCCATGACGACCAGCACGGTACTGCGATCACCGTATCGGCCGCGTTTCTCAACGGTCTGAAAGTGGTGGGTAAGGACATCTCGAAGGTGAAGGTCGTCACTTCAGGCGCAGGTGCCGCGGCGCTCGCGTGTCTCGAGCTGATGGTCGGTCTCGGACTGCCCCGCGAAAACGTCTGGGTGACCGACATCGAAGGTGTGGTCTATCAAGGACGCAAGGCCGCGATGGACCCCGACAAGGCGCGCTTTGCACAGGCCACGTCGGCGCGGGTGCTGTCCGATGTCATCGAAGGTGCCGACGTATTCCTTGGGCTTTCGGTGGGGGGAGTGCTGACGGCGGAAATGGTGAAGCAGATGGGGCCGCGTCCGCTGATTCTCGCGCTCGCCAATCCCACGCCGGAGATCTTTCCGGAGAAAGCGCGCGAAGCCCGTGATGATGCGGTCATCGCGACGGGCCGTTCGGACTATCCGAATCAGGTCAACAATGTCCTGTGCTTTCCTTATGTGTTCCGCGGAGCGCTGGACGTTGGTGCGACCACCATCACGCGGAACATGGAAGTGGCCGCCGTTCACGCGATTGCCGGCCTCGCGCAAGAGGAACCGAACGACTCCGTCGCGGCCGCGTATGGTGCGTACGATCTTTCCTTCGGGCCGCAGTATCTGATTCCAAAGCCGTTCGATTCCCGGCTTATCGTGCGCATCGCACCCGCCGTCGCAAGGGCTGCGATGGAGGACGGCGTGGCTACGCGCCCGATTGCCGATTTCGATGCTTACGCGGATCAGCTTCAGCAGTTCGTCTATCACTCCGGCGCGTTCATGAAGCCGTTGTTCGCCGCCGCGAAGCAATTCGTGCGCGAGGGTAGGAACTCGCGCATCGTCTTCACGGAGGGCGAGGAGGAACGTGTTCTGAGGGCGGTTCAGGTGATCGTCGACGAGAAGCTGGCGCGGCCGATTCTGGTCGGCCGACCGGAAGTGCTGCTATCGAGAATAGAGAAATTCGGCCTGCGGCTGAAGCTCGGCGAGGACGTCGAGGTCACGAACCCGGAAAACGACGAACGCTTTCACCAATACTGGACGACGTATTGGGAACTGCGGTGCCGCGATGGGATCACGAAGGAAATGGCGCGGGTTGAAATGCGCCGCCGCCTGACGCTGATCGGCGCCATGATGGTGCGACTGGGCGACGCGGACGGGATGATATGCGGGACTGTCGGTGCTTATCACAAGCATTTGCGCTTCATCGACGAAGTGATCGGCAGGAAACACGACGCACAAACTTATGGGGCGGTGAATATCCTGCTGCTCGACAGGCGCACGCTGGCACTCGTCGACACACACGTCAACGACAACCCCACGGCGGAACAGATTGCGGAGTTCACGGTTGCGGCCGCAGCGCAAATGGCATGGTTGAATCTGTCGCCCAAAGTTGCGTTGTTATCGCGTTCGAATTTTGGCTCGGGCAGTTCTGCATCGGGCGAGAAGATGCGGAAAGTACTGGCACTCGTTAGCGAACAGGCGCCCGACATCGAGATCGACGGTGAAATGCACGGAGATTGCGCGCTGGATGAAGCGCTGCGTCAGCGTGTTTTACCCACGTCGCGACTGAAGGGCGCCGCCAATCTGCTGGTCTGTCCGAATGTCGATTCGGCAAATATTGCGTATAACCTGCTGAAGACGGAGGCAGGAAGTAATGTTGCTGTGGGGCCGTTCCTGCTCGGCGTCAATGCACCCGTCAACATACTGACGTCCAGTTCGACGGTTCGTCGGATCATCAATATGGCCGCGCTCACGGTGTTGCAGGCAAATCGCGACTGAGTACAAAGCAACGTTCCTCTGGACCAATGCCAGTTGCCGCTGCGCGCTCGACGACGTGAGCGCGATGCCAGCGCGGTTCAGATGGTGGCGGGGCCGTTTTGCCAGTTGCTGCGGTATGAAGGAACGACCTGGCGACGAGGCGCCAGTCGCGACGACGTACTATCATGCAATGAAGGGAAGTCCACGTACTATGACCAAGTCGCTTAAGACAGGATTGACGCTTCCTGCCGTGGTACTTTTGCTCGCTGGCTGTGTCGTCGGCGGCATGCCATATACCGGGCGGCATCTCAGCCCGGCGGAGTGCCGCGACCTGGCGGCGCTCAAAACCAACGCGCCTCCGACCTTGGCACAGCACCAGAACGAACTCGCGGCCTTGAGGAAAGCAGGTTACGACCCGTCGCCGTGGAATGACGACCCGTACTACCCGGATGATCTGCAAGCGGCCCAGCGCCTGGTCGACTATTGGTTCCAAACTGAGTGCCTGCCGCATTGATTGCAGTTGGCCCGGCGTCTTCGGCTATCAGCCGCTTACTGCGGCTTCGTCAAATCCTGCCCAATTGCTGCGACGACTGCCTGTTCGCAATCCTTGAGACCTGTCACCGACTGATCGAACTGGTCGGTCAGCGTGCCGAAGCTGCCATAACGATATTTGGCGTCTGCTTCGATATGAATCGAATTGGCCTTGATGTCCCAGCCGCAAGCGAATGTCTTAAAGTACATGTCCTGCCTGGACTTGGAATCGAGCAGGCGCGCACGGATAACGACCCACGGAATGAAGTCGCTCGTGTCCGGTGGGGATGCATAGCCAAAGGAAGTAATCCACACGTTCAGGATGGCATCCGCGTCGGTCTTGATATCTGAGAAGTCGTCCGACTTGCCATCGCTTGCGAGCTTGACGCTCTGGCCGTGCAACGCAACGATCTGATAGCCGGCATTGGAAAGTCGCGCTGTAAGGCCATCATCAACAACGGGAGCGAAAACGATTTTTTCGCTCGCCACACGCTGCGTGTACGTACTCGTATGATTGGCGTTGACCCCTGCTTGCACCAATCCACCAATCAATCCAAATGCTCCAGCAGCGCCACCGAAGTTGACCACGCTCTCTCCGCGCGGTTCCTTGACGTCCAACATGGCGATCGTATGGAGCTTTTGTCGATTGCTGGCGGCAAGGTCGGTTTTCGGAAGCGAAGTGCAACCGGTGAGCAGTGTTGTGACGACAAAACCCGCGGCGAGCACGAACTTTGAAAGTGCTTTGGTCTTCATGATTGTGTATCTGTGGATTGAGAGCGTCGACGCCCAGCGCCTTTTTGAATAATGGCCATCCCGGGAAATCAGGGACCGGCAAGCCATTTATCGGCATCCCAGGTATGAACTTTAGAACTGCGACGAAGCTAGACGCGCTTTCTGATCCATGAAGACATCGAACACTATTGCGCGTGTCCGCACTCGACAAACAAAGTTTTACACGGCGCGACGGGCTGTTTCCGGACCGAAACCAGCCATCTATTCGCAGCCTCTCGATTGCTCGTCGGTTTGCGACCGACCTCGTCGTCGTCGGGGATTGCTTTGGGAGCGACGCGGCCTGGCCGGCCTCAAGCTGCTACGTCACCGTCCAGCGGTTCGGCAACTTCATGTCCTCGGCCCTGCTGGTTCCGATGCCGATCGGCAGCACCCTATGCATGGCTCATGGCATGGCTGCATCGCAGTCTTTTTGGCCTGGTGATGTTCTGCGTCGCAAGGCGCCATGGCGAGTCGGGGTGACCCTGCCGCGAGGTCGACGGTTATCTCGTCTCACCCAGCAAGTCGGCGTGTTCGCGCTGCTCCCGTGTTTGACGTTAGAGGCGTTTTCTGATGTTTCGCACCAACATAACGGCGCCCGCGTTTGCAATGTCTCGTGTCACCGTCGCATGAGGCCCATCACGAGCGTGACCAGGAAAATCACAACGAATATGACGAAAAGTATTTTTGCGATGCTGGCTGCACCTGCAGCGATGCCGCCAAAGCCGAACGCTGCGGCAATGATCGCAATGATGAAAAATACAAGGGCGTAATACAACATGATGTGTCCTCCTCCCATCGCGGGCAGCTCGCGTTATATGCACGCTTGACGTTTTAGTCATAGCAACTCCCGTTCCTCACCGGATGGACCAGGCATATGAATGCCACGGGAACGGAATCAGCCAGCTATCGCAGTACTCCATGGATGGTCCGACGAATGACCACCCGGTTCATTCGTCGCGGCCGGCGGCTTCGAAGTCTCGACAGAAGCGGGCCGTTGCCATCTCGCCGAGGCGAGCGCGGTGCTCGACCGCCTTGCCGTCGCGTCGATGCATCCCGTGGACCAGGTCGATTGTCCGGCGCTAGCGCGTGTTACTTCAATCATTCGGCGGCGCAGATAGCGCCCCCATGCGGTCAACGTTTCCATATCGTCGTCAATCTCGCGGCAAGGACGCCATTGCTGGCTGCCCGGATGGGCGTCGATGGGAGTTTGCGGTTGTGCAGCACCCGAGGCGCGGCGACTCATGATGCGTGTCTGGCATATTCGTTGCGCTTCGGGAAATGCCGGCTTGCGAAATCTGGCACCCCACCGGGTATAGCGCAGATTCGCCCAACGGCGTTGCCGCGAGTTTGCGGTCATTCAAGGGAGGCAATCATGAAAGCAACGAAGACAGTAATCGTCTGTCTTGCATTGGCGCTAGCGTCGGTCGGCGCGGCCTATGGGCAGGGCGGTGGAGGCGGTGGAGGCGGTGGAGGCGGTGGGACGAGCGCTGGTGCTGGCGTGGCGGGAGGAGCCAACGGAGCGGGCCAGGGTGGTGCGGGAATCAGTGCGCCGAACACAGGCGCGACCAGTGGTTCGACATCCATGTCGAAAGGTTCGACGGCGGGGTCGCCAACCCGACTCCCACAGAAAGCCCCACACGCTAAAGGCGCGTCGGACACGGCTGCATCAGGCGCGCAGTAAACAGGCACAGCGAGGCGATGTCCGATGAGCAGATTCCTCGGGCACTCGTTTTGTCAGTCGCATGTTGCATCCCGACGGGGACGCATGAGGTTTCAGGAATGACCACTGATGCAACGAAAACAGGCTGAAGCCGAAGGCGCGTCAACGGAGGACCAATGACTCAGTCATGCATTGCCATAACCGTCCGGCGCGAGGACCCTGCCTCGCTTGATGGACAAATCCTGCTTGATGAACTCAGCGCCACGCTGGCGGTATTTTCAGGCGATGGCGGGCAGTCGAGGTTTTGTCTCGCCGACTTTCACTCGTCGAATGGAAGGTTTTACGTTGCCCGCACCCTGGTCGGGGAACCGGTTGGATGCGGCGCATTCTGGCATTTCGACTCGCGCACGGCGGAACTCAAGAGAATCTACAGCAGGCCGCATTATTCAGGCGTCGGTAAAGTGATTCTGCAGCAGCTTGAAGTCAACGCGGCAGCCGCCGGTTATCAAAGGCTGGTCCTCGAGACTCGCGCGGTAAACAGGCGCGCGATCCGATTTTATGAGCGCAACGGCTTCAGGGCGGCTCAACGGTACGGGTCATACGTAGAACAGTCCGACGCGTGCTGCTTTGAAAAGATGCTCCTTACCGCAGGAGGTGAAGAGGCTGGTTGGCCGACCGGCAGGCAACGCGGCCCAGATCGTTCAATGCGCGAACGCAGTTGTGGCGATGCCGATCGAATTGACCGTCGTCAATGAAGCCGAATAGGCTCATCACATGAGCAGCCGGTGGAACTCCTCGCGGACCCGTCGCGCCCGTGCTCCTGTGGGTGAGCCCGGAACGTTCCCCGTTCTGATCGAGCCACAGCTCGCTACGCTGGTCGATCGCGCACCGGCAGGCGGCGACTGGTCGTACGAAATCAAGTTCGACGGTTATCGGATGATGGTCCGCATCGAGCGTGGCACCGTCCAGATTTTTACCCGCAACGGACATGATTGGACTTCACGTATGCCCAGTCTGACCGACGCACTCACGGCTTTGCCAGTCGAGGAGGTGTGGCTCGACGGCGAGGTAGTCGTGTTGGACGCGGAGGGTCGCCCCGACTTCAATGCGCTTCAGAATGCCTTTGACCGGCGCAGCACCGCGGACATCGTCCTGTTCGTCTTCGATATCCTCTGGCTGAACGGCACCGATCTGCGTGAACACCCGTTGCGTGAGCGTCGCAAGCTTCTTCGCGCATTGATGCATGAAACGGACGCCGATGTGTTGCGATTGTCGGAAGACTTCGCGAAAGACCCGGTGTCGCTGGTCGCTTCCGCTTGCCGCATGAAGCTCGAAGGGATCATCGGCAAGCGCCGCGACGCGCCATACCGCTCCGGACGATCCACCGAGTGGATCAAGCTCAAATGCAATTTGCGCCAGGAGTTCGTGGTAGGCGGCTTCACCCGGACCAAAGGTGCGCGCTCAGGTGTTCATTCCCTGCTGCTCGGCGTGTACGAACAGGATGGGTCGCTGCGCTACGCGGGCAACGTCAAGCCATACTTGTCCAGTCGCGCCGCGCACGCCTTCCTGCGGCGCGCCAGCCCAGTCACCGCTAGCAAAACAGCGTTCTACAACCCTCCCAAACCGGAAAAAAACCGCGACTATCTTTGGTTGGAGCCGATGCTCGTCGTCGAGTGTTCGTTCCTCGAATGGACGCCCGCTGGCGAAGTCCGACATCCGGTTTTTCATGCGATCCGGGAAGACAAGGCCGCGGGCTCGATCACCGAAGAGCCGATGATCGCCGTCGAGTCGGACGAACCGGTCGAGGCCGATATGGGCTCGACTCGCCAGCGTCCAGGGCCGAAAGGAGCCGTGACGATCGGCGGCATCCGGATATCCAACCCCGAGCGGGTCATGGATGAGGTGACCGGGCACACCAAGCGCGACATGGTCGAGTACTACGCTGCGATATCCGAATGGGCGTTGCCGCATCTGCATAACCGGCCGTTGGCGTTGGTTCGCGCGCCAAACGGAATTAAGGGCGAATTGTTCTTCCAGAAACACAGCGAAAAGTTCCAGATTCCCGGCGTCGAAGAACTGCCTGCCGAATTGCATCCGAGGCATCCGCCGCTGCTAGTTGCCAACAAACCGGAGGCGCTGATCGGTCTCGCCCAGATGGGCGTTGTCGAACTGCACTGTTGGAACGCCGCAGCACCGGACCTCGAGCATCCCGACCGGATCATCTTCGACCTCGATCCCGACCCGAACCTACCATGGAGCGCAATGCTGGAAGCGGCCGAGCTGCTGAAGGTCGTGCTCGACGAGATAGGTTTGCGGTCATTCCCGAAAACCAGCGGAGGCAAAGGATTCCATGTCGTCGTGCCGTTGACGCGACGTCAGGCCTGGAGTGAAGCAAAGGAGTTCGCGCAGGCGGTCGCCCGTCACATGTCGCGGGTGGTGCCAGACCGCTTTTCGGCGGTCCTTGGTCCTAAAAACCGCATCGGCAAAATCTTTATCGACTATCTTCGCAATGGCCGCGGCGCGAGCACCGTTGCCCCTTTCTCGGTCAGGGCCCGTTCCGGAATGGCAGTTTCGATGCCGGTGTCGTGGGACGAATTGCGGGGGGTCGGCCGAGGCGACGAATGGACCATGCGCAAGGCGATCGAACGTCAGCGTTCCCTGAAGTTCGATCCATGGGAAGACTACTGGCGCACGCGGCAGGGAATCACCGCCGCGATGCGCCGCGCCGTGGGCATGAAGCGCTAGCTGCCGCGCTGCTCGGTGCCTTTCAGCTCAGCGTGCCGGTGCGAATGCGTCGCTGCGTACTTGAGCTCGTAGTGAGCTCCTTTGCCGCTGCGTGTCGGGGGAAAATGCTCTCCTTCCACGCACGTTACTTCGAAAGTCCCCTTGCCATCGTCATGGACAACCGAATAGATGCCGGACGTTTTGACGATCTCGCCGGGCTTGAAAGAGTTATCGCCTGCCATGTTGACTACTCCGTTGATGAATAAACCGGACCAGCAATGGCTGTACCACGCGCGCGAGACATGGGGATGTTGATGATTTTCGTCGCTGTCGTGCGATAGGTTCGGACAGCCGGGTTGACGACGGCACGTCCGTTGCTCCTACACGGTGGCGCTTGCGATGGCGTCGGCGCGATCGACACGCCGCGTCGTCGCACGCGCATCCGCGAATCCCGACCCTGTTGGCCCGCGCGACGGGCCCATCGACTACGAGGCACGACATGAGAGCCCTTTGCTGGCACGGCAAGAAAGACGTCCGCTTCGACAACGTCCCGGACCCGGTCATCGAGCATCCGCGCGATGCGATCGTCAAGGTGTCCAGTTGCGCGATCTGCGGCTCGGACCTGCATCTGTTCGATGGCTTTATGCCGTCGATGAAGTCGGGCGACATCCTCGGCCATGAGTTCATGGGGGAGGTCGTCGAAGTCGGCTCCGGCAACGCGAGGCTGAAAGTGGGCGAGCGCGTAGTCGTGCCGTTTACGATCGCCTGCGGCGAGTGCGATCAGTGCCGGCGTGGCTTCTTTTCGGTGTGTGAGCGTTCGAATCGCAACAAGGAGATGGCCGACAAGGTGTTCGGCCATACCACCGCTGGCCTGTTCGGTTACTCGCATCTGACGGGCGGCTATCCGGGCGGGCAGGCCGAATACGTGCGCGTGCCGTTCGCGGACGTCACGCCGGTCAAGATTCCCGACGGCCTGACCGACGAGCAGGTGCTGTTTCTTGGCGATATTTTGCCGACCGGCTGGCAGGCCGCGGTGCAATGCGAAATACAGCCGACCGACACTGTCGCGATCTGGGGCGCGGGCCCGGTCGGCCAGTTCGCGATCCGCAGTGCGATCATGCTCGGCGCAAAGCAGGTGATCGTGATCGACCGCGTTCCCGAGCGCCTCGACATGGCGCGCGCCGTCGGCGCGATCACGATCAACTTCGAGGACGAGAGCGTGCTCGACCGGTTGAAGGAACTAACGCACGGCAAGGGTCCGGAAAAATGCATCGACGCGGTCGGTATGGAATCGCATGCGACGCGCTCGTTCGATGCGCTTTACGACCGCGCAAAGCAGGCGGTGATGCTGGAAACGGACCGTCCGCATGTGCTGCGCGAAATGATCTACGTGTGCCGGCCGGCGGGCGTGCTGTCGATTCCGGGCGTGTACGGCGGCCTGATCGACAAGATCCCGTTCGGCGCCGCAATGAACAAGGGCTTGACGTTTCGCATGGGGCAGACGCACGTGAATCGCTGGACCGACGATCTGCTGAAGCGGATCCAGGATGGGCATATCGATCCGTCGTTCGTGATCACCCATACGGTTCCACTCGAACAAGGGCCCGACATGTACCGCGTGTTTCGGGAGAAGGAAGACGGCTGCATCAAGGTGGTGATGAAACCGTAGAACTTCCAGGCACTTTTTCCATTTCCTATCGGTGGCGACAACAAAGGCGCACAGCCGACCCTTCATGTGTTTGAGCAGAAGGGCGGCTGGCCTTCGGACGTCAGTGCGAGTTGCAAAGTCGCCAGCGGGATCCCGGCGGCCTTAGGGCGAACGCCCCGCAGTCTTTCAGCCTTGCGCAGATCTGTACCAGCAGTGCTGGCGGCGGATCGGCGGCGACCAGCAATGCGTGGCCGGCACGCCTGTCCTCACTTATGCTCGCTACGAAACAGTCGGCTTGCGGCTCGATGAACCGGTTGACGGCGATCGACCCCCATTCCCCGTGAGCCGCATATTCTGCATGATCCATTTCGTGCGTCGGGAGCACCCATTTCGCGGCGCCAGGCGAAGCCGCGAGTGAGAAAACGAACACGTCCAGCTCACATAAATCGGACTCAGCGAGAGCTTGGCGTGCGTCAGAAGCGTCGCGATAAGAGCGGAAGATTGCGCTCAGATACTCGGCCATTTGGCGCCCCGTCCTTTTTTCTATCGCTTAAGCGGGAAGCACGCTCTGTGCCGCGTTCCGGCCTCCGGTCGATATCTTCAGCGGCTACGCCAGTCCCTGAATCTCAGCCACATCGCACAGCAGGCGCGGGTGCCTGGGATCGGACACGTCGATCTGGTTCCACGCAATCCGATGATGCCGCCAGCGCCCCTTGCGCTGCGCCACGTCACGCAACAGCCTTGGCAGCCAGCGTACGGCGAGCCGCTCGACCAAGGCACTCGGACCGATGTGAAATTCGCTGATCATCCAGGCGTCGTGGTCTTGAACGAGCTTGATTGCCTCGATGCGGCCTGGTGATGAGCCGTCTCGCGTCAGCACTTGCCGACCGACGATCAGATCGATGTTGATCTGCGCCATCATCGCGATCCCGGAATGCGCTCGACGACGTGCTCGCGTAGCCAGCGCTGCCAGTTGCCAAGCGGGGTATCGCGCGCATCCAGGTCCACCTCGATGTCGACCCCCAAGCGACGGACCCGACTCCAGGGAATCCAGTACGGTTCGACGTAACGCGCGCCGCCGATTTTGCCAGCGAGTCGCGCGACCCGACGCCCGGCTTGCTCGCCAATGCGTCGCGCCATCGCGACTGAACCCGTCTCGAGCGCAACCAATTCTGGCGGCCGTCCCGGCCGCAATTCGGCGACGATACCGTCGACCCGCCCCATCTTCGCACCATAGCGATCGACAAGCTGTTTATCGAGCACGTCTCGAACAAGATCCATTACGCACCTCCGAGTATCTGTAGTGGCACTGTGACGATCGCCAGCACGAAGCTGAGCGCGACGATCGCGATGACAACAAGATTGGAAAATACGCCGTTGCAGTGACGCCCGAGATAGCTCTCATCGTTCATCAACGCCAGGAACGGAATCACGGTGAGCGGCAAGCTCAGCGCAGTCAGAGCCATGGAGAATACGGTTAGCTTGAGCGGGTCGATGCCGGCCGCGATCGGTATCGCACTGACCGCAAGCGCACACGTGTAGACGAGGCTGAATGCCGGGTCCTCGCGCGGCTTGCGGTTTTCGCCCCAGTTCCAGCCGAAGCCCTGGGCAAAGAAGTACGCCTGCTCGAGCGCGATCTCCAGCGTCGCACCGAAGCACGCGAAGGACAGCGACGCGATGAACAGAATGAATCCCCAGAAGCCGAAGACCGCGACGAGCATCAGTGGCAACTGGTGATAGCTGTCGACGCGCGTGATGCCGTACGCGCGAAACACGCATCCGGCAGTGATCAACACGGCTAGCGATATGACGCCGCCAAACGCCATGCCGAGGGCGGCGATCGCGCGGTTCGCGCCAAGATAGCTCCGGTCCCAACTGTCCTCGATCGCCCCGGACGAATAGAACAGGAACAGTGATGGCGTTATCGACGCGCCGAGAATGCTCACGACAGTGAACCAGTAGTTCGCCGGATCGTTACGCGGCAAGCCAGGCATCGCGCCCAACGCTACCTGATGCCAATCGGGCCTGAGCACGACTGCTGCCGCGACAAAGCTCAAGGTGACGAGGCCGAGCAGCGACATACCTTTTTCGATCAGCCCGAACGTGCTACGCCACAGGACAAACCATGCCAGCACGGCAACCGGCAAGGCCCACCACTCGTGTCTTACCCCGCTGGCCAGTTCGAGCGATACACTGACGCCTCCGATCTCCGCCGACAGCACCAGGGCGTTGACGATGAGCGTCGTGACGAAGGGGAAAAGGAAGAATTTGATGCCAAACCGGTCACGAATTCCGTCGGCGATCGTATGGCTGCTCACCGCGGCGAATCGTCCCGACATCTCGGTCAGAAAGACGATGCATACCGTGCCGACGACGATCGGCCAAGCCAGCTGGAAACGGAACGCGGCGCCTCCTTGCGCCGCCGTCGACAGCGACCCCATCTCCAGAAAGCCCCCAACGCTCGTCACAATGCCGAGAGAAATCTCGAGCAGCTTTTTCATCCGTCCCGCTCCCGCTGAGCACAGCGATGCCAAAGCATCGTTCGTTCCCGCGTGACCGGCCAGTTCGCAGACAACGCATGAGCGGTCCTTCCCGGAATACCGGGAAGGACAGGACCACCGAGAGGCGCACTCTCGCGGCAGGACCGCTGCCGCAAGGCGGCCGCTTCGTAGGCGGATCAGGAAGCATTGCCCAGACGGAACGAATCTGAACATCACGCAAACAGGCTCGCGGGGCATCATCGAATGAGAGTGTTCTGGAATAGCGAGTCGTCCGGGGCGACTGCGGGGTGGGCTCGGGAACGCCGGTGGCGAGTTCGAGCGGACTCACTAATGCGCAGCTATTCGAGCCGGCGAGCGCGCAGGGCCGCCCAGGAGCGCACGAGGTCCTGTCCTGTGCTGCTAGCGGCGTGTCCCCGAAGCCTTTTCGATATCCTCGAGAAGTCTCAGTACGGTCTCGCCGCCGCCGCGTTCCCAGCAATTGGTGTGATCTGCACCCTCCAGCATCAATAGTCGCCGCGGCGCGGCAGTGTGCGCATATAGGTGGGCGAAATGCTGCGGTGGGATCACGTTGTCATTTGTTCCGCCATAGATCACGACGGGCACCCGCACCCGCGCGATCTTCGCGAGATTGTCATACTGATCGCGAACCAGCAGGCCCACTGGCATGAACCAGAAGACCCGTGCCGCGACATCTGCGATCCGTGTAAAAGGCGCTTCGAGGATCAGGCCTTCGATCCGCCCTGGAGCCTGTGCTTCGGCCGCGAGTTGCACCGCCACGCCGGAGCCGAGCGAATAGCCGTGTAGAACGATGCGCGCATTCGTACGCTCGACGAAGCGAAGTGCTGCGCGCCCATCCTCGTAAAGGCCCGCTTCGTGAGGTATGCCGGAATTGCCTCCGTAGCCGCGATACTCGGCGAGGTAGACTCCGTAGCCACAGTCGAGCAGTGCGCGCGCGATATGCCCGCGTTGCGAGAGGTCTTCGCCGTTGCCGTGAAAAAGCACCACGGTCAAGCGTCGTGACGATGCCGGCGCTTTGTACCAGCCATGCAGATCGAGCCCGTCCGCTGTGGTGGCGGTGACTACCGACATGTCGGCGAGCCCCGCTTCGTTCGGCTCACGCCGCCGCCATTCCCCCGGATAAATCAGGCGTCCCTGCATCCAGAAAAGTGTGGCGGCCGCCGCGCCGTATGTCGCGGCGCAGGCCCCGCAAAACCAGGCCAGCAGCGCGGTGGCGCCGATCATGAGACCTGCTCGGCGCGTGGCAGCGTCGCGGCGACGCCATACCGGCTCCCGTGACGCAGCAGGGCGGCGTCGAATGCTTGCACGCTCAGCGGCGCCGGTAGGGGCATGCGTGGCCTTTCGCTGCCGCGTCGAGCGAGTGCTTCGTCGAAGCGCACAAAGGTGGCAAAGTCGCGAGGAAAGCGTTTCGCATCGACGCCGCACAGACGCGCGTCGGGCGAGGCCGACGCGATGATCGTTTGCCATTCGCGCGCGGGCACCACGCCGACGCCTTCGGTTCCGTGCGAAAACAGCATCAGGTCAATGTGTTCGAAACGGCCTTCCCGTTGAAGCAGCCGCGTGAGGTTTCGCGCCGATGGCTCGGTGCAGAACACCAGCCAGAACGGCAACGCGCCAAGATGCATCGTCGTGTATGGATCGAGCAGTACGAAGCTATCGACGACGAGGTGCCGCGGCTCGATACCTTCATCACAGTACCATTCGCGCAGCGTGTCGAACGCGAAAAAGCTCAGCGATTCGGGTTCCTCGAAGCGAAACTCGACTAGGCGCCAGTCGGCCTGCTGCGCGAGGGCACGCAGAGAGTCGAGCAGGCTCATGTCGAAGCCCCATTCGGCTTCAGGCGCGGGCGCATCTGGCGAGGGCGGATCCCAGCGGGTGCGGGCGCTGCCATAACGGGCCAGGTATTCCCGCACACGCGGGCCGCCACCGAAATATTCCTCGCGTGTCGCGCCACCCGCCGCGCCAAACTGAAAGAAGGCGCGCTCGCCGATACGCGTGACGGGCCACTGCAAAGTGCATATGTCTACATACAGCGTCGCGCCGGCGGGCAGACTGCGTAGCAGGAACTCGCGAAACCCGAGTGCCAGCGCGCGCTGCTTGATGCGGTAGTAGCGCATCGTACGCAACATGAGCCGGTCCTGATTTGGATCGTGCATGTGGTGAACGGCGATTCGTCCGTCTGCCGCGAGCAGCGCCTCGCGCGCATGTCTGCCGTCGCGCAGGCCTGCTGCGGCATCATCGGGATCGCTGCCGGGCGCACGGACGGGGCAGAGAAAGGTCTGCGGCAGCCAGGGCACGCCCATGGCGGCGGCCAGATGCACGAGCGCGCCGTTGGACGAGCCAACGAAGGCGGCCGGGTACTGGCGGCGCGGATAACGATCGGCAAGCCACGTCGCTATGGTCTCGATGTCAAGGCGCCGCGCCGCGCGCTCACCTATCGCCTCGGTTGCGCCGCCGATGGAGTACGCCCATTCGCGAGCGAACCGAGGCAGGAGATTGATCAGCGGCATGCTGCGGTCGAGCAGTGGTGACCCGCTCGGGCTGCTAAAAGGCTTGCCGTGCAGGCAGGCGCCCAGTGCACCGACCATCGCGGCGGCCGAATCGAATCGCGCAATTCCTCGCGGTGCGCTGCTCATGGCTGCTCCATTCGCCCGGAAGGTTCGCCGGGTAACGCGTCGACGAACTGACGGATCGTCAGCGCAAGACTGTGTGGATACACATAATTCAGAGTGTGTGTGCCGCCGTCGATGATGACCAGTTGCGCGCAGCGCAGCCGCGCCGTCACCTCGATGGCCCACTCGCGCGGCGACACAGGGTCCCGGGAGCCGCACACTACGAGGACGGGAGCGCGAACGAGCGGGAGCCGGTTCTCGATGCGATCGCGAATCATGATGCGCATCGTGGCCAGCGCGCGCAGCAGTCCGGCCTTGGCGTAATCGATGCGCCCTGGCGCGGCCGGCGAATGAGGCCGCTCGCGGCGGCCGTTGACCAGGGCGCGCCGGATTTGGACCGGCAGATGCCGGGCCCGGCGATCCGCGGTGGGCCCTTGCAGCACCAATGCCTTGACGTCGCCGGGATGACGCGCGGCGAGTTCGGTCAGGATCTGGCAGCCGAACGAATTGCCCACAAGAACGGCCGGTCGGAGCCCGGTGGCAACCAGCCACAGGTGCAAAGCATCGGCGAGACCGGGCAGATCGAGCCAGCGGCCGCACAATGCGCTTTCACCGAAGCCAGGTAGATCGGGAGCAAACACTGGAAACCACCTGGCTAGAGCTAGTGCAAGCGGTTCCATGTAGCGGCTGGAGACGACGAGACCGTGGACGAGTATCACTGGCGGGCGAGCGGCAAATCCATTCGTGGCGGTGGCGTCGGTCGGGCTTGCGGTCCGCGCGAACATCCTGTAAGGACCCGCCTGCACCCAGCGCCCTCGAATTCCAGAGAGCCGGCTTGCCTCAGTCAGCTCCGGCGTTTGACGCAGGCGCCCCCAGTAGCGGAGCAGCGCCACGGCGGCGGCACTCCCGGCGATGGCGCTGGCAACCAGCGCGATCTTGCGATGCATACGCGTGTCGCCCGTTTCCGTGCGGCCGACATCGCAGTGATCGTCGTGAGAACGGGTCCCAGCGTACGCGGCCCGTGCGCTGCTTGTGTTGGCCCGACTTTGACTCATCCGTCATCCTTGGAGCGGTGGTGGCAGATTGAGCGCGGTTGCAGTGGTCCTCTCCTGCGCACTGTTGCGACCGGGCACTGCCACCATGCCCGCGCGCAATGCGCGGCATCGTGAGTGTGCAACCGGCGTGCCACGAATGCCGCTCGTTAGCGATTAGGAGCTTGTCAGGGCCGGTGCATGTCGCTTCGCGATTTTGCTAAGCCGTCCGTAAATGTCGGTTAGGGACGCGGAATCAGAATCTGCGACCGGCTGGGCGAGCGTCGAGGCTAAGGGCATGGAACTTGCGCTACCCACCTTGAAATTTTCTCCGTGCATACTATTCTAAATTCCGCTCAGGCAGCCGCGCCCGCCATGCGGCGCGCTGCGTGTTTCGATTTGTTTGCCGCAGCCCGGCAGACGGACTGGAGCGCGTAGGCCGGTTCGTTTCCGTGCTGCATCCAAGGAGGAAACGATCATGAGTGACCTTTACTTCGGGACCGACCTGTTCAGTGAGTTCGACCGTCTGCAACGGCAGATGGCGAGCCTCTTCGGCGGCTTCCCTTCCAGTATCCGTTCAGGCCGCGCTGGCGCCTTCCCGCAGATCAACATCGGTTCGACCGACGACTCGATCGAGATCGTCGCGTTCGCGCCGGGGGTCGATCCGGCCAGGCTCGACGTATCGCTAGACAAGGGGTTGCTGACCATCAGCGGCGAGCGCGCGAGCTCGCAACCGGAAACCCGCGGCGACGATGTGCGCACCTATGCGCAGGAGCGATTCGCTGGCACGTTCCGGCGCGTGGTCGAGCTCCCGCAAAACGCGGACCCTGGCAAGGTCAGCGCGCGGTACACCAATGGATGCCTGATGGTGAGCATCGGCAAAAGCGAGGCGTCAAAGCCGCGGGCGATCACCGTTCAGTGAGCGGCTGGCAGAACTACGGAGGACATCATGAACGACACGACTGAACTCGCCAGAAAGGACCAAACGGCGGTGGCCCAGCGCGACGGTGATGCGTCGCAACGCCGGATCACGTTGACACCGCCGGTAGACATCTTCGAGGACAGCCACGGCATCACGCTGTGGGCGGATCTTCCGGGCGTGACCAGGGAGCGGCTGGACGTCAAGGTCCACGATGGCAACCTGTACATCGAAGCAGAAGCGGTGGTGCCGACACCGGCGGAACTGCGCCTGCAGCATGCGGAGATCCGGCAGCCTCACTTCGCGCGGGCGTTCTCGATGAGCGCCGACTTCGATGCGTCGAAAATCGAAGCCAATCTGAAGGACGGCGTATTGAAGCTGACGATACCGCGCCGCGACGAAGCGCGACCGCGCCGCATCGAGGTGAGTACCGACTGAAGTCGGCCGGGGGAGGGGGACAGCAGTAGCAAGAAGCTGGATGCTGTCCTCCGGCCACCGCCTTTCGGCTGTCGAGTCGAAGCAGTCGCGGTGCGGAGACCGGAATCCCGTTTCGACGCTGATAGGAAAGGAGCACATGATGAACACTGATCCGAAAAAATGGAACCCCTTCAAGTTCCTTCGCGGAGCCGCCCGCAAATCCGATGCGGACGACACGGACGGTCGGCGCGCGGATGAGTGGCGGGCCGCATGGCCTGACATTCCACGACTATCTCTTCGTGAACCGTGGCGTGCCGTGGAGGAATTTTTTCGTGACCCATTTGCAGGCGGTGGTGCGTTTGAACGATGGTTTGGCGACTTCAGTTCGTCGCGCTTCCAGCCGCGCATCGACGTCGTGGACGAAGGGCCGGTGCTTCGCGTAACTGCGGAACTGCCCGGGATGGGACGCGAGGACTTGAACGTGAGCGTCGAGGAAGGGGCAATCGTGCTGCGCGGCGAGAAGAAGCAGGACGTGCGCAGCGAGGAGGACGGATGCTATCGGTTGGAGCGAGCCTATGGAAGCTTTGTGCGCAGAATTCCGATGCCGGACAATGCCGATCCAGACCATGCATTGGCAAAGTTTGACAACGGCATTCTTACATTGACCGTGCCGAAAACGGAACCGGCGCGCTCCACTAGTCGGACCATCGATATTGGGTAGCACCCAGGCCAGAATTGCCTGGCAGCGGGGACTTTCTGGCTGGCCGGGCCGTTAGCTCAATTGGTGGAGCAGTGGCGGTGTGTGCGCAATCGGGAGCAACCTGGCTTCACGAAAGCCTTGGCATTCGCGCACGTCGAATCCGTGAGTATCTTGACGCATGCGGGGTACTCGCAAAGCGGCTGTTGCGCTTATCAGCTTCCGCTTGTCGGGTCGATGTCGAGTCGTCGCACCAGCACGTTTTCCGCAAGCCGTGTGTTGACGAGTTCTCTGCATAGCCATGTCACGTCTGACGCGCACGTGGCGAAAATACACAGTTCAACGGTCTGGTCGTTGAACTGCCTGACGTTGCCCGCAAGTTGCGCATCGCTGTCGTGCAACGCCCGGCATAGAAGCAGAAGGCCTGACCTGTCCGCGAGGCGAATCGTCATGTGGATCAGCATCTTTCACCTGTTCGCTTGCCACGGGGAACGGGCATCCTTTCTCCCGGCGGCATCGGCCGGTCGATCTTTCCGATGATCACGCAGTGAGCAATCCGCGACATGACTCGTTGAATGCCGACAAATGTATGGCGATCGCGCATCCGGCATGCCACGGCACGACACAACGGCATGCCCGATTCGGATTCCTTGGCTTTAATGCGTCGGCGCTCAGCCGGAGGCGTGAAGCGAGGGCTTATCGAGAACCTCCAGTCCGGTCCCGGGAATAACCCCTGCTCATTCCAGGTGATGCTGCCGCGAGACTGACGTTCGGCAGTGGCGGGCTGTCGCAAGTGACGAAGCGACTGCGGCGTTGCGCCCGACAGCTGGCGACATCGATCCAATGGAATGGAGGCGAACCATGAAGTTCACGACAAAAGCGATGCTGGCTTCTGCGCTGGTGACGGCACTGTCGGGCGGCGCCTATGCGCAAGGTGGTGGCGGGGGCGGAGCGGGCGGGACCGGCGGCGGAGGCGGAGCTGGGAACGGCGTGGCCGCTGGCGGCGGCAATGCTGGGGGCGCCGGAGGGATGGCGACGGGTGCGACAGGAACCGGTGGCGGTATGGGAACCGGAACTGGCGCTGCGCCTGACAACCCGTCGAGGGACCGGTCGAGCGGGATGAACAATAGCACCCGTCCCAACACCGGCCACGGCACGAACGACAATACGGATGGCAAGCAGCAAAACGGCCAGTGATGAATCGAAGCATCGGACCCACGGACCAATGTGACAGGCACAAATCGAAGGTAAATCACGTGATGGCGAGCGCAGGCAGACCATTCGACCGGTACGCCTGCGCTGTGTCCTCATGGTTTACTGTTGCGTAGCCTTCTTGTTACCGGCTCTTTCCGCAAACTCGGTAAGCTTGAGGTCCGTGGCCTTTTCTTCGTCCAGCGTCTCTGTCAGCAGTTTCACGGCTTCGGTGAAACCCAGTTGCTTGCCAATGGCGCACAGACTACCGTAGGTGGCGATCTCGTAGTGTTCGACCTTCTGCGCGGCGGCCACGAGGCCCGCATCCAGGACCGGACCTTTTTCGATCTCGTCGATCAGTTCCTGTCCTTCTTCTATCAATCCCTCCATCGCGATGCACTTCATTCTCTTCAGGCGGATGTCGCAAGTTTCCACCACCTTGTCGATCCGTTCGACCTGTCCCTGCGTTTCTTCAAGATGAGTCTTGAATGCGTCGCTCAGCGCCGGGTCGGAAGCGGCGCGGGAGAGTTTCGCCAGTGCTCGCGTCAGTTGCTTCTCCGCGCTATAGATATCGGAAAGCATGTGCACGAACAGATCATCGACCGTCTTTCGCTGTGACATTTGTGAGCTCCTAAAAGGTTGTTTAGAGCCCTCACTGGCGCAACGAATATGCCCGAGACGGACCCACACGCATTCAAACCGGCGGCCGCCAGTGGGGATCGTCAATGGTCCTCACCGCAGCGACGTTCACTGGGCTCGCGATATGTCTTCGCACAGGTGGAGAGTGCCGCATTCCCTGGCCATCGCGGATATCGAAGCATCTTTGGGAAAACGTCGAGGCGGCAAAAAACGGCGCAACCGTGCTGGCAAAAGCATCGGCTGCGTGTCAAGAGGACGAGACTTGCTTGATGTGAGGGGAATTGCCAACGCTTAGAAGTTGACGTCGAGCCATGCCTTCGCCCAGGCCACACCGCGCTCATTTGCGGAAGCCTGGGTATCGAAATAGCCGATGTCGGTGAAGCGAAAGACTTGGCGATTGTCTACGTAGTCCTGAGGGCGGCGCTCAACCTCCACGCGAGCGTGGTAGTGAAAGCCTCTCTTCTCCGGTGAGGAACGAATCACCCACTCCCGATGCGTCACCTGCCATGATACGTCGGTCATTCTAAGTTGTATGGACGCCTTCCCGTTTGCCAGGTGCGACCAATCTCCGTAGTAAGTGGGTCTTCTACGCGGCGTGAAGCGCGTAACCGGGTTGATACGTTCGACCATGAGCCATTAGCGCCCAGACGGTGCACTGAATCCTCTCTGGCCTCTACGCTTCGATACATGTTTCGCAAGCAGTCCACGTGCCTCAGAGGTTGGCCTATGCCTGTCCGAAAGACGCGGTTAACGGCCCACACGCGTGCGCGGATTCGCTGCCAGCCATCGAAAATGGGGACGTTTGCGCGGGAGGCCTTTGCTGATTACGGGGCGCAAAGATGTTTGCGCTTTCCACCTTGCGCCGCGACGCGTTATATCGGCGTGTCTCCGCGATGAACGGGTAAGGACCACGAGACACGTCGAAATGGGTCCGACGAGCGCATCGACGATGCGATTGGCACCCAACGTGCGGAAGAGATTACTGAAATCCAACTCGATCTCGTACGCGTCGACCGCTGCTTTGTGTCGTCGTCGGGTACGGATTGATCAACCAGCTAGAACGGACCTTGCGCCAATCAAGGTTCACTCAGAACGATGAACTTGTGAACATTCTCGCAAGGATGTTGCTCACAACCGCTTCGGCTGAAGTCTTCGACAGCTCGTTGGGCATGGTAATGGTGAAATAGAGGACGTCGTCCATCAATGCGATCGTGGCAAGTGCCTGGGCGGCACAGGCTCCTGGCACTTGCATGTTGACGTGCTTGCAGAACTGCTCGATGAAGGAGGCGATCATCTCGCGCTTTTCTAGCCAAAGGACGTTCATCTGTTGTCGGAACTTAGCGTCACGCATGGCATGCAGGCGTGCCTCGGCCCACATGACGTAGTTGTTGTCGTCGCGATAACGCTGCGCGTATAACAAGGTGAGCCGCTTTCGCAGGTCCTGGCTGGACGAACCGGCCTCTAACAGCTTCCGCAAGTTTTCCTGGATGTTCTGGTGATCGAGACGGAGCAGTTCGACGAACAGGTCGCTTTTGCTGTCGAAGTTCGAGTAGAACGCACCACGGGTATAGCCGGCCCGGGCGGCGATATCCTCTACGCTCGTGGCGGCCAACCCCTTGCTGGCAATGCACAAGGCCGCTGCACCGAGCAGGCGCCTGCGGGTCTCTTTGCGGGATTCTTCCCGGGTCAATCGTTTGCGTGACATGCGATAAGGCGGTGTAGACGAAACGCTGCGCTTCCATTTCCTGATGGCAAGTGACTGCAGGGACCTTTCGACAGGTAGCCGCTCCGCTGCGCGGGAGAAGCGGAGTCCTCATCAACGGCCATCGAAGAACAAAGATTGCCAAATTCCCGACGCCGCTTTGCGTGCTTTCGGCGCGTGCGCTAGCTACCTGGTGGCAACCGTCGCTTCGGATTCGCTGGGTTGCCAACCACCCCCGAGCGCCTTGAAAGCAGCGACTGCTGCGCGGGCTGACTCCGTTTGTGCCTGCACTCGCGCATCGGAAGTGCGTAGCAGGCTGTCGTCGGCTTGCAGGACTTCAATCAGACTGACCACGCCTTTTTGATAGGCTGCAAACGAGGCAGCTCTTGCGCGGCCGAGCGAGTCCACGCCCTGCGTGAGCGCAGCAGCCTGTTCCTCGCGCTTGACCAGTGCCGAAAAAGCGTTCTCCACGTCCTCAGTCGCATGTAATGCGGCAAGCCGATAGGCAGCCAGCATCTCGGCCTCCTGACCCTTGGCCTGGCCGATCTGCGCATTGATCCGGCCGAAGTCGAACAAACGCCAGCGCAGACCCAGCACGCCGGCGGCCTGGCTGGCGCCGCTCGAGAACAGATTGCCGCTGGCCACGGATGTCGCGCTGCCGATCAGCCCACTGAGGGAGACCTTGGGGTAGTACTCGGCGATGGCCACTCCAATACGCGCATTCGATGCGGCGAGGTGTCGCTCGGCCACGATCAGGTCTGGCCGCCGCCTGAGCAACTCGCGCGGCGATCCGGTGGCTCCGATCTGCGGGGGGACGGGGATGTCGCCAGCTTCGAGCAGCTCGGCCCGATGTACGCCGGGCTGGGCGCCGAGCATCACATCCAGTGCGTTCATGGCCGCGTCGAGGCCCGTCTCGAGGACCGGGACGGAGGCCCGGACCTGGGCAAGCGCCCCCTCGGCCTGTCTTACCTGAAGCTCGGCTGCCAACCCCTTGCCATACAGAAGGTTGATGGTGGAGAGCAGATCCTGCTGCGTCTGCACCTGTCGCCGCGCGACGTTCAGACGGGCTTGCAATCCGCGGATGCTGATATAGATGTCGGCGGTCTGTGCAGCCACGGCCAGGCGTGTGGCCGCGGCGCCGGCTTCCGAAGCCTCGTACTCGGCGAGCGCCGCTTCCCGTCCACGACGCAGGCCTCCGAACACATCCAGTTCCCAGCTCGCGCTGAGATTGGCTTCGTACTCGTTGCCGTAGCGGTCGAAACCGGGCGTCGAGTTCAAAACTCGCCCGAGGGGCGTTTCAACGGACTGGTAGACCCTGGCTGCCTGGCCGCTGACATTGCCGGAAGGCAGCAGCGCGGCATTCGCCGCCCCCAGTGCTGAACGTGCCTGGGCGACACGAGCAGAAGCTTGCGCGAGGTCAAGGTTCTGCTCCAGCGCAAGCGCGACGAATTGCGTCAGTTGCGGATCGCCAAACGCCGTCCACCAGGTCACGAGGTCCGCAGTGGCCGTTGCATGCCGATGATCGACCGCTGTCTGGCCCATGAACCGCTCCGGCATCGGTACATCGGGCCGAACGTAATCGGGACCTACCGCGCAGCCTGCCGAAAGGCTGGCGACGACAAGCATGGCAAGGGTGCGTTTGGGCAGCATGAGCTTCATCCGGGCGACGAGGACGAGTAAAGGTGACTATAATACAATTTAGTCACTTGTTGTCGATTTTTGGGGGCGGCGGTAAGCTAGGAACCATGAAAAATGCAGCCACCTATCCCATTTCGGCCCGCGGCCCAGCCGACCATGACGTGCGCGACCAGATCGTTGCCGCGGCCACCGAGCACTTCAGCCGGTATGGCTACGAGAAAACGACCGTCTCTGATCTCGCCAAGTCCATCGGCTTTTCAAAGGCGTATATCTACAAGTTCTTCGAGTCCAAGCAGGCTATTGGCGAGATGATCTGCGCGAACTGCCTGCGCGAGATCGAAAGCGAGGTCAAAGCTGCCGTCGAAGAGGTCGCCCGGCCGCCAGAGAAACTGCGGCGGATGTTCAAGGCGATCGTCGAGGCGAGCCTTCGCCTGTTCTCCCAGGACCGCAAGCTTTACGAGATTGCCGCGTCGGCCGCCACCGAGCAATGGCAGGCGACGCGCGCCTATGAAGAGCGCATCCAGAAGCTGCTTCAGGACATCCTCCAGGAGGGGCGGCAAAGCGGGGACTTCGAGCGCAAGACGCCGCTGGATGAGACCGCGATGGCGATCTACCTGGTTTTACGCCCGTACCTCAACCCGTTGATCCTGCAGCACAGCTTCGATTACACCGAGGAGGCGCCGGCGAAATTGTCCAGTCTGGTGCTCCGCAGCCTCTCACCTTAACGCGCACCATTTGTGACTATTGACTATATTGGTCACTAGAACCATAATCGGATCCATCATCCTTTCGTCGATGGGTCTTTCATGCTTGCGCGCCGCCTCGCTACCTCAGCCGTCGTCTTCGCGTTGCCGTTTGCGCTGGCCGCTTGCGGCGCAAAAGCACCGCCCGATCCGCGCACGGAGGCGCCGCTGGTGCGTTCCGCCATCGTTCGGGACGCACCGCCCGCCTCGCGCTCATTTACCGGAACCGTAGCCGCCCGGGTGCAGAGCGACCTGGGGTTTCGGGTCTCCGGCAAGGTGCTCGAGCGGCTGGTCAATGCCGGGCAGAGCGTCAGGCGCGGCCAGCCGCTCATGCGCATCGACCCCGTCGATCTGAAGCTGGCCGCGCAGGCGCAGCAGCAGGCCGTCGCTGCCGCGCGGGCACGGGCGCAGCAGACGGCAGAGGATGAAGCGCGCTACCGCGATCTGCGCGGCACGGGCGCCATTTCCGCCTCGGCCTACGACCAGGTCAAGGCCGCGGCCGATGCGGCCAAAGCCCAGCTCAGCGCAGCCGAAGCCCAAGCCGACGTCGCGCTTAATGCGAGTCGCTATACGGAGCTGATGGCCGACGCCGATGGTGTCGTCATGGAAACGCTGGCCGAGCCCGGGCAGGTCGTCAACGCCGGGCAGACCGTGGTGCGCCTGGCTCACGCAGGACGTCGCGAGGCCGTCATCCAGTTGCCGGAAACCCTGCGCCCTGAGGTCGGTTCCGTCGCGCAGGCAACGCTCTTCGGCAAGCAAGACGTCACGGTTCCCGCCGAATTGCGGCAACTATCCGATGCTGCGGACCCGCTCACCCGCACCTTCGAGGCTCGGTACGTGCTCGGCGGCACGCTGTCCGATGCACCGCTAGGAGCAACGGTCACTATCCAGATTCCGGATGCGCATCGTTCCGTGCAAAGCGCGCTGAAGGTGCCGCTTGGCGCCCTTTTCGATGCGGGCAAGGGACCGGGAGTATGGGTCGTCGACGGCGAGCCGCCAAAGGTCTCCTGGCGGCCGGTCACGGTCGAGCACGTGGATGACGACGACGTCCGCATCAACGGCCCGATCAAGCAAGGCGACCGGATCGTCGCGCTCGGCGCGCATCTGCTACGCGAAGGCGAACCGGTCCGTGTGGCGGGCCAGGCTCCCGTGACCGCAACCGAGGGAGTCCGTCCGTGAGCGAAGGTCGTTTCAACCTTTCCGCGCTCGCTGTGCGCGAGCGCTCCATCACCCTGTTCCTGATCTGCCTGATCTCGCTGGCCGGACTCGTTTCATTCTTCAAGCTCGGCCGTGCCGAAGATCCCGCCTTCACGGTCAAGGTGATGACCATCATCACTGCCTGGCCGGGGGCCACCGCGCAGGAAATGCAGGACCAGGTCGCCGAAAAGCTCGAAAAGCGCATGCAGGAGCTGCGCTGGTACGACCGTACGGAGACCTACACAAGGCCGGGCCTCGCCTTCACGACCTTGACCCTGCTCGACAGCACACCGCCTTCGGAAGTGCAGGAACAGTTCTACCAGGCCCGCAAGAAAATCAGCGACGAGGCAGGCAACCTGCCGCCTGGTGCGATCGGGCCGATGGTCAACGACGAATACGCAGACGTCACCTTCGCGCTGTTTGCGCTCAAGGCCAAAGGCGAACCGCAGCGCCTGCTGGTACGCGACGCCGAGACGCTGCGGCAGCGGCTGCTGCACGTGCCGGGGGTGAAGAAGGTCAACATCATTGGCGAGCAGGCGGAGCGGATCTATGTCGAGTTTTCGCATGACCGTCTGGCAACGCTGGGCGTCAGTCCGCAGGACGTGTTCGCCGCGCTGAACGGCCAGAATGCGCTGACGCCCGCCGGCTCGGTGGAGACCAGGGGCCCGGAGGTGTTCATCCGCCTCGACGGCGCGTTCGACGCGTTGCAGAAGATCCGCGATACGCCCGTCGTGGCGCAGGGACGCACGCTGAAGCTATCGGACATTGCCACCGTCACGCGTGGCTATGAAGATCCGGCGACCTTCCTGATCCGCAATAACGGCGAACCTGCCCTGCTGCTGGGCGTCGTGATGCGCGACGGCTGGAACGGCCTCGACCTGGGTCGCGCGCTGGACCGCGAGGTGGGCGCGATCAACGGCAGGCTGCCGCTCGGCATGAGCCTGACCAAGGTCACCGACCAGGCCGTCAACATCAGTTCGGCGGTCGATGAGTTCATGGTGAAGTTTTTCGCGGCCCTGCTGGTGGTCATGCTGGTGAGCTTCGTGAGCATGGGCTGGCGCGTGGGCCTCGTGGTTGCCGCGGCCGTGCCGCTGACCCTGGCGGTGGTCTTCCTGGTGATGCTCGCAACTGGCAAGAACTTCGACCGCATCACGCTGGGATCGCTAATCCTGGCGCTCGGCCTGCTGGTGGACGACGCCATCATCGCCATCGAAATGATGGTGGTGAAGATGGAAGAGGGCTACAGCCGCGTTGCCGCCTCCGCTTATGCCTGGAGTCATACCGCGGCGCCCATGCTCTCCGGCACGCTGGTCACGGCGGTCGGCTTCATGCCCAATGGCTTCGCCCGATCCACTGCGGGCGAGTACACGAGCAACATGTTCTGGATCGTTGGGATCGCGCTGATCGCATCGTGGGTGGTCGCCGTGGTGTTCACACCTTACCTCGGCGTCAAGATGCTGCCCGACTTCAAGAAAGTCGAAGGTGGCCACGACGCGCTTTATGACACGCCGCGATACAACGGTTTCCGTCAACTGCTGAAGCGCGTCATTGCGCGCAAGTGGCTCGTCGCCGGTTCGGTCGTGGGCCTCTTCGTGCTGGCCGTCCTTGGCATGGCGGTAGTCAAGAAACAGTTCTTCCCGATCTCCGACCGCCCTGAAGTGCTGATCGAGGTGCAGATGCCGTATGGCACGTCGATCGCCCAGACCAGCGCCGCCACAGCGAAGGTCGAAGGCTGGCTGGCCAGACAGAAGGAAGCGAGAATCGTCACCGCCTATGTCGGTCAGGGCGCACCGCGGTTCTACTTCTCGATGGGACCGGAGCTGCCCGATCCGTCATTTGCCAAGATCGTGGTGCGAACGGATAACCAGGACGAGCGCGAGGCACTCAAACAGCGGCTGCGCCAGGCAATCGCCGATGGGCTTGCGCCTGAGGCGCGCCTGCGCGTCACGCAGCTCGTATTCGGCCCGTACTCGCCGTACCCGGTCGCTTACCGGGTCACGGGTCCCGACCCGGACAAGCTCCGCCGTATCGCGGAGCAGGTTCAGCAGGTGATGGCGGCGAGCCCGATGATGCGCACCGTCAACACCGACTGGGGGACGCGCACGCCCACGCTGCACTTCACCTTGCAGCAGGACCGGCTGCAGGCCGTGGGGCTGACATCGAGCGCGGTCGCGCAACAACTGCAATTCCTGCTCACCGGCGTGCCTGTCACCGTCGTGCGCGAGGACATTCGCACGGTGCAGGTCATCGCGCGCTCGGCCGGCGAGGTCCGGCTCGACCCGGCGCGGATCGGCGACTTCACGCTGGCTGGCGCCAACGGCCAGCGCATCCCGCTGTCGCAGGTGGGCAAGGTCGACGTGCGCATGGAGGAACCGATCATGCGCCGGCGCGACCGGATGCCGACGATCACCGTGCGCGGTGACATCGCCGATGGCTTGCAGCCGCCAGACGTATCGACGGCGATCACGAGGCAGCTTCGGCCCATCATGGACAAGTCGCCGGACGGCTACCGCATCGAGCAGGCCGGCTCGATCGAAGAATCAGGCAAGGCGACGACAGCCATGTTGCCGCTCTTTCCGATCATGCTGGCGGTCACGCTGCTCATCATCATCCTGCAGGTGCGCTCGATCTCCGCGATGGTCATGGTCTTTCTGACCAGCCCGCTGGGACTGATCGGTGTCGTGCCAACCTTGATCCTTTTCCGGCAGCCGTTCGGAATCAATGCGCTGGTCGGCCTCATTGCGCTATCGGGGATAGTGATGCGCAATACGCTGATTCTGATCGGCCAGATTCACCAGAACGAACAGGCCGGGCTGGATCCGTTCAATGCCGTGATCGAGGCAACCGTGCAGCGTGCGCGGCCCGTGATCCTGACCGCGCTGGCGGCGATCCTGGCGTTCATCCCGCTGACCCATTCGGTGTTCTGGGGGACGCTCGCGTATACGCTGATCGGTGGCACTTTTGCAGGAACGATCCTGACGCTGGTGTTCCTGCCGGCCATGTATTCCATCTGGTTCAGGATTCGGCCGGGCGATACGACTAATCTGCGCAGAGGCAGGCATGAGCAGGCGCAGCCTGCGAAAGAAATGCCGCAGGATGTGCTCGCTGCCAGGCAATGAACCTTGGTTGCAAGATCAATCGGAGCGGCTGATCCGCTATTTATTCCATTCACCTGCATCGAAGGGAACTGCCATGTCGAATTCTAAAGTCGTCGTTGTTACTGGTGTGTCGTCGGGGATCGGACGAGCCACCGCGGAGAAGTTTGCCAGCCGGGGTTGCCGGGTATTCGGTACCGTACGCAACGCTACAACCGCGCAATCGATACCCGGTGTTGTGCTGGTCGAGATGGATGTCCGTAACGACGCCTCAGTGGAACATGCAATCCAGAGCGTCATCGCGGAAGCCACCCGCATCGATGTGCTTGTCAATAGCGCGGGCGTGACGCTGCTCGGCGCGACGGAAGAAACGTCGATTGCCGAGGCTCAGTCGCTATTCGATACCAACGTTTTCGGGATTCTGCGCACAACACAAGCGGTACTGCCGCACATGCGCTCGCAACGTTCGGGAAGAATCGTCAATGTGAGCTCAGTGCTGGGCTTCCTTCCGGCTCCGTACATGGGGCTCTATTCGGCATCCAAGCATGCCGTCGAGGGAATGTCTGAAACCTTGGACCATGAGGTGCGCAAGTTAGGAATCCGCGTGGTGCTTGTCGAGCCTTCCTATACCAGGACCAATCTGGATCTCAATGCACCGCATGCGGCTTCCAAAATCGCAGCCTATGACGATGAGCGCGCCATCGTGTCCCGCGCGATTCAAAAAAATGTCAATGAGGCGCCGGCACCTGATGGCGTCGCAACCACGATTGTCGATTCCGCGTTGGGCGCATGGAGAATGAGGCGCACTCCAAAAGGCCAGGCTTCTCTCCTAAGCAAATTGCGTCGCTTCGTGCCTGCTGGACCCCTCGACGCAAACCTGAGAAAGACATTTGGACTCTCGTGAAGTCGCCTACCGATTCATGTCTGGACTGCCAACCGATTTTAAAATTCGCTTTCGCGAATATCACGATTGATTTACAACGCCAGAGAAAATCGGTGAGGTTTCCTATATTCACCGATCCTATTTTGTCTGATAAAAACGCGCTTAAACAATACCTAATTCCCGATAGAACAAATCAATATCGCGCCAACGTTTGCGCATTCGATAGACGGGGCAATCCTGGCTTCAGTTCATTAGGTCTGCCGCCGTAAATGCATATGCGAGGCGCATCAGTTTTCACGGGCGCGGGCGCATACCGGTGCGTGACTCGGGCATCAAGAACGCTCGCCCGCATTTACGTGTCTTTCCGTCGAAAATGGAAGCGAAAAATGATCCTGAATAACTTGTCTGTGAAGACGAAGCTTACGGTGGCTTTCGGAGCATTGGCCGTTGTTGTACTGATCGTTTCAGGACTCGCCTTGAAGGAGCTGAACGACGCGAATGACCGCTTTTCCGGCTACATCAATGGTATTAACGCACGGGCCACAATCGCTGAAGCTGTCCGCACCGCAGTTGATGATCGTGCCGTGGCGGTGCGCAATCTGGTGCTGGTCACCACGCCTGAGGACATCGAGTTGGAAAAGGCCGCCGTCATCGACGCTGAACGCAGAGTCGAGGCTAACCTGGAAAAGTTCAATGCCATGGTAGCGGGCGCTTCCGACATGAGCGACAAGGCACGCAGACTCGCGGCCGAACTTCCCAGGATCGAGGCGCTTTACCGCCCCGTGGCCCTGGAAATCAACAGGCTGGCGGTGAGTAATCAGCGCGACGCGGCGATTGCGGCAATTGATACCAAATGCAGGCCACTGCTTTCGGCTCTGATCAAGGCGTCCAACGAGTACGAGGACTTCACCCGTGAACGCGCACAACAAATGGTCCGCCAATCGAGCGATCAATTCGCGACTCAGCGGAATCTGCTGATTGCAATCTGTCTGGCTGCGCTCGTGCTGGCGGTCGTGGCAGGTGCAGTCATCACCCGCAGCCTGCTACGCGCTTTGGGCGCCGAGCCCGTGGCACTGGTCGAAGTGACGCAGCGCGTGGCCGGCGGCGATCTGAGCCCGGTGCCGGGGGCGAACAGTGCGCCGACCGGAAGCGTGCTCGCCTCGATGGGCAAGATGCAGGTTAGCCTCGTTCACCTGATCGGTCAGGTTCGTACTTCCGCCGACAGTATCGCGACGGGTTCGAGCCAGATCGCGTCGGGCAACGTGGACCTTTCCACGCGTACAGAACAGCAGGCTGCGTCACTGCAGGAAACTGCGGCAAGCATGGAGGAGCTGACGTCAACGGTGAAGCAGAACGCCGAGAACGCACAGCAGGCGAGCTCGCTCTCGGCCAACGCATCCGAAGTGGCGGGACGGGGCAATCAGGTCGTTGGCGAGGTGGTCGATACGATGAGCGAAATCAGGACGAGTTCCACCAGAATCGCGGATATCACCGGGATCATCGAGGGGATCGCCTTCCAGACCAACATCCTCGCATTGAATGCCGCGGTGGAGGCCGCCCGTGCAGGCGAGCAGGGACGTGGGTTCGCGGTGGTCGCGAGCGAAGTGCGCAGCCTCGCTCAGCGCTCGTCCAGTGCCGCGAAGGAGATCAAGGATCTGATCAACGCGTCCGTGCAGAAGATCCAGAATGGGTCGTCGCTTGCCAACGAGGCGGGGAAGACGATGGCGGAGGTGACCCAGGCCGTCGCGCGGGTGACCGACATCATGGGGGAAATCGCAGCCGCGTCGACCGAGCAGAGCCGCGGGATCGAGCAGGTCAATCAGGCAATCACGCAGATGGATGAAGTGACGCAGCAGAATGCCGCTTTGGTGGAGGAAGCGGCGGCGGCGTCGAAATCGCTCGAGGATCAGGGCCGGCAGCTGAACCAGGCCGTTTCGTTCTTCCGTCTGGATTCTCAGGCCGCTGCGCACGCAACGGGAGGAGCTGCTGCCCCGGCAAGCGTCCCGGTAGCACGGCTGCGGACCGCGCCACGAGCACGAATCCAGGCATCGCTGTAATGCGACGATGGTGCGGTTCGATCAGATTATCGAGCTACTTCAAAGAGCGCGCCTCCGTGCCCCTAGGCTGCAGGACATCAACAACACTCATCCCACGCACGGCCCGGTTGACCCGCGCACTTTCAATTCCACCGGCACGGCATACCCTTGTCGCGTCGGTCGTCCATCCAGCGCATCGAGCAGATGCTTCGCGGCGACCGTGCCGATCTCGCGCGTGTCCACATGCATCGTGGTCAGTGGCGGCCGCGCTTCGCGCGCGATCGCGAGATCGTCGAAGCCGGTGACCGAAAGCCGCTCGGGTATCGCGATGCCGAGCTCTTCCGCCTCCCGTAAGACGCCCAGCGCAATATGATCGTTGCCGCAGATCACGGCGGTTGGACGCGGCCCCGGTTGTTGCCAGAGCGCGCGCAACGCCCGCCGCCCAAAATCGAGCGTGGATTCACCTTCGATCAGATGCTCCGGCCGAACCGCGAGACCATGACGTTCGAGCGCGACGCGAATTCCCGCGAGCCGCGCCTGCACGCGGTCGTTATCCCGCGTCGGCTGGATGCAGACCGCGAATGACCGGTGTCCGATCGCGACGAGATGCTCGGTGATCTGCTCATAGGCCGCGCGGTTGTCGAAGCCAATGCAATCGTGGGGGCTTCCCTCGCGCCACGCATAGAGCACGACGTAAGGCACGCGCCACACGCGCAGCGCTTCGAAGAGTTCCGGCGGATGCGCCTCGCCCACGACCGCGATAGCCTCTACGCCACGCGCGAGCATCGCGTGAACCTGAGAGAGCGCTTCATTGGGGTTGTAGTTCGAACATCCTAGAAAAAGCGTGATGCCGCGCGCGGCGAACTCCGCCTGCATGCCGCTCACCTGCGAGGCGAAGACCTGATCGTCGAGCGTCGGAATCACGATGCCCGCAATATGACTGCGGGTGGACGCGAGCGCGCGCCCGGCCGCATTCGGAAACCAGTTCAGATCCAGCGCGGCCTGTTCGACGCGCTCGCGCACGCTGTCGGACACCTTGCCGGGCTCGTTGTAGACGCGCGATACCGTCGCCGTGGACACGCCCGCGCGTTTTGCGACATCCGACAGGACAGGGCGGCCCGCGCCGCGGCGGGCGCGCGCGCCGGCCGAACGTCCGGTCGGCGACGGTTCTTCGAGAGTGGAGGCGGAGTCAGAGGAGCGAGGCATCAACGGTGTGATTCGAAAAGAACGCCCGTCATCTTACCCGCGGCGGGGTGATGAGTGAGTCAAATCCCGGCGGCGATGCGCGAACGGAAATGCTCGGTGCCTTCGACGATCCTGTCGAGCACCGCGTCGAGCGCCCAGAAGCGCTCGCGCACGTCGTAGTCGATTGCGCGGCAACGAATCGACTGAAAAGTGCCGATGCGCTGGTGATACATCTTCGCGAGCGCCGGATAGCCGAGCGCCTCTGACACCGCAGCGAGTACGAGAAAAGTCGAAAGCTCGCGGGCGAGCGCCGGATTCTCGTCGGCGCGGCTGCGCAACCAGTTGTACAGGTCCGGATGAAAGTTCGTGAACACACCGTTGAAACCTGCCGAGCCGGCTTTCATCGCGTCCCACGCGATCGCGGCATTCGCGTTCAGGATCTTCATGGGCGAGCCCTTCGCCAGCGCGACGCGGCGCTTCACGGTGTCGAGATCGCAGCTGACGTCCTTCAGCATCACGAAGCGGCCGGTATCGATGCACATCTTGAGCTCGTCGTCGGACAGCAGGCGCCGGTAAGGAGCGGGGCACTCGTACAGCCCCAATGGAATGTCGGAAGGAAGGCGGCTCATCAGGCGACGCAGGTTCGCCGTGAACGCTTCGGTGCCTTCGCGGCGCGGATCGAGCCGGTTCGTCACCAGCACGATGCCGTCCGCGCCCGTCGCCGCGGCCGCGTTCAGCTCCTCGGCTTGCGCGTCCGGATCGTCGCTGATATGGCCTGAGACCACGACCGGCGCGCGGCCGGCCACGTGCTCGACCACGAAGCGGCCGAGCGCGGCGCGTTCGTCGAGGCTCAGGAATTGCATTTCGCTCGACTGGGCGACCGCGAAGAGCGCGTCCGAGCCATGCGCGAGATACCACTCGATCAGTCGTTCGAGCCCGGCATAGTCGATGGTCCCGGCGTCGTCGAAAGGCGTCAGCATGACGGGAACGATGCCTTCGATCGAGCGCGTCGAGCGCGGCAGGGAAGTGGGGAGGGTCATGTCGGTGTTGTCCTCTTGAGAATTGAAAATGACGCTTCTCAGGCGTGAGCGCGAGCCGGCGTACCCGGTTCGATCTCGAACTCGATCGGCTTGCGCACGAGGAAGAGATAGCTCATTGCGCCGACGAAGGCGATTCCCGCGGCCGTCAGCAAAGCCGGCACGAAGGACCACGACTGCGCGATGTAGCCCGTGAGAATGGGCGCGAGTGCGCCGCCGAGAAAGCCGCCGAAGTTCTGGATGGCGCCGAGCGAGCCGACGCGGTTGGCCGGTGCGGCTGCGGTTGCCAGTGCCCATGAGCAGGCTGATGCTGCATTGGCGAGAAAAATCACGACCGAGATGCAGACGATGGCGATCGTATTGCTTTCGACGAGTGCGGCCGGCACGGTGAACGCCACCATGCCGAGCATCGCGATGACGACCGCGTTGCGCCTGCTCGCCACCGGCGAGGCGCTCCTCTTCGTGATGAGGTCGGAGAACCAGCCTGCGCAGAGCGCGCCGAGAAAGCCGCAGAAGAAGGGCACCGAGGCCGCGATTCCCGTGTGCATCAGAGTCATGTGGCGCTCTGTCGTCAGGTAGCCGGGCAGCCAGGTCAGATAAACCCAGTTCAGATAGACCGAGCCGAAGAAGCCGATCAGCATCCCCCAGGTCGTGACGTTCGAGAACAGCGCGCGCCAGTCGGCGAAGCTGAGCTGCTCGGCAGGCTTCGTCTCCGCGGCGTCGCCTTTGAGGTAGTGCAGTTCCTCTGCAGTGAGCGCAGAGGGGTTTGGATCGCGATAGATAGCGAGCCAGATCACCGCAACCACGAGACCGAGCGCGCCGGTAACGATGAAGGCCCAGCGCCAGTGAAATTCCACGACGAGCACCGACAGGCACAGCGGTGCGAGCGCCGTGCCGAGCGGCGACGCGGAATTGAAGATGCCGGTCGGCTTGCCTCGCGCACGCAGCGGAAACCAGTTGCTCACGACGCGCGCCGCCGACGGAAACTGCGGCGACTCGCCGATGCCGAGCACGATGCGCGCGACGACGAACCAGCCGAAGGTGGACACGATGCCGCCCGCGGCCTGCGCGAGCGACCAGATGATCAGGCCGACTCCGAGCAGCCTGCGCGGTCCGATGCGATCGACGAGGCCGCCGACCGGCAGTTGGAAGAGCGCGTAGCTCCATGAGAATGCCGACAGCAGCAGCCCCATTTCCCCGAGCGACAGACCGAGATCCTTGCGGATCAACGGATTCGCGACCGCGAGCGTGCCGCGATCGAGATAGTTCACGATGCCACTCACCATCAGCAGCGTCAGCGCCACGATCTGGGCGCGGCGCACGCGCGGAGGTGCCTGCTCGGACACGGGGGTTGGGTTCATGCTGTCGTCTCCATGTTGTGTTGTGGATAGGCTGCGATCCCGCGCAGCCGGGTCTATCGAACCGTTGCCGGGAACGCGGGTTGCGCCCGCACTTCGGCCTGGGTCGGAATGGATGCCTGCGCGCCTTGACGCGTGACGCTGAGCGCCGCGGCCCGCTGTCCGAACTCGATCGCGTCGCGAATGCTGGCGCCGCGCACGCGCTCGGCTGCGAAGCCGCCGACGAAGGTATCGCCGGCCGCCGTGGTGTCGATCGCATCGACGCGCGGCGCGGGCAGGTGACCTTCTTCCCCGGTTGTCGCGTACCAGACGCCCTCGGCGCCGAGGGTGACGATCACCGTCTCCACGCCTTTCGCACGCAGGTGCGCTGCGGCTTCACGCGCGGACGCCGGGCCATCGACGGGCACGTCCGTCAACAAGTGGGCCTCGGTCTCGTTGAGAACCATATAGCTGACCTGCTGGTAAAGCGCGTCCGCAAGCGGCTGCGCCGGAGCCGGGTTCAGCAGCACCGGCGTGCCGAGCCTTCCCGCAACTGAAATGGCGTGCCGCACGGTGTCGAGCGGCACCTCGAGTTGGCAAATCAGCATGCCGGCGGCGCCGATGGCGTCTTGCGCCGCATCGACGTGAGCGGGAGTAAGCGCGGCGTTGGCGCCCGGCGAAACGACGATCGTATTCGCACCGTCCGCGGCCACCGTGATGGCGGCGATGCCGGTCGACATGTCGTTCACCATGTGCAGGTGCGCCGTGTCGATGTGCTCGCGGTCCAGACGCGCGCGGAGCTGTGCGCCGAAGTCGTCGTCTCCGATGCAGCCGAGCATCGCAACTGAAGCGCCGAGCCGCGCCGCTGCGACCGCCTGATTGGCGCCTTTGCCGCCGGCGAATGTGGCGAACGCGCCGCCGAGCAAGGTTTCCCCCCGCGCCGGCAGACGCTCCGCGTGCACCACGAGATCCATGTTCGCGCTACCTGCGACGATGAGCCGGACCGAGGAGGATGCTTCGGTCGAGTGCATGTTAGCGCTTACATTTCCAAATGTTTTTAGGGATGACATGCGATGAGGACCGGTGAAGGTTGCAAGTCGAGACGTGTTAGCGCTTACATTAACCCGCCAAGGCACGACGACGCAATCCAAAAGTCACGACCCTCGGGAAGTCCCTTAAAAAGCTGATGACATGGCGCCCATTCATTTGTCAAAGCCAGATCCAAATGTCGGGGGCGGGGGGCTGTGACTGCGGCTACGCGATCAAGCGTCTCCGTTAGCAGCGCCCGGAACATGTCCGGCGCTGGCTGAGTCTCCTCGTGAAGTACCCGGCTATCAGACTCTTCGTCCTGCTGTTTCTCGCGAAATGTCGGATCATCAGGGAAGTAGAGATACCACCGAGTTCGCCAGGTGGCCGCCCGTTCGAATCGAAGTAAGCACGCTCCCGTTTCCAATCGGTAGGCAACAGCCCAACTTCGCCTCCGTGCATTCCCCTTATGATCAATGTACGCAATGCAGCGAAGCGAAGTACATCCATGAACGTGCGCGGCTCTTCGGTCATTACGATGCGGGCGAGGTTCGGCTCCCCCTTGCCTCGAACAAAGGGTAGCTAGTTAAGAACGAATCAGAGCAAGGAGATGACATGGCAGAGCAAAATGCTTATCAGGTGACCGACTGGAGTGGTCAAAGCGGGGAGCGCTGGGTCGCCAACCAGGCCCGGCTCGACGCTATGGTGGCGGTGTTCGGCCAGGCCGCGATAGAAGCCGCCGCGCCCGTGGCGGGCGAGCGCGTGCTGGACGTCGGCTGCGGCGCGGGCGCGTCGAGTCTGGCTCTGGCCGCCCGCGTCGGCCCGGGGGGCCAAGTGCTGGGCGTGGACATATCCGAACCGCTGATCAGCCGGGCGCGCGCGCTTGCGCCACAGGATACGCCGGCCCTGTTCCGAGTGGCCGACGCCAGCAGCGCCGAGTTGCCCGAGGGCGCGTTCGACATCCTGTTCTCGCGTTTCGGGGTGATGTTCTTCGACGATCCGACAGGAGCGTTCGCCCATATGCGACGCGCGCTGCGGCCGGGCGGGCGGGTCGCTTTCGTCTGCTGGCGCGGCGCGGCCGAGAACGATTGGGTGCGCCTGCCGATGGGCGCGATCAAGGGCATCCTCCCGCCGAGCGCGGCGCCTGATCCCGAAGCGCCCGGCCCATTTTCGTTCGGCGACCGGGGTCGCGTGGCACGCATCCTGACGGCGGCCGGCTTCACCGATATCGCTATCGCGCCCTTCGATGCTTCCGTCCCGTTCGGCGAGGGCGGGACGCGGGACGCTGCGATCGACGACGCGGTGAAGATGACGCTCGAGGTCGGCCCGCTGTCGCGCGCGCTCGCTGATAAGCCTGACGACATCCGCGCCCGCGCCTCGGCCGCGGTTCGTGCCGCCTTCGCGGGCCTGCCCGGCGAGCGGTCGGTGATGATCGACGGCGCGGCGTGGATCGTCATGGCACGCAATCCGGCACGCTGACAGGGATTAACAGGGGAGACGCCCCCGCTCGGTAGAGCGAGCATTGTTGGCCGCTCAGATTGATGCGGTCGAGTTTCCCATGTAAGGCTTTGCGATAGACTGCCTTGATCCTGGAGGGGTTTGTCGTGGCTGATCTCAAAACCGTGTTGGTCCGTTCGAACGTCGCTTGCACCCTTGTTTGCATGTCGCTCCTGGCGCACGCCGGGATGTCGGCAGACTCAGCCACTGTTCCCAATGCGATTGAGGCTGAAATTTCCGCCTCTGCAGATGTCCTGTCGACTCAGCCTTTCGTCGGCGACGACCCGGTTGCCATCAGGGACGCTTTGGCGGGCCAGAGGTTCAATGCCGACTCGCCTTCGTTGAGCGATCGCATCAGGAACCTGATCCACGTCCCTGTCCCTAAGGCGCCAAGCGAGCTCGACTCGCCGAAAGCCAGTCTCGAGCGCGACCTTGCTTTCGTCGTACCTGCGCCCTACGGAATACGATATCAGTCAAAGACGCACCTGCTGACGGTAGACGTAGATCTATCCGACGACAACAAGCCGGGAGCGATCCTACTCAAGAAAACCATTACCGGACAACGCGGTCGAGGGCTGGTGGTGGCGCCAGAGGCGAAGGCTAAGGGGTACATCCAACATATCGATCTGATTGTGCTCAAGTCCGGTGAACGGACCAAAACCAGGGTTCACGGACGCGTGACACTCTCGCAGGCGGCGTTCGACGAAGCGAATGGAGACTTCGCGATTGTGCTGATGTGCAGCATGGCGCCGCCTTACCTGACCGACCGGCGCGAACATAGTGATCCCAGCAATGACGAGCCCACCGACATCACGACAAGAACCTCGACCCTTTACACCGACATTCACGCCATCTGGTTGGTGAGCCCGCAGCGGGGTATCGTGCTATCGAAGAAGCTGCGTCTGTCGAAGTAAAGAGCCATGGATTGTTTTTCGACACAACCTCTCTCAAGGTGTCGGTTTCGAATCAGACAGAGGAGGCCGCGGCTTCTGAGTGTAAAGCAGTGACCCTTTGCAACGGTTAATAGACGGCGGGCAACGCGTCGCTACACCCTCTCTCGTTCGAACGTGATCGGAGTCAGACTGATCAAATATCCGAAATCGACCCTCCGGTCAGATGACCTTCTCCAAACCGGTCAGTCAAATGAATTCAGTTTTTGCGAACCGGAGTGCCAATGAGCGGCCGTTGGCGATTTCACCCGATCGGCCATGGCCACTGGAGATCGCGGCAGCAATCCGCGACAATCAGCAAATATTCGAAAACCAGGGAGCACGAAAAATGTTGATTGTTTTCGGTGGATTACCGGGCACCGGAAAGACAACGGTAGCGCAAACACTCGCTCGCAAACTCGCCGCAGCTTATCTGCGTATTGATACGTTGGAACAGGCGTTTCTCGCTTCTGGGGTCGGCGGGAAGGATGTTGGACCTGCCGGTTATCTGGCCGGCTACGCAGTTGCGAAAGACAATTTGCGCCTCGGGTTGACCGTCGTCGCGGACTCGGTGAATGCGTTGCATATCACGCGAAGTCACTGGAGAGGTGTGGCGCTCGAAGCAGGTGCACGCGTCTTCGAGATAGAGTTGATATGTTCTGATACTGTTGCGCACCGTCTGAGAGTCGAGGGGCGACGGGCAGATATCTCTGGCCACAACCTGCCGACATGGAAGAGCGTGCTTGAGCGCCGATATGATGCATGGGAATCAGAGCATCTTGTAGTCGACACAGCTACCGTTTCTGTTGAGCAGGCCGTCGAAACTATCACTCATCACGTGTCGACATCAACTCCACAGACTGGGGCGCTTTAGCCGTTCAAAGGCATTCGTTTTTTTCGGACAATGCGTCTGGGTGGACGCTGTTCGAGTGATAATTCCGAGCAGGTCCGCGTGGATTTTTGTACCGTACGTTCCTCGTATGGTCGCGGTTGTGCATCTGCCATCTGTCTGAGCGACGCAGGTCAGCGATAGCGTGGCCAGTGCCACTGCCGCCACTGCCTTGAACGCCCGTCCACCGGACGGCCCACACGCCGCCCGGTAACGATAGGAACGCGGGCGCATGCCGGGATCCGCCGTTCGTCAAATCAACCAACCGCTCAGGATGGGCAGGAGCACTGGGAGGACAAACGCCGACATAGTGCCGTTCATCGCCATGCCCAGTCCCGAGTAGGCGCCTGCTTCTTCGCTGATCTGAAACGCCCTGGCAGTACCTATGCCGTGGGAAGCAACACCCATTGCAAAGCCGCGCACGTCGTCACGCCGCACACCAACGGTATCCAGGACCACGTTGCTCAGCGTCGCACCGGTAATGCCTGTCAGGATGACGATCGCCGCGGTGAGCGAGGGCAAACCACCAATTTTTGCCGAGATCAGCATTGCTACGGCCGTAGTGACCGACTTCGGAGCGACCGACGCGACAGTCACAAACGGACAATGTAGCCAGACACATATCGCAATCGCAGAGGCAACAGCCGTGGCCGAGCCGGCGATCAGCCCGCCAAGCAGCGGCACAAGCGCTCGTCTGAGCCTGGGCATCTGATGGTGTAGCGGAATAGCCAATGCAATGACCGACGGGCCCAGTAGAAAGTGAATCAGTTTCGCGCCCGCGAAATATGCGCTGTAGGAGGTGCCTGTCAAATACAGTATCGCGATCATGAGCAACACGGAGATCGCTACCGGGTTGGCCAGGGGATTCTTCCGCGCCAGAGTGTGAAGGCGGCAGGCAACGATGTAGACACCGACGGTTGCCGTGAGCGCCGGCAGAGGCGACGCGCCCACGATCGCATTGACAGACACGGACAGTTCACCGATTGACATGGCCCCTCCTGCTTGCGGCGGCAGAATCTGCCTAAGCGCGTGGCGCCGTCGCAGCCTTGTGGTGTGATTGCTTTCGGTCGAGCCTCGTCAGCAACATGCCTGTCACTAGCGCAGCAATCGCCATCGAAAGAATCGTGCTGATAACGATGGCAAGGGCGAGTGCGGACAGTTGGCCTTTCAGCTGCGGCGCGAAGACCATGACGCCCACACCGGCGGGCACAAAAAACAGTGAAAGGTGATTCAACAGTCCGCGAGAGACCTGCTCGACGGCAGGCACGACAGAGGGTTTGGCCGAGAGCAAGCAAAGTAATAGCACCATGCCAAGCACGGGTCCGGGAACAGGAGCTCGCGTGACATAGGCGATTAACTCGCCGAGACACTGAAACCCAAGGAGGATTGCAAACGATCGCGCGACCCCACTATCTGGCGTCGACGCCTTTGGTGCAGCAGATACGCCGCTCTGCGTCGGTGCCGCCGGGCTGGTTTCTCTGGTGCTCATGTCCATGGACTGTCCTCATTTTGCGGACCGTTCAAGGCCAAATCGAGCTGGTAGCTGTCGTACTCTGTACAGCCATGACGCCCCGACGATCCAGAGGCACGTTACCCGGATCGTCGGCGCGGTGTCGGACGGCCCCATCAGCGGTCAATTACCGAAGAAAAGGTTGCAGTAACTTGCGGGACCAACGCACGAAGACGGCGAGGGCTTCGACACATGCTGGGCACTGCTGGAAGCGGAGGTGCCAACGGTCGTGCCGCCAACGTCATTGCTGCCCGCCTGCTGGCTTGCCTGTGCAGTGGCGTTGGTCGTCGCGCCGCCAACGTCACTTTCGGCCGCCTGCTGGCTGTCCTGTGCAGCGATCTTCGCTTCGGCGGCCTGAATGTCCGCGGGATACTGGGCATCGAGCGCGTTGGCCGGGTTATAGCCATTCTGCTCAAGCTGGAGAATCTCCGCCTTGACCTGCGCGCGCGTGACCGGCTGCTCCGATTGTGCGAAAGACGCGATCGGCGCGACGATCGCGGCCGCAAGCCCTACTGCCTGCAAAAGCAACTTCATGATGCACCTCCAAACAGTTGTTTATCCGGTACTGCGGCGATGCGGGTGCGCATCGACGATGACCAGAAAATCAAGAACGTCCTTTATCAGGACAGGCCCCGGCTCGGCGTTACGGACGAAAAGCGGGTCTGGCGGCCAGTCGTGTGCCAGACTGACGTAATTCGCCAGACCGACTCCCAGCAGCACTGCGACGAGTGTGAGCGCAACTACGGGTTTGAACTTGCGCATGCGACCTCCTCACGTAAGCACGATCACCATTCCCGGCCGTAGCGTGCTTCGGAAACATCTGGTCAGCGTGCCAGTTTTCTCGAAGTGTGCTGTCTTGGGCGCATCAACCTCCTCGATACATGGGATCGATGGAGTCGCCCCCGGGAACGCGTTTGCCGGACTGCGACGGGGTCGGCATGCCGCCGTTGACGCCGCCATTACTCTTGTGAACCACGCTGGCGTGGTGCAACGGCATCGTTTTACCGCTTTGCGTTGCTGTCGCTGCGCTGCCGGAGCGACAAGGTACGTACGCGCCTGCGAAAGCAGGTGCAGCCAGCGATGCTGAGCATGCGACCAAAAGGTACGCGACAGTTTTCGCAACTGCGTGGTAAGGCGACTTCATGATGGCCCCCTCATAGTGGTCTATCCGGCACTGCGGCAATACGGGTGCCGACAGACGATAGACGGGAGACGATGGCAAAAAATGAACAACGTGCGTCACGAGGACAAGTCCCAGAGCGGCGCTAAGGACGAAAACGACCCGCAGCGGCGGTATCGTCACGGCAGGCCGTTCACCACGCGTCATTGACCGTCCGGATTAACCACCATCGGATGTTGGCCAGAACCGGATTGCGACGAGCCGCCCAGCGGCGCCCCATATCCCGACGTATCCTGGCCATTTGCGCGCTGCGCGGCTACGCGCGCTTCGGCAGCCTGAATATCCGCGGGATATTGGGCATCGTTTTTGGCAGCAGGGTTATAGCCATTCTGTTCGAGCTGCAGCAACTCTGCCTTGACCTGGTCACGCGTGACCGGCCGATCCGATTGCGCGAAAGACGCCATCGGCGCGGCGATCGCGCCCGCTAGTGCAACTGCCTGGATAAGCCACTTCATGATGCACCCCCTCATGGTTGTCCATCCGGCACTGCGGCAACACGGGCGCCCGTACGCACTGCGTTTTCCGCGCCGGCCGGTTATGGAGACGTACTCACAATAGGCACTTGACAGGAGAAGAAGGCGGCCCAGTTGTGCGGTCATTAACGCCCTCCTTGTGTCAAATTATGTTGCGTTATTTCGCCGTGAAACCGTGTCAGTTGTAATTACGTCGATAGTTTGATGTTCGGTATTAAATGTTCCTTTTGCTGGAGAATAAATGTTCGGTGTCGTTTTACGATTGTTCGGCATGATGCCGTTGTCAGAGTAAGGAGCGTGCCCGGTTACGGAAGTAGTTCGACGCGGCATACATGGAGCGACCAATATCGCAACTGGCGAGCCGGGCTTGCTGGTACTGCGGGCGGTTGGAACCACCTGCGTGGATCACGAACATTTGTTCGGCCTAAAACAGCACACTTGTCATCGACTTGCTGGCGGACTGCTAGCACAATAGTCTGTAGCTGCCCCTGACTCCCGCCCGGAGGCCTGTTATGGCGTCCTGTTCTCGAACATCAAGTGATTCTGCCGCGAGCGAAAATGTCAGGGCCAGAACATCAGTGGGCGTGAGTGAAACGATTCAGGAAATCGCGCGCCGCAGGTTCGCTGAATTCAGAAGATTTTTTGTCGGACCGGTTGCCGTTGCAGCACTCAGTGCTGAACAGAATCTCCTCGTCAAACACAAGTTATTGCAATCGCTGTCCCGCCGGTCGGTATATTGGATCGCGCTTTTGTTGGTCGTAAGCCCGTTCTGGTTCATAGTTGGAGCCTGGACCAAAACGTCGGATATCTATCCATGGTTCCGTGTCGTCTGGATCATGGGACTCTGGGGGCTGGCGGCTCCTTTCGCAGCATACTTACTGAAAAAAACAATGATGCTCCCGAAGCACGCCGGCGTCAGCGCGGTCGGGCAGCTACATTGGGCATGGGCTGCATTGGTCATGCTGACATCGTTCTGGTGGGCTGCGGCCAGCTTTGGGCTAATACCACCCACCTACGTGATCGGCGTGATCGTCCATAGCCACCACTTCAGATTTGCCAGGTATGGCTTCATGGAACTGACCATGATCGGCCAGGCAATTACGTTGCTGCTGCTCGCACCCAGTTTTCGTGCGGCTTTAGGTGCACTGCTGGTCGGCACGATCCCATTCGCATTTGACATGGCACCGGGGTTTTTTATTCACCGGCCGGGAATGTTTGACTGGTATACGGCTCAACTAATTGGCTATTGCGTTGTCGCCTGGTACATCTGCAACGATCAGCAACTCATATGTGTAAAAGAGGTTGTTCTCGAGGAAGCGCGAGCTCAGGCGGTAGCCGCAATGCTGGAAAAGAACCAGTTTATGGCTGCCATAAGCCATGACTTGCGCCAGCCGCTCACCACGCTCGGCCTGAAGTTAGGTTTTATCGAGCGATGCGTTAAATCGACCAGCCTGGCCGTAGACGTCTCAATTGCGCAAAGGCAGGTGGCTGCGATGGAAGGGATGATTAACGGGGCACTGGATATCTGCCGCCTCGAGTCCCGCACCTGGAATGTGGAAATTCAGGAGGTAGCGCTGACTTCCCTTTTACGCGGCATAGTTGCGGATATGCAGCCGCTGGCTGAGGCGAAGGGGCTGAGATTACGACTCCATAGTCGCCCTTATCTGGTCCGCACCGATCGGCATGCGTTGGACCGGATCGTCCGAAATATGGTGATCAATGCGGTCCGTTACACGCCTTCCGGGCAGGGAGGAAAGAACGGACATGTTCTGGTGAGTTGCCAGAGACGTGGCACCTGCGTAAGGATAAGTGTCTGGGACAACGGGATCGGTATCCCTGAAGATAGACAGGCGGATATCTTCAAAAGCTATGTCCAGGTTGCCAATCCCGAGAGGAATCGCGATAAAGGGTTCGGACTGGGTCTGGCCATTGTCCAGGGGCTCGCGAACCTCCTTGGTCACAAACTGGATGTGAACTCGGCACCCGGGCGGGGATCGCGTTTTTCCGTGACGGTCCCCTTCGTGGAACGCATACCGCCGGAGTTGCTCAGCGAGGTTCAAACGGTTGAAAACGGCGAAGCGGACCTGACCGATATGGTCGTGGCGATCATCGAAGACAACAGCGACCTGAGAATCGAAATATCGATGCGCCTGATCGAGCATGGCTGCTACGTCGTGGCGGGGGAATCATCATCCGACGTCATCGAACAGTTGCGCATTGAAGCGCTGGCAAGTGGTCCTCACTTCATCCTCTCAGACTACCGGCTGGAAAACGAGGACGGTATTGCTGCGATTCTGGCGGTCCGCGCTGCTACCGACGCTTCGATCCCGGCGATCCTGTGGTCGGGGGACACCTCGTCAGCTGTGCTCAAAAAAGTCGCCGCCAGCGGCATGAAGCTTTTGTCGAAACCGGTTTCCGAACAGACCTTATTGACCTTACTTGCAAAACATAAGCCCCAGGAAAATCGGCCGAAGGCGGGTGCTAGTGTTCGCAGTGCAACATAAATCGCGGTATAGCAAAGATCTTCATGACGGTCCCTTGTCTGGCCCGCTTCCACCACCCAACTCGGCATTGACTCTAAGTGCCGCTTCTACGCGGTTTCTGACTCGAAGTTTGTCGTAGATAACACAGGATACCTGTCTGACATGTCCTTCGGTGACGTTAAGCTCTCTAGCGATCTGTTTTCCCGAGAGGCCACGTGCAATGCAACGCCCTACGTCCCACTCTCGAGGAGAAAGCCCAAGATGGTGCTCATTCCGGCTAGCTGAGGGCGCTTGTGTCGAGCGGGCAAAGCGGAGCAGGACTTCTTCCGGAATCCAGAGTTCACCTCCCAGGATCCTGCTCAGTCCAATGAACATTTTTTTGTGCGCGCCTCCTTTCAACAGGATTCCCCGAGCGGCGTAGTCACGCATGCACATGCGCAAAATTTCAACTTCCTGATCGTTCCCGGGAGTGAGTCCTGTGCAGACGACCACGGGAACTTTAGATGGATTTCCGGCCTGGAAATGCTCAAGTGTCGCGGCGCCACGGTTCTCATCGTCCAGATTAAGATCCAGGAATACCAGATCGGGGGGAGGTGCCTTGTTGACTTCTTCAAGCGCGCGGGCAAGCGTAAAGACGGGCGTGACGTCGATTGGGGTTGCGCTCAGCTCCGAAGCGTGTGTTTGTAAATATTCGGAAAGGGCGACGCACAGAAGTTCGTGGTCATCGACCCACAGGATTTTCATGGTCGCTTCTCCTCTTCAGACGTCCGAGAAAAGCAATCGATCGCCGCTACGTTTGTCCGCAGCACTACTCTGACGCCGCGGCGGAATTTCATGCGCTTCTCCGTTTGGGGAAAATCGGCGTAGGTAAGTCGTATTGCGCTGCTCGACCTGGGACGTGCATCCCTGCACGGACAATGCTACTGGTTTTACAGCGTCCGCGATCGCGAATGACATCATCGCAAAACGCCCAAGGGTGAAGCGGTCTTGCGAAGTATAGGCTCGCGAAACTATGCCAGCGATGATGCTTTGCACCATTCTTGCCTTTGGCGTGTCAGTACTGACTTGGGGCGCGTCATGCTGCCTGAGCAACCGAGGCTGGCCGGTGTGGTTCGGGACTGCCGCGACGTACCGCTAACTAGCTCGAACAACAAGACGCGTAGGCGCGGGCATTGCCATACCATCCGCTACGCCGCGGCACCCCCGTGTGCACCGGTAACGCATTTTCTACATCATGTGGTGAACGGCAGACAGCGACTGGTCGGCTAGCGTCGATCCGGCCCACATCCGATATGGGTCAATTCGCTGACGAAGCGCGGGGCTTAGAATGGTCGTTGAATGACTGGACTGGCATCAGCAGCCATGCTGATGCTGCTCGATTCGCACGGCGCGAATCCTGCGGCCCACAGGTCGGGACTGCGGTCGTCAACCGACACATCGCGACTGCGGCGCCGTTCACGATGGGCGCGCGCTCCATGGATCGGCCGGCAAGCTCCGCCTGCGCAATGCCTTGCCGGAGGCCGCCACGAACGCTCCGCGATGCCTCATTGATACAGAATCGGCGCTAAGGCCACAACGACACGACCTGAATACGATGGACGACCCAGAATCGCTTTCCATGGCACTGCCCGACGGCACTAAGGTCTCTGCGCTCCTCCGGGTGCCGGAGGACGCGCGAGCCCTGTATGTCTTCGCGCACGGTGCCGGGGCGGGCATGCAGCACGCCGGCATGTCGTCATTGGCCGACGCGCTTGCGGCGGCCAATGTCGCCACATTGCGCTACCAGTTTCCGTACATGGAGCGGGGCTCCAAGCGGGTGGACTCGCCGGCCGTGGCACATGCTGCCGTGCGGGCAGCCGTCGCAGAGGCCCGCCGGCGGCTGCCAGCCCTGCCGCTCTTCGCGGGCGGCAGGTCGTTCGGCGGCCGCATGACGTCCCAGGCCCAGGCCATCTCCCCGCTCGACGGCGTGCGTGGCCTCGCTTTCGTCGCGTTCCCGCTGCACCCGGCGGGCGCGCCCGGCATGGAGCGGGCACGGCACCTGGCGGACGTCACGGTGCCGATGCTCTTCCTGCAGGGCACGCGCGACAAGCTGGCCGAGCTTCACCTGCTGAGGTCGGTAGTCGAGATGCTGGGGCCACGCGCCACGCTGCATGTGGTGGACGACGCAGATCATTCGTTCCACGTGCGCGCGTCCTCCGGTCGGACCGACGCGGAGGTCGTGCTCGAACTGGCACGGACGATGTCGGCGTGGTTCTTCGCCGAAGGAGAGTAGGTGCCCGTTACCTGAGCAAGCGCAGGAATGCTTGTAGCAGGGTCGGGACGGCGAGCCGGCGAATTCGCCGTGCTGCACTCCTCAATCCCTTCGCTGTCCGCAGATGGTCTGTCGCATAGCCACAATAAGCGACGCCTGTCGCGTCAGCGACGTTTTCCCAGTGCCGAGTGAGTGAATTTGTCAGATCCGCCTGCGGTGATCCGCCTCCGGAATTCGCGGAGGGCATCTGCTTTGATTGGGCCGGCGCCGATCCGTGAGTGACCGCTTAGGGATGCGGGCGGAACCAGACAGGCGGAGCGTCGAACGACGCGCATGGGCCGGTCACTGCCTGACGCGGTCGCCCGAAACCGACCCGAAGCGGTCAGCTATATTTCTTGAAAGCGGAGCCCGAAGCGAAGCCATCCCTGGTGGCTATGATGCCAATTGGTATCCGTTAAGAGAGCCTGCAGAGGCGACAGGAGCGACAGGTCACTGTCGTTGGACGGTCTGCCGGCGGCCTTTAGCCGAGGTAACGGATACGCTTCGCCTTGCCGCCGTTCGGCTTTACCTCGTCTCATCGTCCGTCCGCGTGCCCTTTGAACGCTACGACATTTCTGCCGGCCATGGCGTGCTGTATATGAAGCTCTCTTCGCAGAGCTTCGTTAACAGAAGCAAGTGCGCGCACTTGCTGCCGCAACGTTTCGTTCTCAATTCGAAGTTCCTGGGTCATTTTCCGCTCCATCTCGTGTGGGCTCGTACAGCCCCTGGCCCACCATTGCTCGAACTGCGGCGCGATTGTCTGAAGCCGCATCCGTTCATGCCACGAGCCGCGCATGCCTCAACGGCGGCACTCCACCTCAGGGCAAAATCACCAATGGCCAAGTCGCGACACACCTACTATCAGCTCACTTAAATTTCCTATCGATCGAATTGCTGACCGAAGGCGACTCTCCCTCAGACGACAAATGGACAACACGCTCACCGAGCGCATCATTCTGGTCAATAGCGGCGACGCAGTCCCGCGCGAAGGCAGTGTCGCGCAGTGTGGTTCGCTCGAGCTGCATCAGCATCCCCGCAATCTGTTCGTCGCGGGGTTCATCGGATCGCTGAAGATAACTTTCCTCCCAGGGACGCTCGTGGCAGGGCGACCGGATGGGGCAATTGTACGGCTTCGCACCGGCGAGACGATTGAAGCGCCAGTTGATGCAAGCGCACTGCAAGCCGGTGTGGATGTCCACGGTCGGCGTACGACCACAGCACATCGAGCTTGGCGGCGTGTCGCGAGACACTGTGCGCGACTTGCAATGGCAGGAGCGGCTCGGTGAGTCGACGTTTCCGTACCTTGACGACGGGGCTAGCCTGCCTCCGCTTGTCGCGAAAGCTCCTGGCCATGCACATGCGACGCCGGAGCAGCGCATCGCGGTCACGTTGACGCTCAGAGCGTTGCACCTGTTCGACAGCCAGGGAACGGCGCTGACGCGTCGCGTTCCCGATCAGGATCTGTTGCTGCCGGTTGCCGCGTGAGCGGCCGCATAGAAAGTCCGTGCGCCGCTGCTCTGCACCGCGAAGAACTGGTGGTAGTGGTTATCGAAGCAACTGGTTCTGGCTCGAGGTTCAGTCGAGGAACGATGGCTACCGTGTGCATCTGGCACTGGGTCGGCCCGTTTCAATCAGAGCCTGGGCTGCTGTTCGACCGGCGTACAGACTGGCGTCACCGTTTCCCCGGCCAGCACTTTCCTGACGAAGGGAATCGAGTCTTCGAGCGAGGTGTTGACCGTGCCGTTATGCTCGCGCCCAGCGTACAGATGAGCCTCGACCCTGGTACCGGCAGCGCAGGCATCTTTCGCCAATGACAGTTCTAGCGGTGCGAGCCCGTCGTCCGCGCCAATGCCGATAAAGAGCGGTGTCTTGAGCTTCAGGGTCGGGTACTTCAGATAGTCGTTCCACCAGGCCTCCAGCCGGGCCATGCCTCCGGGTTTCACGGTGTTCGCGCTAGTCAGTTGCGCAAACGCGGAATCGTCTTCAAGCGATGCAAGGCAACTGATACGCGATTGTTCGAGCAGCGGTAGCGCGGAGTCGGTGAGGACCTCCGATGCCTTCAGGCTCGGATCGATCTGCTGCGCCGATAGCACGGAATAGAACTGATAGGCAAGGGTGCTGTCGATCCGGTTCGGATCACGGTGGTAAGCGCTCTGAAACGGCGCGAGCGATGCCAGCGTCTGTTTCGACGCGTTGTAGATCACGCCCGTCGCCACCGCGCCTCGGATGTTCAGATCCGGAGCGTAGGTGCTTGCATAGCCGGCTGCCGCGACAACAGCCGAGCCGCCTTGAGACTGGCCGACCAGCACCACCTGATTTGCCAGCCCCGGAACGCTGTGCAGGACCGCGCGAACGCTGTCGAGCATCGTGTAGCTATTCGAGCGATTGTTGAGTTGGGGATTCGGGCCCGGCGTGCCGAGCCCTTGATAGTCGGTGGCCACCACCGCGAAGCCTTGCTGAAGCCAGGCGTTCAGGTAGCGCACGTCCCGATAGGACCGGCCGAACCAGGAGGGCGCGCAGATATCGGCCATGCCGAACGTGCCATGGCCCCACGCGACGATCGGCCAACCTGCTTGCGGTGCTTGACCCTTGGGCACGAACAGCGCGCCCGAGACGGCGATCGGCGTCTTGCCGTCCACGCCATCGGTCGAGCTGTAAAGCAGCCGCAGCTGTCGACCGGCGCTGGCGAGGCCGAGCGTCTGGGGCAGTTGCTCGGAGCGGAGCAGCTCGCCGGGGTGGGCGGGGATCTCGTCGTCCCAGGTGTAGAAAGAGGACACGCGGCCATCGCCTTGTAAGGGATCCGGGGGCGGCACTCTTGCCCCCGCGGCCAATGCGACGTTGGACAACAGAAAAGCCGCGTAAGTGGCGCCAAGTGCAGCGTATCTCGAAGCGCGCCAACCTCGTGCGCGAACAGTTTCTTCTTTCATTGTGATGCCCTGATCGATGGTGAGAAAGGTGCGGGATCGTGCGCAGGCCGACCATGACGCCCACCGCACTCCACGAAACCCGCGGGGCGCTCTCAACGCAAGTTTCGAACCATCGCGTCATACGCGCACAAACCGCGTGGCATCGCAGCTTTTTGGTCTTCTGACTCTTCGCATTGCCTCAGGCGCAACACTCGCTGATGCCGCGCTGGTGGTCGTGCAGCAGAACCGCCGCTCTCGAGACCGAGCCTCGCGCCCCTGCATCTGCTGTATGCGCCGAACGGAAGGGCTATCGCCCCGTCACAGCAATTTGGCACGCTTGCTGCTTTAAGGGGGCCGCACAATCACTTATCAAAAGGACTCGACATGTCTGTTCCGCACACGCTGGAAAGCGGCGCCCTGGTAGCCTTTGTTGAACGCGTGCGCCGCGAATTTGCGCAAGCCGCACGAGTACTCAAGGAGACCCGCACGCTCTCCGCGACCAATACCTTCCAGGCCTATCAGCGTGTACCGGACACCGACCTCGTGGTAGCCGTGTCGGCGCCGACGCCATGGGCGCAGTCGCAAGAGGTGCAAGCGGTGGTCGTCTCGCTGGACGGCAAGGTCGTCCACGGCGATCCAAAGGCGTCGGCTCACGGGCCGCGCTATGCAGGAGTGTTCCTCGAAGCGCCGGAGGTGGACGTGGTGATCCACGTGCACGGCCCGTATCTCGGCGCGTGGGCTAGCGCGCACCGTCCGTTGCCTATTCTCTATGCACCCGCGCAGCGCTACACCAAGGCGCGCGAGATTCCAATCTATATCGATCGCCGTCCCGGAGAGCCCCGCTTCATTGTTGACACCATCAGGCGTGACCCAAACATTCCGGCGATTCTCGAAGCGAACGGCGGTGCGACATTCTGGGGTAAAAATATCCTCGAGGTGTCGCAGTACATTCTTATTCTCGAAGAGGGCGCCTATTTTCAGGCGCTGGCCGAATCGCTGGGGGGATCTAAGGAATTCGGGCCCGGTGTGCTCGAACAGCAATGGAAGATGACGGGTCTCGCCTGAGCACGGCAAGCGCCGACCAGCCCACACAACTGTCTTCGATCCACGGCACGACCTTGCCAGTCGTGCCATTCTTTTGGTCCACGCTCGCCATATGCTATTGCCAGTTATGTCATACCGTTAGCTCGATGAATTGGTTCGTGCTGGACACCGCCCTTGATATCTTCCAGGTTCCCTTCGCATTTCTGGCTAGTTGATCAATGGCAGTCTTCAGCTTTCCCGATCCCACCTCGCACGCCATTACGATTCGTGCAAAGGCACTGACGTTTGACGATCCCAAATCGTTGGTCCTGCTCGAACGCATCCGTCTGGTCGCACCGAGCGATGCCACCGTGCTCGTGACCGGCGAAAGCGGCACCGGCAAGGAGTTGATCGCGCGGCTCGTGCACTCGTTGAGCGACCGGCGCGACGGTCCCTTCATCGCCGTGAACTGCGGGGCGTTTTCGGAGACCCTGATCGAGAGCGAACTCTTCGGCCACGAACGCGGCGCGTTTACGGGAGCGATCAGCAGCCAGCCGGGCTGGTTTGAATCGGCCAATCGTGGCACGCTGTTTCTCGATGAGGTTGGCGACCTGCCACTCGCTGCTCAGGTCAAGCTCCTGCGTGTGTTGCAGGAGCGCGAGGTCGTGCCGGTCGGGTCGCGCAAGACCGTCAAGATCGACGTCCGGCTCGTCACCGCCACCAATGTCAATCTGGAAGCGGCGGTGCGAGCTGGAAATTTCCGCGAGGATCTGTACTACCGTTTGAATGTCGTCAAGCTGAGCCTGTTGCCTTTGCGTGAGCGGCCAGGCGACATGGGACCGCTGATTCAGCACTTTCTGGAGAGCTACGCGAAGCGTTTGCGGATCACCCCGCCGACGCTCACCGAGGCGGCCTTGCAGCGCTTGCATGCGCACACCTGGCCGGGCAATATTCGGGAACTCGAGAACGTGATTCACCACGCGCTGCTTGTCAGTAGCGGCGGATTCATCGACGTGGATGACTTGCAGTTTTCAGCGCTTTCGCTCACGCCCACTACCGCCGATGCGCATGCCGCGCCCCCGGCGGCGAGCCCGTCACGCCGGCCGCGCGACATCACCGAAGCCACCGAAGCCTTGCGCACCGCAATCGTCGACCTGCTCGAGCTCGGCACGCCCAGGCTCTGGCAACATATCGAAGATACGGTCTATCGCAGCACCTTCGAATTCTCGGAGAACAATCAGTTGCGCACCTCGCGGCTGCTCGACCTGTCGCGCAACATCGTGCGCGCACGTCTTGCTCAACTGGGCATTCTCAAACTGCGCGACAGCGCCGACCCTGACGGCGCCGACACCGACCCCGCCGACTCCGGCGGCGTCGCCGCCGGTCGCCGTCAGGCGTGATCGCGCCAACGCAGCACGCGCCGGGCGACCCGATCGCAGAGCACACCCATTGCGACCGCCAATAGGGTTACGCCGGCCACGCAGACCATCAGCACGTCGACACGTGCGCCAGCCTGAGCCGACTGCATCAGGCTGCCTATACCCGAGCCCGCATTGAAGAATAGTTCGCTGCTGGTGGCGGTGATCCATGCAAACGGAACCGCCTGGAGGATCCCGGCGAACACGTCTGGCAATGCGCCGGGAATCAGCACGTCGCGCAGCCAGTTCATTCGGGTCAGCTCATAGGAGTGAGCGAGTTCGAAATAGCGATGGTCGATCCTGCGTACTCCGTCGAAGCTGCTCGTCACCATCGGATAAAACGCCGCGAGAAAGATAACGAAGACCTTGGCAAATTCGCCGGTACCGCACCACAGGCTGATCAACGGAATCAGGCCCAGTAGCGGCACATGCCGGAGGGCCTGAAACAGCGGATGTACCAGCTTCTCCGCACTGCGTGACAGGGCGGTCAGCGCGCCAAGTGCGATGCCCGCGATAGCACCGGTCACGAGGCCAATCGTCGTGCGACGCAGACTTGCGCCGAGATCGACGTACAGTTCCCCGCTGCGGATCAGTTCGACACTCGCGCGCGCCACCTGTTCGAGCGGGACGAACGCATATTGATGCGCGGCGTCGCGATGCGCGGTGAACTCCCAAAGCGCTAACAGGACGAACGGCACGGCAAAGCCGCGAGCGCGGCGACGCAGCGAATGAGTGGCGGTTAGCGTGCTCATCATCAAATACCCAACGGGACGCTGAAATCAGCGAGGGGAGATCTGCCAACGCAACACGCAGCGTTGGACGAGTGCAACGCTCTGATCGAGCACGAAGCCGATCAGACCGATGAGGATCACGTCGACCAGGACCACGTCGATACGCAGCATCTGTCGTGCCATTTCCATCATTTCGCCGATGCCACTGTCGGCACTCAGCAATTCAACCGCGACGAGCGAGAGCCACGCACGCGCGATCGCGATGCGGATGCCGGTTAGCAGCGATGGAATGGCCGAAGGCAGAAGCACGTCGCGAAACAATGCCGCGCGTCCCAGCCCATAGTGGCGAGCCATTTCGACCAGATCGCGCGGCACGCCTTCAACGCCGCCGTACGTCGCAAGCGCGACCGGGAAGAACACCGCTTTGGCGACCACCACGACCTTGAGCGATTCATCGATGCCGATCAGCAGGATCAGCACGGGAATCAGCGTCAAGGTCGGGACCTGACGCAGGACGTCGAAAAGAGGGCGGACATAATCGGAGAAGGTTCGGCTGAGCGCGAGCAACGCGCCGCAAGCTACGCCCGTCACGCTGCCCCATACAAAGCCGATCGCGAGACGACGGCAGGTGATTTGCAGGTTATCCCACAGGTCGCCCCCCGCCGCGAGCGCGTTGAGGGTCGTAAAGACCTTTTGTGGTGGCACCACCAGTTGCGGAGCGAACCAGTGCCGCACGCTGATATACCACCACAGTAGAAACAGCAATGCGGGCGAAACCCACCATAGCAGGACGGACGCGCGCCTCGCGAGACCGCGAAGCCCCGTGAATAACATGCGACGGCTGCCGGGTTGGGAGTCGAGCGTTCGAGGCGCGCCTGGGATTGCCGCCCGAGCAACGGCGTCCTCGACGGTATCAGCGGTTGGCGACATTCGCTGCAGCGCTCGCATCCCAGTAATGTTCAAGCTTCAGTTCCTTCAATGCGTTGTTGACGAACTGCGGCGCGAGCAGACTGTTAACATCCGCGCCATCGGAGGTGAGTCCAGCTTGCTGGCTGTATGCCGACACATCGCGATAGTGCGCGCTGAGCGAGGGCGTAAAGAGAGGCGTCCATTGATCTTTCCATGGCAGCTTTTCGTCGTCGTATTCACGGCGTACGACGCTTTCGGGCTGACCGGACGCGCTCAGGATCCTGATGAAAGCATCGCGGTTTTGCGCTTGCGAAATCCAGTAGGCGGCACGCACGTAAGCGCTCGCCACCAGTTGAGTGACGTCGGGATACTGGCGCACGAAATCGTCCGAGGCCCACAGTTCAGCGCGCATTTTCCACGCGCTCGGTGCCTCCTTGCTCGACCAGATGATCTTGCCGACCTGTTTGTCGACGAGCGAATAGGCATCCGACAACGTGAAGAAGCCATCCACGCGACCCGCGCTGACAGCCGCCGCGCCGGCCTGCGGATCGAGGTTGTAGATCTTGAAGTCGGACAGTTTCAGATGGTTGGCGGCAAGCAGCTTGCCGAACGGCACTTCCCACGGCCGGCCGCGATTCAGTGCGATGCGCTTGCCTTTCAGATCGACAATGGATTTCGCGGTCGAATCGGGTGGCACGACCAGATACGTATTGCTGCCGACGCCGCCTGGCACGATCAGTTTGGTGTGTGTTCCGGACGCGTTGACGACGACCGAGGGCAGATCGCCATAACCGGCAAAGTCGATGCTGTGATTGGTGAACGCCTCGTTGACGAGCGTGCCGACCGCCGCCACCGATACCGGCACCCATTGCAGCTTGATGTGACGTGCGGCCAGCGCATTCTCAAGAGACTTGTCCGCGTCGATCAAGGCGGAGGCACCCGCATATTGCGTTTTACCGCCGCTCGAATAGGCCACTACAGCGATACGCACGACCTTTGGTGCGTCTTCAGCGCGAGCGAACGTCGGCCCGAACAGGCTCGCAGCGGTAAGCGGAACGGCGAGGGACCAGGCGAGCAAGGCACGGCGCAGAGATAGCGTAGGGGAGCGTTTCATGATGGACGGACAGAGCCTTATAACAGGAGCAACAAGGGGCGACGGCGCGAAGCATTCGGTCACGCGCGTCGCCGACTGGTGGATTCGAAGGTGTCGCGCAGGGCGTCAGCCATCGGGCGCGGATCGATCCAGTCGGCGATATCGAAGTCGGCTTCGAGACAGTCCCATTCGACGAGGAAATTCTTGAAGTCGTGCAGCGCGGCGACCGACTCTTCTTCAAGATTCACGCCGAGATGGTGATGCAGGTCGGCGCCATAGGCCGCATGAACCCACTCGATCGCCGAAGCGGTTTCGTGCGACACATACTGCACGGTTTCGTCAGGGTGAGTGCGCGCCCAGTCACCGGCGGCGATCACCAGTTTCAGGAAGCCCGCGACGATATCGGGATGGTGGGCGAGAACCTCGCCGTTGACGGTCAGCGGACGCGGCGTACCGTTGTTGTTGCGGATATGGCGTTCCGGGTGAAATCCGATATCGATGACGACGCGCGCGCCAATCAGTTGCGCGACTTCGAGACCGATCGAGCCTTTCACATAGATCGCATCCACGGCGCCACGCAGCAAGGCGCCCGCTTCGGCGGCATACAGCGAACGACTCGACAGTCCGAGCGGCAGGGTGAAGAGTTCGGCGGACGGATCGTTGCCGACGGCCTGAAGCGTGCGTGCCTGCACGTCGATCAACTCGACGTCGCGCGTTGTGAGGCCTTCGAGGCTCAGCGCGTTGACAAAGCCTCGCAGCGCCGACGCCCGGAAGATGTCGATGCGATCCGTCGGCCTGTGCGGAATGGCGATACGCCGCCCGCGCAACTGTTTGACCGACTCGATGCCGGAGCCCGGCAGCGTGAGGATCAATTGCGATTCGTCGACCCACGACAGACCGATCACGCGTGTATTGGCCTGTTGCGAGCGTGCCCACATCGCCGGAATGCTGCCGCCCTGCCGGAATGACATGGCCAGCGTGTGATCGCTGAGCGATGAGGCATCGTGTCCCGTCGAATCGCGAAGCGAGCGGATCGCCACGCCGTCCGCCGACAACTCGCCGTTGAGCCAACCGAGATGCACGGCGATGCCGAGCGGGGTCGGCACTGGCGAGCGCGCGTACCACAAGGGGCGAGGTTTGTCCGGTGACGAATCGGGCCTGTCTGTCATGTTCACTTTCCGGGTTGAGGTTCATCTTGCCTGCCGGTCGTTGCCTAAGAACGAGCGCGGCGGCGCGGCTACTTGATGCAAGTACCAGGCCAGGCAGGCAGTACCTCGACTTCGAGGCGACTCGTGTCGGTCTGGCAATGGTTGCCGACCGAACCAGCACTGCGTGGGCAGCCAGCAAGTGGTGCATCACGCGTGACGGGGTGTTGCTGCAGCAACATCCCCTCGCCGGTGTGCTGCACCAGCAACAGAGCAGGTGTTGACGCAACAGCTTCGTCAAAGACTGCGGCGCTGGCTTTCGTGCGTCGCCGAAGTGGCCGCAAGCTCGGCGAACACGGCAGATTGTGCGGCGCGCTGGCACGCTCCGCGATTGATTGGCATAGGCCGTGCTTTAAGAGGTCCGAACCGGTCGCGGCATGGATACAGGAGATGGCATTCGATGAGCCGCGCCGAACGCGAACATCAAGGAGAGCACAACAATGGCTGTCGAATTTCTGTGGCGTTTGCCGATGCATGGCGACGGCAGGCGAGCACACGACCGGCACACCCGGGGCGAGTGGAACAATCAAACGGCTTCACGTGTCGCGCCCAAGATCGACAAAGACGACTTCGCCTATATCGACTACCTGTCGCAGGTGGCCCGTGCTGCGGATATTGTCGGCTTTCACGGCGCGCTGATTCCGATCTTTCGCTTCACGGAGGAACCTTGGGTAGTCGCCGCTGCACTCGCGCGCGAAACGCGCAATCTGCGCCTGCTGATCGCGATGCAGCCGTGGTTCATGCATCCGGCCTATGCCGCGCAGATGGCTGCGAGCCTGCAACGCATCAGCCGTGGCCGCGTGGAGTGGAACATCGTGACGGGCGGTGGCGGCGCGGATCAACGCGCGTATGGCGACTTTATCGACCACGATAGCCGCTATGCCCGCACCGACGAATTTCTCGACGTCGTCAAGGGCTATTCGGCCGGCACGCCGTACACCCATCACGGACGCTTCTACCAGGTGGAAGAAGGTGGCCTGCTCGCCCCGTTGAGCAGCCAGAAAGTGCCGCGAATCTATCTGGCCGGTGCAAGCGAAGCTGCGATGGCAGTCGCGGCCAAACACGGCGACGTGCACCTGAGCTGGGGCGAGCCGCTCGCCAAACAGAAGGAAGTGATCGACAACGTGCGACGCGCGCTCGACGCACGGAACGCCGAGCGCGATCTGCGTTTCGGCATGCGCATCGACATTCTGGCGCGCGAGACGGAAGAGCAGGCGTGGGCCGAATTGCGGCAGATGTTCGCCACCGTCAGCGATAGCCCGCATTTTGGCGGCACGCGCCGCACGCTTGGCACGGGCGACTCCGAATCGGTGGGCGCGCAGCGACAGTTCGCCCTGCATCAGGGCAATACGCAGAACTTCGACAATCTGATCGTGGGTCCCAACCTGTGGGCGGGCATGTCGAAGATCCGCGGCGGTCCGGGCTGCGTGATCGTCGGCAGTCACGAGCAGGTGGCCGAACGTTTGGCCGAGTACGTGGATATCGGCGTGTCGACCTTCATTCTCGCGAGCAATCCGCATCTTGAAGAAGCGTATCGAGTAGGCGAGGAAGTGTTGCCGCTGGTGGCCGGCGCGATCGGCGCAGGCAGGAACGCAGCGGCGCTGCGCGTCGCGACGGCGTAACGGAAGTGGCTGCGCTTCTAAGAGGAGGCAGCCGCACACAACAACAAGCAAGGAATCCGACGATGAGTACAACCGTTGCGCGAGCCGCGACGTGCGATGCACTGTGGTACACCCGCTGTCCCGTGCCGACAGCGCTTGGAATTGCGGTTCATCGTGGCTGGTTCGCCGAGGAGTTCGGGCCCGACGGCATCACGCTGAATTCGCTCCAGGAGACTCGGGAGCCGGCGATCTACGAGTCGCATTTCGATCACAGCCTGCCGTCGTCGTTTCGCCAGGGCGGCAATATTCCTGCGCTGTGGGCGCGTTCGCGAGGGGCCGCGACGCGAGTGGTCGGTCTCTCGTGGACCAACGAGTTTCAGGCGATCGTCACGTTGCCAGGCAAAGGCATCCAGCATCCGCGCGATCTGCGCGGCCGGCGTCTGGGTTTGCCGCGACACGCGATCAGCATCGACTTCTGGCGCGCGGCAGCGCTCAAGGGTTTTCTGACTGCGCTGGAACTGGAAGGGCTGGGTCATGGCGACGCACAGTGGATCGATCTGCTGGAACCGGCACGCAGCAACGACGATGCCCGCGTCGCGACCGGTCCGAACGATGCGGCACCACGTAGCGGCACCGTCTCACCGTTTCGCGGACCGCATGAATATGGGCTCGAAGTCGCGGCGCTGGTGCGTGGCGAAGTCGACGCGATTTTCGTCAAGGGCGTGGCGGGGCTTGAGACGGTGCATCTGATCAATGGACTAGTGGTCATCGATCTCGGTGCGCATCCCGACCCGCTGGTGCGGATCGGCAATGGCACGCCGCGCACGCTGACGGTGGATCAGGCCCTCATCGACGAGCGTCCCGATCTGGTGAGCCGTTTCGTGTCGGTGGTGGTCGGCGCGGGCGACTGGGCGACCCGGCATCCCGCCGAGACGGTGGCATACATCGGCCGGGAAACCCGTTCCTCGGACGAGTGGGTGCGCTATGCGTACGGCGGTGAAGTCCACCGCCATCTGGAAACCAATCTTGCGCAAACCTCGATCGACGGATTGGTGGCCTTCAAGGACTTCCTGTTCGAGTGGGGCTTTCTGGAACACGACTTCGATGCGCGTGCATGGATCGACCCGAAACCGATCACGGACGCGTCGAAATATCAGCGTGCCTGGGTTGCGTAGGGAGATGCGTCGCAATGCGGCGCGCCGATAGAAGGAGTAGAGCGTGACATTTCTGACCATGGAGAGCCCGGTGCCGCACGCGCGGCGCCATGCGACACATCGGAGCGACGCGCCGGTGCGCGGCAGCGGTACAGGCGGCACGGCGCGGATGCCCCCGCGGCCATCGCCCACGGTGCGACGTGATGCGCGGACCACGAGTCGCGCGGCGGTGGAGATCGGCGGCGCAGCGTTGGTGGTGCTTGCACTGCATGCGGCGTTGCTAGGGGCGAACCGGAATCGGCATGAGACGAGCGCTCTGGTCGTGCCACCCAGGCCTTTACCGATGACGGTGGAGCTGACGCGGCCGCCGGTGCCGTTGCCACAGGCAAAACAGGCACCGCCGCCGCAGCAGCAACCGCCGCAGCCAGTCAAACAGGCGGTCCAGCCGCGGTCGCGGACGACGCAAGCCGCGCGGCAGCCCGCACCTTCACCGGTACAGCCGACGCAGGCGGCACCGCAAGCCGCGGCGGCTGCGGAAAACGTCGTTGCCGCCGCACCGGCCGCTTCACCGTCGACTGGAGCGCCAGCCCCCGTAGCAGAGACCGCGCCGATCGGCAACGCTGCCTATCTACATAACCCAGCGCCCGACTACCCGCCCATCGCGCAGGATCAGGGGTGGGAAGGGCACGTGCTGCTGCGCGTGCACGTGCTGGCGAACGGCAAACCGGACTCGGTCGATATCAGGACAAGCAGCGGCCGCAAGATGCTCGACGAGGCCGCGTTGGCTGCTGTGCGGCGCTGGATTTTCGTGCCGGCAAAGCGAGGAGACGAAGCAGTCGATGGCTGGGTCAATGTGCCCATCGACTTCAAGCTGGGGTGATGAACCATGCTGCGGATCGGACTCCCGATTCGCGCGGACCTCTCCTTAAACGCATCAGAATGGAATCAAAAGGAATCGATCATGAATGGCATTTCAACGACTCTTATCGTGCAGGGCGCGCTATGGCTGCTGGGGATCTTCTCGGTGGTGACGTGGACCCTGATCGTCGTCAAGGCAGTGCAAAGCGTGCGGGCCAGCCTGCAGAGCCGCCGCTTCGCGAAGCAGTTCTGGGCGGCCAGCAATTTCCAGGCGGCGGCCACGTTGGCAGGCGGCGTGAGCCCGGTGGGCCGGGTCGCTGCAACCGGCTTTGAATCCCTGCGGCAAGCCGATGAAGGCAGCGGTCAGGATCTCGAACACAGTTGGAGCCGTCATGATCTACTCGAACGGCACTTGCGTCAGCAGATCCAGAACGAGCGGCGCCGGCTCGAAGCGGGGCTCGCGGTGCTTGCTTCGATCGGCAGCACCGCGCCGTTTGTCGGCCTGTTCGGCACGGTGTTCGGCATCATTCATGCGCTGACGGCGATCACGCACAGCGCGTCGGCCAGCATCGACGTCGTGGCAGGACCGATCGGCGAAGCACTGGTCGCGACCGGTATCGGCATCGCGGTCGCGGTACCGGCCGTACTCAGCTACAACTTCTTCGTGCGGCGCGTGAAAGCGGCAAATGCCGATCTCGACAGCTTCGCTACTGATTTCGTCACGCTTGCGCAGAAAGCCGGCTTTCGTGTGCAGGGCACGCCGACGCGCACCCAGCCGGACCTCAAGCCGGTGAAGGAGGTATTCGCATAATGGCCTTCTCTTCTTCTTCCGATAACGACGACGTGCTGAGCGAGATCAACATCACGCCGCTCGTCGACGTGATGCTGGTGCTGCTGGTCGCGTTCATCGTCACGGCGCCGCTGCTGAACAATGCGGTGCATGTGAACCTGCCCAAAACGGTCGCTACGGCACCGGCCGACCAGAAGCCGAGCGTGACTGTCAGCGTCGATGCGAAAGGCGTGGTGTACCTCGATAAGCGGCCAGTCGATCTGCGCCTCATCGGCACGGAACTGACCGCGCTGAAGGCCCGCGATCCGGATGTCGCGCTGAATCTGCAGGCCGACGAAGGAGTGCCCTACGGCACCGTCGCAAAGCTGATGGCGGCAATCGAACATGCCGGCATCACGCGGCTTTCCGTGCTGACGACGAACAACGGTTGAGCATCGCCGCGCTCCCGCCAAACCTGAATGGAACAACTCATGAGCACCCCGGTTTCAGACAACATCCAGTCGATCTGGTACACCCGTTGCCCGGTGCCCACGCCGCTCGGCATCGCTGCGCATCTCGGCTGGCTCGACGACGAATTCGCACGCGACGGCATCACCGTCCGGTCGTTGCAGGAGGCGCAGCATGCCGCGCTGCGCGCTTCGCATGTCGAACACACCCTCGACAATTCGTTTCGCCAGGGCGGCAGCATTCCTGCGTTGTGGGCGCGTTCGGCGGGTGCCGACACGCGTGTCATTGCCTTGACCTGGGTCGACGAAGCACAAGCGATCGTGGCGCTACCCGACTCCGGCATTCGCACGGCCAGAGACCTGCGCGGCCGGCGCATCGGCTTGCCAAAGCGCGCAGGCGAGCGCATCGACATCTTTCGCGCAGCGGCGTTGCGCGGCTTTCTCAGCGTGCTCGAGCTCGAAGGTCTGACGGTGCAGGACATCGAACTCGTCGATGTCGCGGCGACCGGTCTGCGTGAGCCTGCGGGGGCCGGCGCGCTGCCAGCCGCTTCGTTCAGCAATCCCGGCAGCGTTAGCAGCCGCCGTCTGTATTCCGCTGAGATCGCGGCGCTGGTGCGCGGCGAAGTCGACGCAATCTATGTGAAGGGATCGCTCGGTCTGGAAAGCGCGTACCTGATCGGCGCCCGGATAGTGGTCGATATCGGCTTTCATCCTGAACCGAAGGTGCGCATCAACAACGGCTCGCCGCGTCCGCTGACCGTCAATGCGACTACCCTCGAGAGGCATCCTGAGATCGTCAGCCGCTTTCTCGCACGCGTGATCGACGTGGATGGCTGGGCACGCGAACACAAGCAGGAGGTGCTCGGCTATCTCGGCCGTGACACCGGTTCCGGTGATGACTGGTTGCGTCTCGGTTATGGCGACGACGTGCATCGACGTTTGCGCACGGATCTGGATGAAGCGTCGGTTGCCGCGCTCGACGACTTCAAACGCTTTCTTGTCGACTACGACTTTCTGCCCAACGACTTCGACATTCACGCATGGGTCGATCCGCGAGCGCTGGCGCAATCACATCGATTTACCACCGTGCCCGAGCGCGTTTCCCGCCCAACTTGAGAGGATCGGTTTCGCGCGCTGATCGGGTTCGCCGAGATCCGAGAGAGCTTCCAGGTCGAAGTGCTCAGTAGTGCAACCAAGTCGCAGCCTATCGTGCCGCGCCGCGATCAGACGAATTTCTCCAATGTCTTTATTCCGCCTCGCTGCCTGATTCGATCCAGCTGTTGAGGTGTTGCCGACGCAACACCTCAACACCATCCGGCCGGTGCGCCAGCAGCAACTCAGCGTCTTCCTCTTCTTAGTGCCCTTGTGCGGCGGACCGCTTCGCCTGGCATCCGACTTGCAATAAAGACTAGATGCGTGTCGCATCGATCGTGTACGGGTCAGGGTCTGGTGCGAGCGCAAACCAACAACAATTGAATAAGGATAGGGTAGTCGATGCTCAAGAGAAAAACACTCGTGGTTGCGCTCGGGGGAGTGCTGGCTGGTGGACTGTTCGTTTCACCGGCCTGGGCTGCCGATAATTCAGCGGCGGATAACTCAAATGATCAGAGCGGCGCGGCCGTGCAGGCAGAGCCAAAAGCAGCGAACAGGAACGCGGCCACACCGGTCGCCAACCTCAGTACAGTGACGGTGACCGCACGCCGACGCCGGGAGAATATTCAGGAAGTGCCGGTGGCGGTGACCGCGCTAAGCGGCGACTTCATCAGAAGCAACGAACTGCGCGTGATCAACGACATCACCAAGTTCGTGCCAAACTTCACCGCGCAGTCCACAGAAGGCCGCGAACGCCCACGTTGGTTTCTGCGCGGCGTAGGCAGCAACGATCCGTCGGATCTTTCGCTTAGCCCGATCGGCGTGTATTTTGACGATGTCTACATCAACAGCGTATTCGGCCAGGGCTTTCCGCTATTCGACCTGGACAACATCCAGGTATTGCGAGGTCCGCAGGGCACGCTGTGGGGGAAAAATACGATTGGCGGCGCGGTCAGTGTCAACTCGAAGAAACCGGCCTTCGACGTGGACGGCTACGGCAAGGTGGGGATCAGTCAATACAACGGCCGTCTGGCGGAGGCGGCGATTGGCGGTCCGATCGGCAGTAACGATGTACTCGCGGCCCGGCTTTCCGTCTATCACGAGAACGGCGACAGCTTCTTCACCAATACCGCTGCGGGTGGCCGGTTTGGCGGATTCCATGACAATGCCGTGCGCTTCCAGTTACTGGCCGTGCCTACTTCGAATTCCGATTTCCTGTTGAATATTCATGGCCGCAATTACACGGGCGGCGGCGATCCGTGGCACGCGCAGGGCACTGGGGCAAACGGCGCGAATCAATTCGGGTTCGTAGGTTCGTCCGATCCGTACACGGTCAATCTGAACGCGCCTTCGAGCGATCACATCGACACCTATGGCGGCTCGATCACTGCCCATTGGCATGTCAACAGCCAGCTTACGCTGACCTCGATTACCGCGTTGGAAGGGCTGAACCGATGGTATCAGGACGACGAAGACTACTCGCCCTACGACGCGGCCCGCTCGCATGATACGTTGGCGGCACATCAGTTCTCTCAGGAATTCCGTATCGAGTCGCCGCAGAACGAGCGCCTGAGCTGGATCGGCGGTGCGCATTTCTTCACCGAAGAACTGACTGAGCAGGGCGCCGGCGCGGGTTTGCCCGATGCGCCGGGCGGCCCGGCTGCGACCTTTTATCATGCGACGGATCTGACGCAACATACGCAAAGCGCGGCCGTGTTCGGTAGCGTCAAATACCGGTTCACCGATCGTTTCAATCTGACCGGTGGCTTGCGCTACACCGTCGAGCGCAAGTCGATCAATCTGACCGGGCTGCAGAACAGCGGGCCTGTCTCGTTCAGCGATGTGAACAACTGGTGGAATCCCTCGTCGATCACGTCACCGCTCACGGTCAGTGCCCGTCAAAATCAGACCAATACGTGGAGGGCGCCGACCTGGGACCTGACGCCGGAGTACGCGATCACCGAGAACGTGCGGGCCTATTTCCGCTATGCACGCGGATTCCGCTCAGGCAGCTATAACGGCAGTGCGTATACACAGAGCACCGTGTCCACCGTCACGCCGGAATACCTGACCGCCTATGAGGCAGGTATCAAGAGCGAATGGTTCGACAAGCGCTTGACGGCGAACGCGACCGTTTTCCACTATGACTACCGCGATATTCAGGTGTTCGCGCTCGCGCCGAATCCGCTGGGCGGCGCACCGGTTTCCACACTTTCGAACGCGGGACAGGGACGGGCCGATGGTTTCGAACTCGAGCTGAGAGCGCAGCCGCTCAATAGTCTCTATCTGTTCGCCAACCTCGGTTTGTTGAACACGCGTTACACCGGGTTTGATCATGTGCCAACGGCTGTCGGCAATTCGTTTGCTCGCTCACCACACACGACCATCAATGTGGGAGGGGAATACCGGGTGCCATTCCCCGTGGGTACGATCTCGCTTGGCGGAGATATCAACTATCGAAGCAAGGAGTACTTCAGTGCGACGCGTCAGACCGTGCCGCAACTGTGGCAATCGGGTTATACCGTCATGAACGCGCACGTGTCGTATACGTCGTCGAATCAGAAATACATTTTGACCGGTTACGTGACGAATCTGACCGATAAGGTCTACAAGAAGCTGGAGTTGATTCCGTCGTACGGCGCTTATCCCGTGCTGTATGGAGATCCGCGTGTGTTTGGCCTGACCTTTACCGCGAAGATCTAGACATCGAAAACGGGACGGTTTGTGCACTTCCTGCGGGAGAGGTTGACGGGAACGCCGGCTGTCGTTCCCGTCTACAAACGTCCCTCGTCACATCAGCTCCTGGCTGACGCGGTCGCACACTGTTGCGCCGGTGAAAGTCAGCTGCGGCCAGCTGTCGCGTGAGGCCAATAGCAGACGAAGAGGCCGCATAGCCGTCAGGCGTGATGGTCTTCGGTGGCGGGCCTTGATGTTTGATCGCCTTCCTGAAAAAGGCTCGTGCACCAACGGGCGCATCGAAGACTTGCGCACGGTGGCCGCGATCGTGCGCGGCAAGCGCGTCGCGCCAGGCGTGCGCGCGATGGTCGTGCCGGGTTCGGGCAGCGTGCGCCGGGCGGCCGAAGAGGAAGGCATCGCGCAGACGCTGATCGACGCGGGCTTCGAATGGCGCGAGCCCGGCTGCTCGATGTGCCTCGCGATGAACGACGACGTGCTCGCGCCCGGAGAACGCTGCGCGTCCACCACCAACCGCAATTTCGAAGGCCGCCAGGGACGCGGCGGCCGCACGCATCTGATGAGTCCGACGATGGCGGCGGCTGCCGCGATGACCGGCTGCATCACCGATGTCCGCACGCTGGAGGCAACCGCATCATGACCAGGCTTACCACCATTCAAGGCAGCGCCGCCCCGTTGCCGACCGACAACCTCGACACCGACCAGATCATGCCGAAGCAGTTCCTGCGCATCATCGACAAGGCGGGTCTCGCCGACGGTCTGCTGTACGACCTGCGCTTCGACGGGCGCGGCGCGCCGCGCGCGGACTGCGTGCTCAACCAGCGCGCCTACGGTAACGCGCGCATCCTGCTCGGTGGCGCGAACTTCGGCTGCGGATCGAGCCGCGAGCACGCGGTGTGGGGCTTGCAGCAATACGGTTTTCAGGCGGTGATCGCGCCGAGCTTCGCGGAAATCTTCTATTCCAACGCGATGAATAACCGCTTGCTGCTCGTGCAACTGGATCGCGATTCCGTCGATGCGTTGACGCGCGAGGCGATCGCAACGCCCGGCACACCGATCTCGATTGATCTCGAACGACAGACGGTGAGATCCGCGTCGGACGAACAGTATGCGTATCCGATCGGCGCGCGCCACAAGCGCATGGTGATCGACGGCATGGATACCGTCGATCTGACGCTCGACTCCCTCGCCGCGATCGAGGCGTTCGAACAGCGACATTTTGCACGGCATCCGTGGGCGCAAGCGATGTAACCGCACATCCGTCGCGTGCCGCGGCGGTTTTTCTGCTTTGGCAGAACCGATTCCCTTTCGATCGAAGAAGGGGTATTTCTTTGCCTCGAAAGGGGAGAAGACACATGACGCAAACCGTTTTACACGGTGCTCTATGTTTAGGTGCTGGCCGCCATCACCGCCGGCGTGCTGCTCGGCTATTTCGCGCCGCATGCGGCGGTCGGATTAAAGCCACTCGCGATCTTTTCATCAAGCTCGTGCGAATGATCAGCTTCTCCAGGGCGTCGGTAACCAATCAGCCCCTCAACGCCACTTTAACCGCCTCGGTCAGCGTCGTAGTGCTCCGTCCGAGAAGCCTGGAAAGATCGCGAGAGTCGCTATTCAGTTCGCCTGCCGATGCTTTCAGGTCGGCATCGACGACGACATCGACAATCATCTTCGGCAGACCGAAGCCCAGCAGCGCGGCCTCAAGATCGGAAGCGGGCAAGTGGTTGTACTCGATCGTTCGGTCCGTTTGCTTCGACACTTCCGCGGCCAGTTCCGCCAGCGAATAGGCATGGTCTCCCGCAAGTTCATAAGTCTGGTTGGCGTGGCCGGGTTGCGTGAGGACGGTCACCGCGGCATCTGCAAAATCGGCGCGAGACGCAGCGGCAAATCGACCTTCTCCTGCACTGCCGATGATTGCCGAATTGGCGAGCGCTGCCGCAAGTCCGCTGGTATGGTTCTCGACGTACCAACCGTTGCGTAACACCACGAAATCCACGCCCGAATTCTTCAAATACGCTTCCGTCCTGTTGTGCTCGTCGGCAAGAATCAGATTGGACGTGTCGGCGCGTAGCAGGCTGGTGTAGGCAATCAGCTTCACGCCCGTTTGCCTTGCGGCGTCGATCACCGCGCGATGTTGCCGGAATCGTTCGCCCAGTTGTACCGCCGAGATAAGCAGCAGCTTCTCCACACCCTTGAACGCCTCGACAAGCGTTTGCGGACGATCGTAATCTGCCTCGCGTATCTGAACGCCAAGAGCGCGCAGGTCATCAGCCTTTTCAGGGCTCCGGACTGCCGCGACGATTTGGCCGGCAGGGACGGCTTGCAGAAGGCCTTTGACAATCAGTCGGCCAAGGTTTCCGTTGGCCCCAGTAATGGCGATCATCTTTTATTTCCTTTTTTAGAAGATGGCGTTGAATAAATTAAATACTGCTACGTATCCGGTATGGAAGGGGTGGCTTGATTTGCGTCGATTCAGGCGGAAATTATCCGCGCCGCACGATTAGCGCGATCGGCAGACCGAGACCAAACATATGGATGAGCAGGGCGGGCAGGAAGGGCATCGGCGATACCGATGGAGGTGTAATGAACGCGCTGTGCGGCAACACGACGAAGCCCATGAAAAAAAATACGATGATGCCGAGTAGCAGGCCGCCGAGCCACGCGAGGCGCTTCACGACCGGCAGGCGCGACGCGACCAGAGCGTAGGCGATTGCCGGAACGATCGATACAAAGAAGTGAAGCAGGGTACCCAGAATAAGGCCGGTGGTGCCTTCGTAGGCGGCCATGCCGATCAGGCTGCTGGCCGCCAACTGCATTTCCGGAATGACGCCGATGCCTCGCGCCAGCTGCAGGATTAAAACCGGGACCAGCACGATAAAGCCGGCTGCCACGCCGGCGGTCGTCCCGCGGGTCAGCGCGCGGGCAAGACCGCCTTGCGAATTCGCCGGCCGCGTCGACGGTAGATCCGGCATTGTGTCTGTCGTTTTCATGATCTGCTTCCGCATAAGACTGGGTGGGATGTGGACACCGGAGCGTTGCCCCGTCGTCGAAAGCAGTGTAAAAAGCTGGACCCGTTTGAGAAACTCCTGCTTTATCAAAAGATTGTTGTCGAATACCCCCCTGAATCGAACCAGAATTACGACGATTTCTGGGATGGATGCCGGGCAAATAGCTCGATGATCCAGTCCGCGAAAACACGCACTTTGTTGCTGATATGCCGATTCGGCGGATAGACGATCGATACCGGCATTGGCGGAAGCTGCCAAAGCTCGAGGCAGCTCTCCAGTTCGCCCGAGGCAATCAGCGGTGCGGTCATGAATGTTCCGCCACTGATGATGCCCAGTCCGGTTCTGGCAAGGTCCGTGCAGGTCGATACATCGTTGCAGAGGAGGGTTTTTTTGCCCTGGATATTGACGGTTTCGCTGCCGCGACTGGCCATGATAGGGAATGGTCTGGCCGTTCTCGCCGAGATCATGTGGATCACCGTATGGTGAAGATCGATCTCGCTCGGATGCTGCGGCTTGGCGTGCTTTTTCCAGTAATCCGGCGATGCGCAGAGTTCGAAATGGCTGAGAGCAATCCGTCTCGCCACCAGCGATTGATCGGCTACGGTTCCGATGCGGATTGCGCAATCCACGTTGTCCGCGAACAGGTCGACAGGCGTGTCGCTGGCACCGATCTCCAGGTCGATATCCGGGTATCTCGCGAAAAAATCAGGCAGTGCAGGCACCACCACCGAGTGGGCCAGCGGACGCGGAAGATTGATGCGCAGTCGGCCTTTTGGATTGAACCTGGCGCCGGTCATGGAGTTTTCCAGCTCCTCGAGGTCGGCCAGGAGGCGCACGGCCTGGTCGTAATAGGCCGCGCCGTCAGGCGTCACGGTGACGCGCCGGGTCGTGCGATTGAGCAGTTTCGTAGCCAGATCATCTTCCAGCATCTTGACCAGTCGCGTGACGGTCGCCTTCTGGAGGTTGAGGGTCTCGGAGGCTTTCGTAAAGGTTCCCGATTCCACCACGCGCACAAACACGCGCATTGCGTCGAATTTATCCATTTTTCTTCCAAACGACTGGCAGGTACAAAAGCGATACGGTTGTCGACATGAAGCAGTGCTCAAACTGCGCCGGATTATCGCGCGAGTCGTCGTACTGCGCGGAGCAATCACTTGCCTGACGGCGCCTGGCTACAGCTCACGCAATCGCGCCTTCAGGAATTCGATGAATAGCCGCGCCCTTGCCGGCAGCAAACGCGTTTCAGTTACTGCATTTGCGGCAATGGGCGAGAGGCTCCGAGGGCCTGCCTAGCCTGAGCTTTGTGAGCAAGTACAGCTGGAACAACCAGCCGACCACGCTCCAGCTGGGCGTACCGCAGTTTCCCGCCAACGGGCGCGAATGGTATCTGGGGTTTCAGTTGACTATCGCTATTTTTGAGGGATTTACGCGAACGTATCAGATCCACGAAGCCGAAGCGAGAACCGACTTGCAGCGCTATGCGCTTGATGAGGTCGAGCAGCAGGTGGGGCTCGACGTATGGACGAGCTATCAGGCGCTAAAGGCAGCAACGGACAATCTGAGCAACACGGCGATGTTGCTGGACGTGGCGCACCGATCTTACGAGGCCTCGCAGCATCGATATCAGGTTGGCGTGGGGAACATACTCGAATTGTTGAATGCGCAGTCTTCGCTAGCGACTGCGAAGCGACAACGCATCCAGTCGTTGACTGACTGGCGGTCCGCCAGGCTTCAGCTTGCGGCGAAACCTGGCCGGTTTCGAATGTCCGATGTCGGAGATGGAGCTGCGGAACAGGTGCAATGAAACTGCGTTCTTATCTAACGCAAGTATCAGCCATTTGGATCTCCCAGACATCGGGGCCGCGCGCGAATCTCTTCGACGGGGACGGACAGAGCGCGGCCTGTCATCTTTATCCAGTTGGGGGTGTGATGGATATAGCGGGCTCACGCCAGCTTTTAATCAATGACTTGCTGACTGAGTTATCGACCCAGCGAGAGCTTGCACAAAATCGTGGCAATTTGCTGTGCCAGATATCGACGAACCGTGTTTGCGTTACAACAGTGATGCTGGGTTCGCGTTATTGCTCGACCCAGAAACATCGAGGCTCGATTTCGTGAAGGCGTGAGTAGCTGGCGCGACCGTTAAATGGCGTGGCTGGTCCTGGACAGAAGCTAAGGAGCGAACGCCGAGCTGGGGGAGTCGTCGATCCGCAGCAGACGGCCCGCGTTGGCGATCACGATGAACGTGCCGACGTTGTGCAGGATCGCGGCCCACACTGCGCCGAGCATGCCGGTCGCGGCGAGCGCGATCACCGCGAGCGTCCACGCGAGGCCGATCGCCGCATTGGTCGTCGCCGTGCGCCGGCATTGCCGGCCGAGGCGGATGCAGGTCGGAATCCGCCGCAGATCGTCGCCCAGCAGCACGATATCGGCCGACGCGATCGCAATGTCGACGCCGCGCTCGCCCATCGCGATGCTCGTCGAGCCGGCCTTGATCGCCAGCACGTCGTTCAGCCCGTCGCCGACGACGAGCGGATGCAGGCCCGCGCCGATCTCGCGCATCACGTAATCGAGCTTGTCGTGCGGCAGCGCCTGTGCGACCACCGTCTCGATACCCGTCTCGGCCGCGACTTTGCCGGCGACGCGCTCGAGGTCGCCCGTCAGCAGCGTCTGCCGCGCGAGGCCCAGCGTCCGCAGCTCGGCGAGCGCTTCGCGCGCGTCGGGCCGCAGCGTGTCGGCAAAACCGAACCACGCGAGCAGCCGCCCGCCGAGCACGAGTCCGACGAGCGGCCCGTCGAAACCGTCAGGGACCGGCGGCAAGTCACTGGCATGGTCGGCCAGCAGCGCGGGCCGGCCGAGTACCGCCGTGCCGGCCGGCGTGTCGGCGACGACGCCGAGCCCGCGCAATTCCCGCGTGCATTCGAACGGCGCAACGCCGGCGCCCGTGAGGCCGGACGCGGCGGCATCACGGACGAGCGCGCGGCTCGCCGGATGCGCGCTGCTTTCGCCGAGCCGCGCGGCCAGCGCACGCGCCTGCGCGGCGTCGACACCGGGCTGCAGCCACACCTGCCGGACCTGCAATTCCCCGCGGGTGAGCGTGCCCGTCTTGTCGATCACGAGCGAATCGACTTCGGCGATCTTGTCGAGGAACGCGGCATTGCGAAACAGGATGCCGTGCCGCGCGCCGACCGCGATCCCGGCAATGGCCGTGGACGGCGCGGCGAGCACCAGCGCGCACGGGCACGCGGCCACGATGACCGCGAGCATCGCCGACGCATTCGCGGACGCGAACCAGACGATCGCCGCCATCAGCAGGACGAGCGCGAGATACGCGCCCATGTGCCGCTCGAGGACCTGCGTGACGGGGGGTTTCGCCTGCTCCGCATGCTGCATCAGCGCGATGATCTTGCCGAGCGTCGAATCCTTGCCGGTGTGAGTGACTTCGATGCGCAGCACGCCGTCGAGATTCAGTGCGCCGCCATAAACGGCGCTGCCCGCATCGGTGTCGTGCGGCACGGATTCGCCGGTGATCGGCCCGTTGTCGACGCTCGACGTGCCCGCCACCACGATGCCGTCGACCGGAATGCGGGCGCCGGCCACCACTTCGATGCGGTCGCCCGCGCGCAACGCGTCGTACGCGACTTCGACCACACTGCCGTCGGCGCCGATGCGGCGCACACGGCCGGCCGTCAGCCGGCCGAGCGCGCGGATGGCTTCCTGCGAGCCCAGCACGCTGCGCTCTTCGAGCGCATGGCCGAACGTCATCACGATCGGCAGCAGCGCGGCCGTCGTCATGTCGCCGATCGCCCACGCGGCCAGCATCGCGAGCGCGATCAGGCGATCGGTCACGCCGTGCAGGCTCGGCACACGCAGGCTGTGCCACGCACTCGCGAACACCGGCCCCGCGACGATCAGCGATGCGAGCGCGGCGAGGAGTTGCGCGAGCGTTTCTCCGCCGCCCGACAGCATGCGCCACGCGAACGACAGCACGAGCAGGCCGCCCGCGAGCAGCGCCAGCGCGATCTGGCCCGTGATCGTGCGGCGCTCGTCGGAGGACAGCGCGTAGGCCGTCGTACCTGCGGGGGCGGCGTCCGGCTGCGTGGCCGGTTCGGCGAGCGAATTCATCGGGCGTTTCCGGGCAGGATCAGGTTCGAGGTGTCGTGCGGATCGATCGTCGTCACGCGCCCGGCTTTCGACAGCACGCGCTGCACGCGATCGCGATACAGCCGTGCCAGCAGCCCCGGATCGCCGTTCTCGCGGAGCGTTGCAGCGAGTTGCCGGATTTCAAGCGTGTCGGTCTGCGCGGTCGCGACGCGTTCGGCCGCGTGGGCCTGCGCGTCCTGCACGATCCGGTCGGCATCCTGCTGCGCGTCCTGGCGCCGCTGTTCCGCGGCGGTGCGTGCTTCGGCGATGGTGCGCTCGGCGACCTGTAGCGACGTCAGCACCGCGTTGAACGCGTCGGCCGCCGCGCCGGGAAACGCGGGCTGCACGTCGACGCGCGCAACTTCGACGCCGAACCCCGCGTGCGCCGCATCGAGTGCGCGCAGGTGCCGCGCGATCGCGTCGGCGAGATCGCCGCGCAACCGTTCGCGACGCGCGGCCATCTGCCGGTCGGCGGCCAGTTGCTCGGGCCGCGCGACCAGGATCGCGTCGAGATCGCGGGTCGCCGCGACCTCGACGGCCGACGCGGACACGATCCGCTCGAGCGCCGCATCGAGACGGTCCTGCTGCAGCACATACGCGTACGGATCGCTGACCCGGTAATAGAGCACCGCGCTCAACGCGACCGCGCCGCCGTCGCCGGTCAGTACGTAGCCTGAACCGGCCAACGCGTCGGGCAGTCGCGCGACACCCTGCGCGGATCGCGCGAGCGCCCGCGGATCGCGGTCGAGCGAGCGGATCCGCTGCTCGAGCACGCGCGCGGCGCCCGGCACGAGCATGACCGATTCGAACGGCTGCGGCCACGCGATCACGAGCCCGGCGTCCTGGGTGCGCACGAGCGCGCCGAAACGCATTACGACCGCGCGGCTGTCCGCCGGAATCCGCCGGATGTTCGAGCCGGCCCATGTGCCTGCGGCGAGCACCGCGAGCGCGGCGATGAACCAGAACGACAGGCGCACGGCCTGCGCGCCCGGCCCGAGCGGCGGTGCGGACGGCTCGCTCATCGCGCGGCCTTGTGCGCTTTGGGTGCCGGCGGCGCCTGCCCCGACCCGTCGGTCGGGCCCTCCACGAGCACGCGGAACGGCGCGGCGTCGGTGCGCAGGATCAGGTTCGTATTGGTGCCGACCACCGCGTTCAGCGTGTCGAGCGAACGCAGCATCGTGTACAGGTGCGGGTTGCCCGCATAGCTCTTGCCGTAGATGTCGGCCGCGTCCTTGCGCGACTGCGCTTCGATGCCGGCCGCTTTCACGTTAGCATCGGCCAGCGCGATGCGCGCGTCGCGCTCGGCGTCCGAGCGGATCTGCGCGGCCTCGCGATTGCCGTCCGCGGTACGCTGCGCGGCGACGGTCTCGCGTTCGGCGCTCATCCGGTCGACTGTCGCGGCAAGCGTGGCGGCCGGCAGCGTGAGCCGTTCGAGCCCGACTTGGGCAACGCGCACCCCGTAAGCCGCATAAAGCTGCGCGTCGATCTGCCGGCGCAGTGCATCTTCGAATTCACCGAGCTTCACCTGGGCCGGATCGGTGTTCACGAGCGACGCCAGATCGTATCCGGCGGACGTCGTTTGCAGCGCGGAGCCGACGAGCGAGCGGATCTGCCGCGCCGCTTCGTCCGGCTCGTTGCCGACTGTGCGCATGAAGCGCCCGATGTCGCGCGCATCGGCTGGCACGCGCCACGCGACGTACGCCTCGACGATGATGCGTAGCCCGTCGCGGGTGCCGACGTCCTGCAGGCCGCTCGAGGTGGTGTGCAGGCGCAGGTCGACGGGCGTCACCGCATCGATCGGCGCAGGCAGGCGCCACGCGAGCCCGGGTTCGAGCAGCACGCGCACGGGCCGCCCGAAGCGCGTGACGACCGATGCCTCGCCGGCGCGCACCTGTACGAAGCTCGCAACCGCGAGCGCGACCAGCACGCACAGCAGCGCGACGGCGACGCGCAGGCGGAACGCGCCGGGCGGCTGCGGTGCGCCGTGATGCACTTGGTGGTGGTCGTGGCCATGGCCGTGGTGCGCATGATCATGCGCGTGCGAATGAAACAGACTCACGATGTCGCCCCGGGTGCGGCGTCGTCCGCGTGCCGGGCGGCGGCACGGCCTGCCGCCGTGTTGCGCCGCCCGTGCGGATATCGCCGCGACATGTCAATGGATGCCGGCCAGATCGCCGGCAGGAGTATTGCGAAGATCGACGGTCGCCCGCGTGCCGTCGGCAAGCCGGTCGTCGATGATCGTCATGCGCGGGTTGCGCAGGCCGCGTTGCAGCCGGTCGAGGTAATACTCGAACGGAAACGCGGGGCCGCCGAGCCGGTACGCGACGAGGTCGGCGTCGAAATCGATCTGCTGCACGCGCGCCGACGACACCATATCGCCAGCCTGCGCTTCGGCCTGCGCGACCCGTTCGAACCCCTGCTGCTGCGCGTTGCCGAGCAGGCCGGCCGCGAAGCCGCGTGCCTGCGCCACGCTGCCCTGCGCGCGAATCTGCGCGGCCTGAACGTCGTGGAAAGCGGCGGCCGCACCGGTCGGCGGATGCACGCTCTCGATCACGACCGCGATCACGTCGACGCCGCTTTGCAGCCGGTCGAGCTGCTGCTGAATCGCGCGCTTCAACTGATCGGCCATCGCGGCCTGATTGGTTTCCAGCAGCGCTTCGAGCGTATGCGACGCGAGGTAGTGCACGAGTTCGCGATTGGCGCTCGTGCGCACCGTGCTTTCCGGGTCGATCGTGCGATATAGCGCCGCGCGCGCGTCGGCATCGGTCAGCCCGAGCCGGTAGTCGACCCGGACGTCGGCGTTGACGACCTGGAAGTTCTGGCGGTCGCCGTTCGCGCCGGCGATCACCTGGGTGGTTTCCCACGGATGCGGCACATCCCACAGACGGTCGAGGCGTTCGGGCGTCGGGCCATCGGCTGGCACAGACGTCGTATCGGCGCTACCGTCATTCGCGCTGCCCGCGATCGCGACCTGGTGCACCGCGCCGTTGTCGACGATGCGCGCGCGCCCGAACGGCCAAGGCAAACCGACGTGCAGGCCCGGCTGCCAGACCCCGACCGGCGCGCCGAACCGTTCATATACCGCGCGCTGCTCGGGGTTCAGCACGACGAGGGCGGTGAGCAGCCACGCGCACGCAACGGTGGCGGCCAGCGCGCCGGGCAGCAGCCGCACGAAGCTGCGCCAGCCCCAGCTCTGCCGCAGATCGACGCCGTACCGATGGCGCAGTTCGGCGCCGAGCGACGCGAACGGCGACGAGCGCCGGCTCAGCAGCCCGGCGATCGCGCTGGTTGGCACGACGGCGCCGCGCGGCACCGCAAACCACGACAGCACGCCGCGCAGGGCCAGTTCGGCGGCGACGGCTGCATTGAGCAGCGCAACCGCCTGCACGAGCCAGTCGGCCGTGAGGTGCCGGAATGCGAACCATGCGGCGGCCAGCGCACCCGCGAGCGCGGTGACGAGCGCGACGCGCAACACCCGGGTGAGCGACGCGGATACCGCTGAACCGCTGGCGGCCGCCGCATGATGGCGTTCGGCGACCAGTGTAAGAAAGGCGAGGACGATGCAGGCCGCACCGGCCGCGAGCATGGGTTCGGGCGCAGCCATTGCGCGAACCAGCATCGCGGGTGACGGCGGCTGCCACGTGAGCGCGGCAAGCGCGACGGAGAACGCACCGCCGGCGGTGACGGCCCACGGCCGCCAGTCGATCGCGGCGGCGATCGCCGGCCACGGATTGTCGACTTGCTCCGGCTCCTGCTTGCGGCTGAATGCGCTGCGCAGCCAGTTCATGAGCAGGCCGGCCGCCGAGCCGTGCGGCGGATGGCGGCGTGCACGATCGGCGAGCAGCACACCGATCGCGACGACGAGCACGTTGCACCATGCGCTGGCGAGCGGCGCGCACCAGCGCAAGTCTTCGGGCAGGAAGTCGACGGCGCTCAGCGTGCCGGTCGCGGCCACCAGCAACGCGGCGGCGCCCGCGACCGGCGCGAACGCGTCGCGGCCGGCCGGGCTGCAGGGAGTGTCGTCGTTGCCTTCCGCCTGTTGCCCCATCGGAGCTTCCTTACGTACGAGTTACAGAGTGCGCAGGAGTCCGTGCGGAATGCTGCGAGCGGCAATGTAGCGCGACGGATGATGAAACTCAAGGTGAGCGACGCGAGTGGAGGTATCCGCGCTTACCGGGAAAAAATTCGTGATCGAGGATGTTGAGCCAATCGCAGCAAAGTTTTGGGGGCAGGCAGGTATAGATTGACGAGGAAATTTTAATTTCGCGATTAATCTGGATTTTAAAGATGACTTTAAACGGCTAGATGAAAATGAGAAGTGCGCTTACCCGGATCTGAAATTGTTGTTTGCATACAGATTTATTTCGAAAAATATAATTTCCCTTCGCAATCCAATCACGAGTTCAATTACCAATCTCGTCGCGGGCGATACTGCACTGAGTGCCAGCCAATCAGCGAAGGATCTCGGGTGATTTAATGTACTCGAAGTACATTTAACATAAAAGAAAATGACTTTTGTGATAACTAAGTAGTCGGGTCTGAATAATTCGTTTTGGACGGCGCTTGCCCTCACGGCTGGTATTCGACAGCGATTGAGCGGTTGAGCAAAGCGGCCAGAACAGCGGCGTAAAAAAGCCTCAGCTTCCTGAGGATC
>NZ_JBFRCK010000027.1:0-123375 GCF_040965775.1 Paraburkholderia sp. BR10954
AATTCCTCGCTCGCCCAGTCTGCCGTGTCGTCTCCGATCGCCAATCCGCAGCCGCTACATCAATTGAATGCGCGAAAGTTAACACCGTCCGAACCAGTTTACAAGCGGACTTGTGGGTAAAGCTCAGTCCCCGAAGGGGGGGATTTGAAAAGCGACTGGCTCTATCTTTCTTCTCGAAATTCAACAAGGCCTACCGGACCGGCTCAACTGGCCGCTCACGCCTACCTGCCGCCGCATTTGTGGGAGGCCGGTCTTCCAGTCGGCAGCGAGAAGGAAAAAGGTGATAGATGATTATCCTGTTGGTCGAAAACGATCCCGCACAAGCTGATTCGATCGAAAGGGAAATCGGACAGTCCGGACATCGAATCAGCAAGGTCGAGCGGGGCAAGGACGCAATCAGTTTTCTGCAGGCCAACGAGGTCGATCTCGTGGTGCTCGATTGGGAACTACCGGGCATGAGCGGCTTCGAGGTGCTGTACTGGATACGCCGTCATCTGGGCCGCGAACCCGCGGTGCTGTTCGTGACCAGACGGCTTCTGGAAGCGGAGATCGTGCAGGCGCTGGACGCCGGCGCGGATGACTACGTCGTCAAGCCGTTCCGGGCCAAAGAACTGGGGGCAAGGGTTGGCGCGCTGTTGCGTCGCACACGGCGCAGCATAAAAGTGGAAAGCGCCATCGCCGTTGGGCCGTATATCTTCGACGTCACGCAGCGCGGTGTTTTTCTGCACGGCGAATCGATCCTGTTGACGGAAAAGGAATTCGACGTGGCCGCCTATTTCTTCGCGCACGTCGGACGGGTCGTTTCCAAACGGCTTCTGGCAAAGCTTGCCTGGGGCCGCGAACTGGACAGTACCTCGCGCACGATCGACACGCACATCTACCGGCTTCGACGCAAGCTGGCGCTGCGGCCGGACAACGGCGTGCGATTGACGACCGTCTATACCCACGGCTACAGGCTCGACGAGGTCGCTACCGGCAGTGCGTATGCGCAGGCGTCCGAGGTTTCCGAGCCGGACGATCCCGTCGCGGAGATCGACACGCCCGCGCAGCGCGCACAAAGCAATCTGCGCTAGCGATTCGACCCGAGACCCTATGCGACCCGAAGCGGATACCGGTCCTCGCGGCTCGTTGCGCAGCTCTGCATTGAGTCGTCACACGGTTCGGCGTATCTTCGAGACGAATTCACAACGACCCCTCCATGCCTCTCACGGATAGCCGGTGAGAGGACCACCCATGAATACACCCGCTGATAGTTTCGAGCGTGAATGGATCGTGTCGCTGATCCAGACCAAGATGATGCCGCCGCGTCTTCCCGCGGGTTGCGTGCAACGGCCGGGCTTGCTCCGGCGACTCGATGAACGACGTCCGCGTCACATTACGCTCGTGACCGCGCCCGCGGGCTTCGGCAAAACGACTTTGCTTGCCGCATGGAGCGAAGCGCAAGCGAGAAAGAAGCGTCCCGTTGCGTGGCTCAGTCTCGATGGAGAAGACGACGACCCGCAGCAACTCGGCGCCTATCTGGTGGCGACGCTTTGTCGGGCGTCGAAGGAGATCGCATGGCGGGCGCAGCAACTTCTCGATAACGATGCACACACGCCGGTCAGAACGGTCATTTCAGTGCTGCTCAATGACATCGCCGCATACGGCCGCGGGGTTTTCCTCGTGCTCGACGACGTCGACCGCCTGAGCGCGAAACCCGTTCTCGCGATCGTGTCGCGCCTGCTGCGCTACGCGCCCGATAACCTGCACGTGCTGCTCGGCGCGCGCGGCGAACCGGCGTTGTCGCTGAGCGCGCTGCGCTCCCCCGACAAACTTTCGCGTGTGACCGTCGACGACCTGCGCTTTTCGCTCGACGATGCTCAAGCGTTTTTCCACCACACCAGTAATGCGCTGCTCAACCGCAACAGCGTCGAGTTATTGAACAGCGCGACCGAGGGATGGGTTGCCGGCTTACAGCTGGCTTCCCTCGGACTGAACCGGGTCGATGACGTGGTCGCGCTCGCCAGTCATCTCGCCGGTTCCCGATTCGGCATCGATCGCTACCTGAACGATACGGTGCTTGCGCATTTGCCGCCGCACATGCAGACGTTTCTGCTGTACACGTCGATTCTCGAACGGCTTACCGCGACGCTGTGCGACGACGTCATGGGTGGTGAAGGCGACAGCGGTGAGAAGCTCGACTGGCTCGAGCGTCATAACGTGTTCATCCGGCCGCTCGATGAAGCGCAAAGCTGGTATCGCTATCACGCGTTGCTGAGCGATGCGCTGCGCCGCCGACTGATGCGTCAGGCGCCACGACAGGTTCCGTTGCTGCATCGTCGGGCCAGCCTATGGTTCGCGCGGGCGCGTCTGTGGCCCGAAGCCGTGCGACATGCGCTGGCCGCGGGCGACATCGGGCAGGCGGCGCAGTGGGCCGAAAACTGTGCGATGGAGATGCTTCAACGCGGCGACCCGTTCATGCTGCCGGGCTGGATTCGCAAACTTCCGCCGGACGTGATCGCGAGTCGACTGCGCTTGCGTCTGGCGAAAGCGTGGGCACTCGCAATGTCGCTCGAAACCGCGCGCGCGTCGACGGAGATCGGCGAGATTGCTGACGAGTTCGAGCGTATGGCTCGTGATGATCGGACCGCAGCCAACGAGGTCGCGTGGGCGGAGATCAACGCGATCCGCGCGGTGATCGCTTGTGTGAACGACGACAGCGAGCATGCGCTGGAACTCGGGCGTGCCGTCGAGGCATCGACGGCGCCTGCGGAACCCTGGGTGCGCCAATACGGGCAAAGCGCGGAGATTTTCGGCTTGATGTATAGAGGGCAGTTCGCCTATATCTCGCGCGTCTGGAGAGCGCGGGTCGATCAGGTGGGACTCAGCCAGAAGCCGAACAGCGCGGATATGCTGCGCGACGCGGTGTACGGCGTCGCCGCGCTGATACACGGCGATCTTCCCGATGCGAGGCGGGTGATGGAGGTCGCGATGCGCTACTCCGAAGACAAGCTGGGGGAGTGGTCGGCGGCCGCGGCCGCGGTTTCCGGTTGCCTTGCGTCGATTTACTACGAGTGCAACCAATTGTCCCAGGCGCGGAAGTTGATCGACGCTCGCATGACCATCGCGCTGGAGACCTCACCGCTCGCCGCGTTGATGCGCTATATGCTCACCTCGGCGCGCCTGCTGTGGCGCGACGGCAAAAAGGGGCCGGCGCTGGCCGTTCTCGAGGACGGCCGACAGCTCGCGATTACCCGTCGATGGTTGCGTCTGAAGCTCGCGTGCGATGCGGAATCCGTCCGGCAGCTGCTTGCCGACGGTAGGGTGGTCGAGGCGCGTCAGGTCGCCGACGAGCTGAGCGCGAGCGTACCGATGATGTGCGAAGGCCGACGGGGCTCGGCAATGGAAACGTGGGCGAGCTACTGTGTGCTGCAAGCCCGTGTTCTGCTCGCCGAAAATGCCGCCGCGGACGCCGTCGGTTTTCTTTCGCGCTTACTCGACAATCTGGTTGCACTGGGCTGGCGCTACACCGAGGCCGTCGTTTCGTTGCTGCTCGCTCTCGCGCACGAGCAGAACGGCGCTTCGGACCAGGCTTTCGGCGCGCTGGGAAACGCGCTGCGGATCGGCGGCGCGATGGGGATGATCAATAGCTTCGTGGACGAGGGACCGCCGATGCGTGCGTTACTGGAACGCTTTCGCCGCGCGCCATCGGAAATCGCGAGCGGGCACGCGACGTATATCGACACGGTGCTGTCGGCTTTCGACGAAGCGGATCACCCGCCATCGTCTTCGCCGGGTCATGCCGACACCAAGGTAACGCCGGGCACACTGAGCGCGCGAGAACTCGAAATACTGGGCTACGTCGCTCGCGGGCTGTCCAACAAGGAAATCGGGCGATCGCTGAATCTGGCGCCCGAGACGGTCAAATGGCATATGAAGAATGTGTTCGAGAAACTCAACGTCAATTCGCGATTCGAGGCCGTGCAGAGTGCCTTCGGCATTCAGCCTGGCGACGACTGAAGCGTCTGGCCGCGTAATGCCGCCGCGATCCCGGCAGCTCACCGCGGCTCGCGTCCAAACGCTTCGCGCAGCTTGCGCTTGGCCTGTTGCAACGTATCGCGCCGCTCCTTCGGCAGGTTTCGGCCCGCCCGATTGACGTAGAAATTGAGCATCGACATCGCGGATTGAAACGGCGTGCCCTTGCGTCGTCGGCTCACCGTCGACGAGTGCTTCAACGATTGCGCGATGGACTCCGCGCTGCCGGTTTTGAAAATATCCTTCTGGATGTCCATCGCGTCGCTCGTTTCCATCACGTGATGCGACCATTTCTTCGCGCCGGATGCGCCGCTCGACTTCGCGGTTTTGGCGCGATGCGCGGCCTGCGCCTGCGCATGGCGCTGGCGCGGTGGCCGTCCCGACTTGCCACGCGACACAGGGCGTTTCGATCTGCTGCTGGTCTTTCGGGTCGCCATTGTGTTTGCTCCTGAAGCGGAATGCGGGACTGGCCACGCATCGGAAATGGTCGGTTCGGCGATCAGAGCTTCACGCCGCCGGCCTCGGGTGCATCCGACGAACCCGGGGGAATGTCACCGACGCCCACGTCGTTGCGGTTCGTATAGACGTCGCCGCCCCAGTACGGTTCGCTGCCGTAGTACTGATGCACAGTGGTGGCCCACGTCTGATCCGCCATCGATGGCCAGTGATCCTTATCGAATCCCGGGGCGTTCTTCACGCGCTCGGCCACCATGTTCAATACGAAGCATTTTTCCTGCGTATCGAGCGTCAGCGCACTCCACGGAATCGCAAGCAGCTTGTCGCCGATGCCGAGAAAACCGCCGCTCGACAGCACTGCGTACGCGATGCGGCCCGACCGCACGTCGAGCATGATGTCCTTGATCTTGCCGATGTGCTCGCCGTCGCTGCTGATGACCTTGTTGCCGTCGAGCGTAGCCGCAGCCATTACGTCCGGGCCTGGGCCTTCCGCGGTCGCGGCGCCTTTGCCGACGATGTTCGCGCCTTGCGTCTGGGTCTGCATCACCATGATGGGCTCCTTTGATGGGGTGAATGTACCGAGGCATTTAGCAACGGCCGTTCCATCGAGCCGTGTTGCGCCATTACTCTATGGCACCCGGCGCCGCATTCTCCCGACGAGGCGCAGCGCGCGTAAAGGATGCGAGTGCGTTTGCAATTTTTGCGTCCATGCCGACGCAAGCGCTGCCCATCGAAGCGCGATGCGCGCATGCGACGCATGCATCGCGCGGCATAGGCCTTGCTCGACTTTCAGTGATGGCGGCAGGAACTAAGGATCACATCCGTCCTTTTTACTTCATGGAGAGAAGCCAGATGAGCAAGTATCCGAAGGCATGGCTGGTCGCGGCATGTGTGGCCGCGTTGGGCGCCGTCGCGTCGGGCGCCGCGTTCGCGCAGACGGGCGGCGGCAACGGCAATAGCGGCGCCGGCGGCGGCAATGCGCATGGCGCGGCGACCGCCGCGCCGACGGCGGGCAACGAGCCCGCACCGAATGCGATGGGCAGCACCGGGGGCTCGACTTCGTCGATGAAACACCATCACAAGAAGTCGAAGGCAATGAAGCCAATGAACGACACGACGAACACGCCCGGCGCCGATGCCAGCAGCGATACAAAGGGACAGTAACGCTGGATCGATGCGCAAGCGGCAATGCGCCGTTGCGTTCCTCGTGACGCACGGACGATGCCGCTTCGCATCGGGGGGGAGAATATCGTGACCAGGAACATTCATTTTCAGGCGAACATCTGCGGGGGGGACTTCGCGCACGTTCGCGAGTGCTTCAGCAACTGGAAATCCGAGACGCTCGTGTATCGTAGGCAACAGCCGATGTTCGAAGGCAAGCAGGAAGTGCGGCCGTTGTCGGAGCGCGTGTTCGACAACGGCGAAGTCGCGCATAACACGCTCGCGAGCGTTTGTTCGCCTGGCGACGCGTATGCGCTGGCGGCCGAGATACGCGACGGCGAGCGCGATGTCTGGCTCGTGATGGCGGCATTCGAGGAAGACGTTTGAGCCTTCGCCGATTCATCGCCGAGCCCGTCACTGGGCCGCCGGTTTCGATTCAGATGGCAGTTCCAGCCCAGTGTGCATTTGGGCCGCGGCGCTTTGGTGTTTGGCGGCGGGGGATTTCTTGCGCACCACGCGCGATTTTTTCAGCAGACTCGTCAGGGAACCGTTGATGGTGTCGTCGGCCGGCGACTCCCGCGTCTTGCGTCCTTTCCCACTGGTCGCGCGCGCGAGTTGCGCCGCGCGTTTTTCCGCTTGCGCCAGCAGCACCGCGAAGGCCACTTCATCCACCTTGAGTCCGCGGCGCGCTTGACCTGGCGCGAGGCTCCGCAATTCGTCGGCCTCGAACGCGCTGATGATCGCCGGGTGGATATAACAGCGCCGGCAGACAGCGGGCGTATTGCGCAACAGGCTCGCCACGTCTTTCACGGTTGCGACGATATGACCGCGCGCTTCGGCTGCGCTGCTGCACATCAAACGGCGCAATGCCGCCAGCGCGTATACGCTGCCGGCCCATGTGCGGTAGTCCTTCGCGGTGAAGTCGGCGCCGCTCACGCGGCGCAGGTAGTCATTGATATCGGTCGAGCCGACGCCGTGGCGCGTCCCGTCTTCGTCGAGATACTGGAACAGGTCGTGGCCGGGCAGCTCCGCGCAACGTCGCACGATGCGCTTGACGGTTGGATTGTCCACGGTCACGTCGTGCTCGATGCCGCTCTTACCGCGAAACTGCAAGCGCAATTGACCGGCCTTTATCTTCACGTGCCGCTTGCGCAACGTCGTTAATCCGAATGACTGATTGTCGCGCGCGTATTCGGCGCTGCCGACGCGAATCAGCGTCGTGTCGAGCAACTGCACGATGGCCGCGACGACCTTGTCGAGCGGCATGCCGGTCAGCTTCAGGTCACGCGCGACACGCGCGCGGATTTTCGGCAATGCACGGCCGAACTCGGCCATCCGTTCGTACTTGTCGGCGTCGCGTGTTTCGCGCCAGCGCGGGTGATAGCGGTACTGCTTACGGCCGCGCGCGTCGCGGCCGGTCGCTTGAAGATGACCTCGCGGATCGGGGCAGATCCACACGTTTTCATAGGCGGGGGGAATCGCGAGCGAGTTGATGCGCTGGATCTCGTTCTCATCGACGATGCGCCTGCCGTTCAGGTCGAAATAGATGAAGCCGTTCCGCTCGCGCTTGCGTGTGTAGCCGGGTTGCGTGTCGTCGGCGTGGCGCAGGCCCGGCGGCATCGGCTGCGGTGCGGTGTGGTCGGTCGCGCTCGCCGGGTTGCGTGATGCGGTCGTGGAATGAGTGGCGGTAGTCATGGTCGCAAGTAGAAGTTTCAAGCGGCTGAAGCAAGGGGAATGCCATTCACACTGAACCGGGGCGCTTGAGCGGAACGGTCCTTGCGGAAAGTCGATGTGACCAACTGGAAAGGGGGCTTTCATGACCAGCACACTCAATCCCGATGAAGAGCCGCAGCGGACTGTCAAGCAAACCTCCGGCACGACGGGCGCGCTGGGTCCCAGCGACTCGTCCGATAGCGGCAGCGACGTGGCGGGCGCGAAGCGTCACGATTTCGACGTCGATACGGAGCTCGACAATCACGCGCTCGAAACCGGCGACGCGGAACTCGGCAGCGATACCGATCGCTCGGGTACGGGCGAGCGCGCGTCGGCGGACGGCGATTCGACATTGGAAGCGGATCGCGATATCGACACCGACCACGTCGTCGATCCGCGAGTGCCTCCGGGCGCGGAGCGATCCGGTGAAGAGGAAACCGATGTCTGAGGAGGTTGCGTTTCGCGCACGAAGCGGCTCGCGCCGACCGGCGCAACCGGGCACGGGTCTTGCGGAACAACGTTTTTGTGAAGGCGCCGCGCTATGCACCTGCATAACGAGCAAGCGAGCGAGCGCGGGGCCACTGGAAGGAGAGGACGCATGAGTGATGCACTGAATGGCTACAAGGTAGCGGTACTCGCCGTAGACGGCTTCGAGCAGGCGGAACTCGTGGAGCCGAAACGCGCGCTCACCGAGGCGGGCGCGACGGTCCACGTGATTTCGGCGAAGCCGGGCAAGATCCAGGGCTTCAAGCACGTCGACAAGGGCGACACCGTCGATGTCGATGCGACGTTCGACAAGGCCCGTCCCGAAGACTACGACGCGCTGGTGTTGCCGGGCGGCGTCGTGAACGGCGATGCGTTGCGACTGCTGCCGCAGGCGCAGGCTTTCGTCAAAGCGGTCGACAGCGCGAAGAAGCCGATCGCGGTGATCTGCCACGGCACGTGGCTGCCGGTATCGGCGGGGATCATCAAGGGGCGCACGGTGACGAGCTGGCCTAGCCTGCAGGACGATATTCGTAACGCGGGCGGCACGTGGGTCGATCAGGAAGTGGTCGAGGACGGCAATCTGATTTCGAGCCGCAAACCCGCCGACCTGCCCGCATTCAACAAGACGCTGATCGGGCAACTGACGAAGCGCAAGGCGGCTTGATCGAAGGGCGGCGCGCTGGCTTCGACGCCGGCGCGTTGTGATTCGATACTGCGCATCGGCGATTCGACAGGGAGAAAGTGCATGAAATTCCGGTATTCCCTACAAGTGTTGACCGCCGCGCTGGCTGCGTTGGGCGCGAGCGCGGCAACGATCGACACGGCCAGCGCGCAGGCGAGCGATGCGCCCGCGAGTGCCGCGCCGGCCGGTAAAACGACGCTGTCGCCCGCGGATCAGCAGTTCGTGCTCGAAGCGTCAAAGTCGGACGCCACCGAAATCGCCGCCAGCAAGATCGCGCTGAAGAACTCGAACGATCCGCAGGTCAAGAAGTTCGCGCAACAGATGATCGCCGACCACACGAAGCTCTCGCATGCGATGGCCGCGCTGGTCGAGAAGAAGGGCTTCAAGCCGACGCCGTCCGCGGATTCCGCGCTGGTCGGCAAACTGCAGACGTTGAAGGGCTCCGGGTTCGATGCGGCCTACGTCGAGCAGGTCGGCGTGGAAGCGCATCAGCGTGCGGTGGATCTGTTCCAGCAGCAAAGCGAAAGCGGCACCGACGCGCAACTGAAGGCCGCGGCCATGCAAGCGCTGCCAACCATCAAGCATCACCTCGAGATGGCGCAGCAACTGGCCGGCAAATTGAAGGGCTCGTCATGAACGCGATCCTGCCACGGCCCGCTTATGAGGACTCTCTGATGCAGATCACTTTCCCCGACGACGACCCGGTCTTCGACGGCGCCAATCTGACCGTGCGGTTTCTTGCGCGCGTCGATGGCGAGCCGGTGGTCTGCTCGATCACCGCCGAGGCTCTGGAAGATCATTTCGGCGCGGAATCCGCGCTCGAACCTGCGTTGATGGCCGCGTTCGACAGAGGTCGTCAGCGCATCCGCTCGGTCTGCGCGGAAGCGCTCGACCAGAACAACGGAGAAGGCGTGGTGTTGCATAGCGGACTGTTCAGAGTGGAAGGCATGGAACCGGATCGCGGCACCGCGGCGTAGGGGTGCCGCGTGTCGCACTGACTGGGCGCGCTGCTCGTGACGCGCGCCACCCCGGTGGCGGTATGGTCCGTGAACGCTAGTCAACGATAAAGGAGGCGTAATGTCACTCATCGTCGCAGCACGCTTCACGACGTTTCCGGCCGCGGAAGGCGCGGCGCAAAAGCTTTTCGAGGCGGGTTTCGTCGAAGAGGACGTCACGCTGTTTTTCGTCAATCCGCGCGGCCAGCACGCACGTTTCCCGATCGGCGGCGACACGGATACAGACCCCGGCGCGCGAGAGGCGCCTAAAGGCGTAGGCATGGGCGTGACGATCGGTGCGGTCATCGGCGCGGTGATCGGCGTGGCGATTTTCGCGGCGTTTTCCGCACCGCTGCTGGTGTCGCCGATCGCGGCGGGCGTCGGCGCGTATGTCGGTTCGCTGATCGGCGCGATGTTGCGCACCAAGGAGCATGGCAAATCGGACTATCGCGTGCCGTATCACGAGGAGGCCCGCAAATCGGGCGTGCTCGTCGCCGTGCACGTGTCGCCCGACAATCAGCTCGATGCCGCACGCGTGCTGCGTGACGCGGGCGGCGTGTCGATCGAGAAGGCGACCGGCCGCTGGCAGCAGGGACACTGGGCCGATTTCGATCCGCTGAAGACGCCCGAACCGATCAAGGAATTCGCGGAGAAGCGCGAGTGATGTAAGCGATGCGGTATGCCAACGGAAAACGGCCCGATGACGATGATCGGGCCGTTTTCGGTTTACCGCGCGATTTCGACGTCGCGCTACACCCACGGTTGCCGCGTGTCGTGCGGCGGCTGAAATCGTTCGAGCTGCCTTTCGCTATTCGTCGGCCAGCATGAGGCCGGCGTGAGGCCGTCATGCAAGCGGCCGCACGTCGACATCGTTGCATGCGGCTGAGGCGCCGCCGCGTCCGGCGACGCGATGTGCGCGCGAATCTGCATCACGGTGGCCGAACTGACGATTGCGACCGCCGCCAGCAATTTGATGCTGCCGGATTTTTTCATCGCGATTCCCCTGTCGTTATAGATTGCCGAATCGATTGAATCAGCAACTGCTGTGCCAACCCAGCGAAGGTCGAAACGCGGCGCCAGGCGTGTATGCCGGGCACGCGTGATGCGAGCTATCCCATGCAGCCCGCCGCGCGTCGAACCGATTCATCGCGACGCACATAAAAAGCTGCGCGCGGCGGATTCCGCGATGAACGAAACCCTTGGAGGTATTGAATGGCTACCAACGTTGTTTCCGTATTGAATGACCTGGTCGAAACGTCGAAGGATGGCGAAAAGGGCTTTATGAAGGCAGCCGAGGATGCGCACGACGAAGAGTTGAAGATGCTGTTTCGCTCGACAGCAGACGAGTGCTCGCGCGGCGCGCGTGAGTTGCAGGATGTCGTTCAGACCCTGGGCGGCAAGCCGGAAACCGGCGGCAGCATGACCGGTGCGCTGCATCGCGGCTGGGTCGACGTCAGATCGGCGGTTTCGGATCGCAGCGACCATGCGATTCTCGCCGAGTGCGAAAAGGGCGAGGACGTCGCGAAGAAGCGCTATCACGATGCGCTCGAAAAGGATTTGCCGGCCGATGTGCGTGCGATTGTCGAGCGGCAATACCAGGGCGTACTGCAGAATCATGATCGCGTGCGCGATCTGCGCGACCGGTATGCGGCGATGAAGCGTTGATCGACGCATCGATGCAATAGAAAGAGCCGGCTCCGCAGCCGGCTCTTTTCGTTCCGCTCAGTCGAATCGGCGTGAACCGATCATGCGGATATCAGTCAGCGGCCACCTTCAGATGGTTCTTCACGCTCTCGACACCCTTCACGTTCTGCACGACATCCTCGGCGGCGGTCTTGTCTTCGGCCGATGGCACCGAACCCGTGAGCCACACGACGCCCTTGCGGGTCTTCACGTGGATATGCGTCGATTTGACGTTCTTCGCGGCAAGCAGATCGGCCTTAACCTTGGTCGTAATGGTGCCGTCGTCGATATGCTGGCCGACGCTTTCCGACGCCGCGGGCGGAGCCGAAGCGCTGGTCTGGGCGTTCGCGTTCAGCGCGAACGCGACGACAGCGATACTGCCCGCGGTCTTCAGAAGCTGGATCGTCTTCATGGTTTTCTCCTTCAGGTGGTGATGAAAATGGCGGTCTTGTTGCCGGTGGCCGATCGCGGCGCGAGCCGCTGATGACACACGTGGGATCGTCGCCGCTACGGTACCGTCAGGGGCCCGTTTCTCGACACCGTGCGCCGTACTCGCATCCACGCATGACTGGCATGTTTACGAAGGGCGGCGTCCGTCCACACCACGCTGCTCCGCATGGATCGTGCCCGGCCGCTGCGGTCCCGGTGACACCGCTCGCGAAAGCCGTATCCATTGGCTTTTTCGACTGATGAATCGGGCTGCGTTGCGACCGTGCCCGAGGCCGTCCGAGGTGTGAAGAAAAGGGACCGGAAATTGCCAGCCGTTTGTAAAAACCGGCGCTCGCGGTCCCGTCAATTCCTCCGTCTGAATAAACAAAGCGTAATCAAAACAGCGTCTTGCGCGACCTGGTACGGACGTTGCGTTGAAGAGTGCACTCGGCCCATTGAGTCTTTGACTACCAACGAACGGGATCTACTCCAATGCCTTCAATCGAACTACGCACAAGGCAGTCTCTTGCACTGACGCCTCGTCTTCAGCAGTCGGTGCGTCTCTTGCAATTGTCGGCTCTCGAGTTCCAGCAGGAATTGCGCACGGCGCTCGATACCAATCCGTTCCTCGAATACGACTCATCCGAAGCAGAGGACGTCGCGCTCGCCGGCACGACGCCGGCTGACGGCGAAGACGCCAACGTGCCCGCCGCCGATACGCTAGCCGTCGCCGAGCCGGACGGACTGCCGGCGGAAAACTCCGCTAGCGATACGCTCGAAAGCGCGGGCCAGGACGACATGCCCGCCGATTTTTCCGGCGACTACGGTTCGCGCAGTTCGGCGCGCCAGAACGGCGACGCAGACGGCAGCGACCCGGCCGAATGGGCTCGCTCGCAACCCACGCTGCGCGAGCAGTTGCACGACGCGTTGCGCCTATACCGGCTCGACGACCGCGATCGCGCGGTGGCCCGTTTCATCATCGAGGCACTCGACGAAGACGGGTATATGCGGCAGTCGCTCGCCGACCTCGCCGACAGCGTCGATCTCGAGCCCACGCTGACCGAGGAAGAACTGCTGGTCGCGTTGCGCCTCGTGCAATCGCTCGATCGTCCGGGGCTCGGCGCGCGTTCGCTGTCGGAATGCCTCGCGCTGCAGATCAATGCGCTGCCCGCCAATACGCCGGGGCGCGACGTCGCGCGGCAGATCGCCGAGCATCATCTGGAACGTCTCGCGCGCCGCGAACAGGCCGAGTTGCAAAAGCAGATCGGCTGCAGCGCGGAGGAACTGCGCGTTGCCTGCGCGCTGGTGCGCAAGCTCGATCCGAAGCCGGGCAATTGCTACGGCCGCGCCGAGGATAACTATGTGGTGCCCGACGTGCTCGTGCGTCAGGTACGCAACAAGTGGGTCGTGTCGATCAATCCGGCAGTGCAGCCGCGGGCGCGAATCCATCGCATGTATGCACAGCTGTTCGCGCAGTCGGCCGGCGCGAGCCGCTCGCCGCTCGCACAGCAGCTGCAGGAAGCGCGCTGGCTCATCCGCAACGCGCAGCAGCGCTTCGACACGATCCAGCGGGTGGCCGAATGCATCGTCGCGCATCAGAAGGCCTTCTTCCAGTACGGCGAGATCGCGCTGAAGCCGATGGTGTTGCGCGACGTCGCTGACGAGCTGGGTCTGCACGAATCGACGATCTCGCGGGCGACGGGCAACAAATATATGGCGACGCCGCGCGGCATCTTCGAGTTCAAGCATTTCTTCCCGCGCGAGCTCGGCACCGAAAGCGGCGGCACCTGCTCGGCCGCGGCGGTGCGCGCGCTGCTCAAGGAGATGATCGCCGCGGAGAACACGCGCGATCCGCTGTCGGACGTGACGCTCGCGAAGATGCTCGCGGATCAGGGCGTGCTGGTCGCGCGGCGCACGGTGGCGAAATACCGGCATCTGATGAAGGTGCCGCCGGCGGAACTGCGCCGGCAGCTTTGACGCACCGAAGTTTTAACGGGGGTTTGAAGCAAAGCAGTCGTTCAAACAGCAGTACATTGCGCACAGGGTCATGCGGGGTTGTCCGCTCGCATGACCCTTTTTCGTATCTGGACGTTTCGCCGGCGTGCCTTTACATTGGCGGGTCGAATGGAACGGGTGAGCGCAATGAAGTATTCGAATCTGGTCGAGCGGCTGCAAGGGCGTCGCACGTCGGCGTGGGAAATTCATCGGGTCGCGCAGCAGGCGGCAGCGAGGGGCGAAGACGTGATCGTGCTGAGCGTAGGAGACCCCGAATTCTCGACGCCCGCGCCGATCGTCGAGCGCGCGATCGATGCGCTGCGCGCCGGCGATACGCACTATACGGCGATGGCCGGTCGCGAGCCGCTGCGCGCCGCGATCGCCGCCGAGCACGCGCGTACCACGGGCCGTGACGTGAGCGCGGCCAACGTGGTGCTGACCGCCGGCGCGCAAAACGGCGTGTTCGCGGTGTCGCTGTGCCTGCTCGAAGCCGGCGACGAAGTGATCGTTCCCGAGCCGATGTATCTGACCTACGAGGCCTGCGTGCGCGCGGCGGGCGCGACGCTGGTCGCGGTGCCGGTCGATCCGGTGCGCGCGTTTCACGTCGATTGCGACGCGCTCGCCGCGGCGATCACGCCGCGCACGAGGGCGATCTTCTTCGCGACGCCATGCAATCCGACCGGCGTCGTGATGCAGCGCGCGGATCTCGAGCGCATCGCGCGGCTTGCGTGCGAGCACGATCTGTGGGTGCTGTCCGACGAGGTCTATGCGGAACTGACGTTCGAACGCGACCATGTGAGCATTGCGTCGCTGCCCGGCATGGCGGAGCGCACGGTCACGATCGGCAGCTTGTCGAAGTCGCACGCGATGGCGGGATGGCGCGTCGGCTGGGCAATCGGGCCGGCGACGCTGATCGAGCACATGACGCGGCTCGCGCTCGCAATGCTGTACGGCCTGCCGGGCTTCATCCAGCAGGCCGCATTGACGGCATTGGAGAACAGGGCCGAGTTCGTCGCCGAGATCCGCGAGATCTACCGGCGGCGGCGCGACGTCGTGTTCGAGCGCTTGCGTCGCGTGCCGGGCTTGCGATGCCTGTTGCCCGAAGCGGGCATGTTCGTGATGGTCGATGTCAGCGGGACCGGGCTCGATACGACCGAGTTCACGTGGCAGCTGTTTCGCGCGCGAGGCGTGGCCGTGCTCGACGCCAGCGCGTTCGGGGAAACGGCGAACGGCTTCGTCAGGTTGGGGCTGGTGGTGGGCGAGGATCGATTGATCGAGGCGTGCGACAGGATCGCGCGATTCGTGGAAGGGGTGCGCGGCTGAGAGGCCACCTCAGGCCGCCGCATAACCCAGCCGGCGCGCCTGGATTCCCGCGAGAGCGAGCAGGGTGTCGTCGCTCGCGGCCGTATCGGGAATCAGATATAGATCGCCGATATCGGTCACCGGATCGCTGAACGGCGTCGGCGAGTGGTGTTGCGAGATCAGGAAGTCGCTGATCGGCGATGCGTCCGCGAGGCCGAGAAACTGCCCGATGCTGGCCGCCGTCTCACACGGTTCTTCGATGACCTTCCGGTACGACACGGTCAATGCGTGAGGCGCCGGGATCTCTTCGAAGAATGCGTTGATCTCGCCGACGTATTGCCCCCACACGCGGATGCCGTCTTCGATCGATCCGGTCCAATGCTTGTGCAAGAGGGAATTGGCCACGTGGCGAGGATCGCGGTGGATATGAATGAAGCGCGCCTGCGGCAGCAGTTCGCGTATCAGACGCAAGCAGGAACCGGAGCGCGGCAGGCGTTCGATCGAACCCGTTCGGCCCGACAGTACCGTAGGGTCGGCGTACGACGGATGCTTGTCGCCCCAGATCGGCGCGCCGAACTTCAACTCTTCGCGATAGAAGCGTTCGACCCACCCGCCCAGCGTACGACGGCCGAATGCGAGCAGGCGGTCGCGTGAACTCTCGCCGAGCAGATCGGCGCGATGGCAGCCGACTTCGAGGAAGTCCTTCAGCAATGCAAAGACGCGGCATTCGTTGGTCAGCTGGATCAGAGGATGCGCGTTCAGCACGGAACAAAGAAAGGTCGTTCCGGACCTGGGCGAGCCGACGATGAACAGCGGGAAAGACTCCATTGCGCGCTCCTTGTCGTTCGTCCGGGTTCCTAGCTTACGCAAGCCGTATGGCGTCAGCCTGACGCGGGCATGACTGCCGCGCCATTCGCTTCGATGGCGAGTGACTTCTTCCGTCAAGCAGCGATTCGCAATTCTCGAATGTGGGGCGCGCGCCGGCAGAACGCGTATGCGTTCGGCGTGGCTTACTCGCGGTTTATCTTTTCTTGCGCACGAACTTCAAGCCGAAGCGCACCAGCCGCGGCATCGTTTCGGGTCGCAACAGCCGTGGGTCATACCCCGCGAAGCGACGTTCGTTTTCCTGAAGACACAGTTGCATCAATTCGGGCACGCTGATATCGACATCCGTCACTGACTGCGCGCCGTTGACCGTGAAGTTGTTATCGTGCTCGTGGACGTTGCCATCGGCATCCATCGCACGCGCGAGCCCGATACGCTCCCAAATCAGAAACGCCCACACGCCCGCCACCTTGAGCTCGAAGCGGATACGCTGCCACCACGAAAGCTGCGCGCGATGCCAGGCGACCCAGTTCGCGAACAGCAGAATGTGGCGGCACTCTTCCTGCATCACCGGCTCGAACGTTTCGGTCAGTTCCGGCGGAAACAGGCCCGAGCGCCGCGCCACCTCGAACAGGCCGAACGCGAAGAAGCTGTCGATACATTCGCTATAGCCGGTCACGAGGTAAGCCCGTTCCGTGTCTTTCGGATAGATGTACGGCGGCTCGCTCGCGAGCTCGATGCCATACGCATGCACCATGCGCGACAACACTTCCTTATGGCGGTTTTCTTCCCACGCGTTAAGAGCGAGCGCGTCGCGCAGGTCCGGGGTGTCGAGCGTCGCCGCGTAGGCGGCCATGCGCAGACGCGCCCTGCCTTCGGTTTGCACGGCGATGTCCCAGATCGGCAGATCGACGATGCGCTTGAGCGTCGCGGCTTCGAGCGGCGGCCATGCGAGCACGGACGGGCGATACGGATTGAAGGTTTCGCGAAACATGCGGCACATTTCGTGCCGGTGCACGTCCGAGCCGGGCGTCAGCGGGCCGCTGACGGTGCTCGTCCAGTGCCGCATCGCGTGCTCGGCGGCGTCGAGGGCCGAGGCGTCCGGCTGTTCCTGCGGCAAGTGCGGCGCGCGAAAGCCGGGGATCAGCGCGGCGGCGTCGAATGCATCCAGTACCAGTTGGTCCATTGGGTATTCTCGGCAAGGCGACGAAGGCGCTGTCGATTCTGCCATGACTGCGCAGGTGTGCGCCACGTGGAGGAAAAAGCGCAATGTAATGTTGGCGCGTGCCGTGACATCGACGGTTGACGCCGCGCAGACTTGCGTCAAGAATCGAACGCCGGGTTTGCCCCGGAATCCGGCTAGACGGAATTCCAGCGCACTTCGACTCGTCGCGGACGACTTCATGATTCTTCGCTTCTCTTCCTCATTGCGCCGCTTGCTGACAGTGGCATTGCCGGGCGCCGCGCTGATGGTGGCGCTTTGCGTCGCCGCTGTGGTGTCGTTCGGCGAACGGTGCATGGCAGCCGGACAGACCGATGCGAGGGGAGGCACGGACCCCGCCGCATCCGCGCCGACCGCGCCGCAGGTCGGCGAATCGGGCGAGCCGCACCCGATGACAGCGCGCCCGAACGACGAGCCGCGCAAGCGGACGGCGGCTGCATCGAGTGCACCGGACTCGGCCGACGCGACGGCGAGGCCTCACAACGACCGGGCGTCGGCGCCGGCGATTCCGGTGCCGCCCGAAACCACCAGCGTGACCACGCATTCGCTTCGCTTGAACGGTCGCAAGCTCGACTACACGGCCAGCGCCGGCAATCTGTTGCTGCACGATAAGTCCGGCGCGCCCACCGCGAGCGTGTTCTATGTCGCGTACACGGTGCCGACCAAAACGCCGGCGACGCGTCCGATCACCTTTCTGTTCAACGGCGGCCCAGGCGCTGGCAGCGTATTCCTGATGATGGGCTCGGTCGGCCCGAAGCGGGTGCGCACCGCGAGCCACGCGAGCACGCCGCCCGCGCCGTACACGCTCGAAGACAACCCCGACAGCCTGCTCGAGGTCTCGGACCTCGTGTTCGTCGACGCGGTCGGCGCGGGCCTGTCGAGACCGGTCGGGCATGGCACGGGCAAGGACTTTTGGGGCGTCGATCAGGACGTCAGTGCTTTTGCGCAATTCATCGACCGCTATCTGACGGTGAATCAGCGCTGGAATTCGCCGAAGTACCTGTTCGGCGAATCGTACGGCACCGCGCGCGCCGCGATGCTCGCTTATCGGCTGGGGCAGAACAATATCGCGCTGAACGGCGTGATCCTGCTGTCGTCGGTGCTCAATTCCGCGGCGTTCACGCCCGGCACCGATTTCAAGAGCGTGAGTTATCTGCCGAGTTTCGCAGCGATCGCGTGGTATCACGACAAGGTCACGCCGAAGCCCGCGAACTTGACGGCCTTTCTCGACGAAGCGCGCGCGTTCGCACGTGGACCGTATGCGCAGGCGCTCGATCTGGGCGATGCGCTGCCCGACGATCAGCGCGACGCGATCGCCGCGCGCGTCGCGTACTTCACCGGTCTCGACGTGGGCTTCGTGAAGCGCAACCGTCTGCGTCTTTATCCGTCGCGCTTTCGAAACGAGTTGCTGCGCAACGAGTCGCGCAGCGTAGGGCGCTACGATGCGCGAGTCGAAGGCCGGAATTACGACGATGCAGCGGAAGATCCCGATTTCGATGCGTCGGTGAACAGCGTGTCGAATGCGTTCAATGCGGCGCTTCATCAGCATCTGTCGGAAGACCTGCATTACACGCCGACCGACCGTTATATGGTGTTCAGCGACGACGCGTTGAAGCAGTGGGACTGGAAACACCGTGAATGGTGGGGCGAACGGCTGGAGCTGCCGTACGCGGGCGGCGATCTAGCCGAAGCGATGCGGCAGAATCCGCAGTTGCGGGTGCTGTCGCTGAACGGCTACTTCGATCTCGCCACGCCGTTCTACGCGACCGAATATGCGCTCGCGCATCTCGGCCTCGACCGGTCGCTGCGCGAGAACGTGCGAATTGCCTACTATCCGACCGGCCACATGGTGTACCTCGACGATGCCGCGATGCACGCGATGAAGCGTGATCTCGTGAGCTTTTATACGGCTCAGCCGCGTTGAGATCGGCGAATCGGCGCACGATGTCGAACGGTATAATTCCACGCACCGTGCAGTAGCCGCGCGCTCCGTCAACCGCGCTTCATCGTTTGCCGCTTATGCCATTCACCCCGATTCCGTCCTTCGCGCGCAAGCGCATTTCCGACGTGGTTTCCGACCAGATCAAGCAACTGATCTCGGAGGGCTCGCTGATGCCCGGTGACCGGCTGCCGGCCGAGCGCGATCTCGCGGCGCAGCTCGGGGTGTCGCGTCCGTCGCTGCGCGAGGCTCTGATCAGGCTGGAAGCGGACGGTTACATCGAAACGTCGGGGCGCGGCGGTTTCACGGTGGTCGACGTGACCGCGCCGATCATCTCGAAGCCGCTTGCCGAACTGCTGCTGCAGAATCCGCGTACCAGTGCCGACATTCTGGAGTTGCGCCAGGGGCTCGAAGCGATTTCGACGGTCTATGCCGCGCAGCGCGCAACCGCCACCGACCTGAGGAAAATCCGCGCGGCGTTCGAGGCCTTGAAGGCTGCGTCCTTGTCGCGCGATCGCGCGAATCTCGCCGAACTCGATGCCGCGTTTCATCTGGCGATCGCCGACTCCACGCACAACGTCGCGCTGGCGCACGTGATGCACGGCATTCACACGCTGATTCGCGAGGGCATGCGCCAGTATCATCGCTTGATCGATTACGACGATGCGATGGAAAAGCAGTTGATGAGCCAGCACCAGGCGATTTACGACGCGGTCGTCGCACGCGATGCGCCCAAAGCACGCAAGGCCGCCGAGCGGCATCTGGCCTTCGTGCGCGAGATCTACGAGGACGATGCGACGAAGCTGTCGGCTGCCGTAATTTCCTGAGTAGCCCGGCCACGCCAAACCTCTGGCGACGGAGGCGAGGCGGGTCAGTCGGCGAGAAATACCTCTTCGCCTCGTCCCAATGGCACGACCACGGGTCGCTGCACGGCGGTGTCGATATCGATGTGCCGTCCCTCGCGCGAAGAGCGTTCGAAGGCATCCAGCACCTCCAGCACATGCAACGCCAGTGCGCCGCTCGCGCGATGCGGCCGATCCCGACGCAACGCCACCGCCATGTCCAGCACACCCACAGCGCGGTAGTTGGCCACATGCGCGCCGCTCCTCAACGTGAAGTTGTCGGCACCAAAGGGATGATGCTGTGTGTCGAGCGGCTTGAAGCCACTATCACATTCGGCCACGCGCGGACTTCCGCCAAAGAAATTCGGGTCGACGCCCAACAGGGTGCCTTCGGTGCCATAGATTTCGATGGGCGCACGCTGATGGGCCCACACGTCCCACGAGGCACTCATCGACACGTTGGCTCCGCTCGCAAAATGCAGGATGCCGTTGACCGTCGTGGGCACCTCGACATCGATGATCTGGCCGCGGAGCGGCTCACTGGAGATGATGCGCTGGGGAAAACCGATGCTCGCGCACGCGGTCACGCGTGCTACCGGTCCCAGCAGGTTGACGAGCTGGGTCACGTAATACGGGCCCATGTCGTGAATGGGACCGCCGCCCGGCTTGAAAAAAAACTCTGGATTGGGGTGCCAGGATTCCATGCCGCGGGACAACACGGCCACGGCCCCGCCAATGGCGCGCCCGATGCGGCCGGCATCGAGCGCCTCGCGGCAGGCCTGATGGGCAGCGCCGAAGAAAGTGTCAGGTGCGCAGCCCACCCGTAATCCCGACGCCTCGGCTCGCGCCAGCATCGCGCGTGCGGACGCGAAGTCGGTAGCCAAAGGCTTTTCGAGGTAGACGTGCTTGCCCGCCTCGAGAATCTGCAGGCTTACCGGCACATGCGCGTGCGGCACCGTCAGGTTGATGACGATTTCGATGTCGGGGTCGGCCAGCAGCGCGTCCACCGTCATCGCGGCAACGCCGTGCTGCGCGGCCTTGGCCCGGGCGGCTTCCGGACGCAAGTCGGCGCAAGCCTTGACGCGCGCGAACTCCGAATTCGCCGCGCCGGTGAAATAGGCATCGCTGATGTTGCCGCAACCGATGATGCCGATGAGGACAGGTTTCATCGATCAGGCTCCGAGCTGGTGCAGATAGGCAAAGGCATTGCGGGCGAAGCGTTCGCCGTCGCTGGGATTGTCGTGCTCGGCGGCGAGGAAACGCGCACCCGCTTCGCGGCAGGCCGCCGAGAGCGTGGGCCAATCCATGACGCCGTGACCCACGTCGGCCCAGCCGTCTTCGTCCAGTTTTTCACCTGCGGGCGCGAGGTCTTTCGCATGGGCCGAGACCACACGGCCCGTATAACGACGCAGCCACGGCAGCGGATCGGCGCCGCCGCGAACGAGCCAGGCTACATCCACCTGCCAGCCGAGCGGGCTTGCCCCGGAGGACTCGAACAGCAGTTCCAGCGCCGTGGCGCCGTTCTCTTTCGCTCTCAGTTCCCAATCATGGTTGTGGTAAGCGAGACCGATGCCCTGATCGGCGAGCCGATGAGCGAGCTCGCCCAGCTCGCTGCCGAGCGCCCGCCAATATGCGGCATCACTGTCGCGCTCGGCCGGCGGCACGGCGGGCATGACCAACTGGGTGAAACCGATGGTCTCGCACGCCGCGATGACATCTTGCAAACGCTCACGCAGCATGGCCATGCTGAGGTGGCTGGACGAGGCGCTCAGGCCGCGGGCCCGAAGCTTGTTCCGGGTGTCGGCCGCATCTTCCAGCAAGGACCCGATCAGCTCGACCCGGCGAAATCCGGCTTGGGCTGCAATGTCGAACTGCCGGTCGAGGCCGCCCGCATTACGCAGGCTGTAAATCTGGATGGAAATGGGCAAGGCTTGATTCATGGTCGTCAGTCCAAGGAGTCAAGGGATGCGGCACGAATTGGAGCAGCGATTGCAGTGAGGCAGTGCAGGTCAGAGGGTAAGCGCTTTCCTGCTTCTCAGGAACATGGGCTTTACCCCTACGTAGGTAGGTATAGCCACGCACCCGGCAATCTACGTCTGCATCTCCACTAAATTTTGCTTATGGGTAACGCATATCGGGAAAAAATTTTCCCAGCGGTGCTACAATTGTTACCTATGCGAAGCAAACCCTCTATCGAAGCCGTCGCCCGCGAAGCTGGCGTATCGATTGCCACGGTGTCGCGTGTGCTCAACGGGACGAAGCCCGTGTCGGCGGCCACGCGTGAGCGGGTCGAGGCGGCTGTGAGCGCACTGGACTACCGCGTCAATCCGTTCGGCCGCAGCCTGAGTACCGGGCAGAGTCGCATTCTGCTGATGCTGATGCCGGACTTCGCGAACCCCTATTACGCCGAGATCGTGCGCGGGGCCGCCGCGGTCAGTCGCCAGGCCGGTTACACGCTGCTTCCGGCGGACCTGGAAGCCTGGGCGGGCACAGCGGACGCGTCGCTGCCGACGCTGCTCGGCAGTCTGAGCGACGGCGTCATCAATCTCGTGCCGATGTCCGACCAGGCAGCCCGGCGCGAGGCGGCGAATGGCAAGCCGTGGGTCAATTGCTCGGAGTTCATGCCCGGTAGTGATGTGCCTTATGTCAGCATCGATCACCGCCAGGCCGCTACGGACGCAGTGCAGTACCTGATCAACAAGGGCCACCGGCGCATCGGCTTCATCACCAGCGATGAGCGCTTCCTGTATGCGCGTCAGCGCCGCGAGGGCTATGACGCGGCACTGTTGCGCGCCGGCCTCGCGCCTGCGCCCGAGCTTGTGTGTGTGACTGGCGACAACAGCTACGCCGCCGGAAGCCAGGCGGCGGCAAATCTGCTGGCGGTGGTCGACCCGCCGAGCGCGGTGTTCGCCGTGTCGGACACGTTGGCGATCGGCGCGATCAAGTGCTTTAGCAAGGCCGGCCGGCGGGTGCCGCACGACGTGGCGGTAATGGGCTTCGACGATGTGCCCATCGCCGACATCTTCGAGCCGGGGCTGACGACCGTGGCCCAGCCGATGGTCGAACTGGGCGCCGCGGCCGCCGAAATGCTGCTCGCGCTGCTGGACGGCCGACGCCCCGCGCCGCGCATCTTGCAGCATCGGCTGGTGCTGCGGGAGTCGGTTTGAGCGGTCGTGTTGGAGAACAAACGAGTCGGCTCGCTCCCGCTGACGGCGGTCCCGCTTACGCTGGCGTGGCATCGGCGGCGCGAATTGACACCGCCTACTGACTTTCTTATAGTCTTGGTCAGACCAACATGACCAAGACGGCCCGACGGAACCGCACCAGTCAATCGACATCATCCCCGCCGCATTTCCTGAAGGCCCTATGAAAGTCGCGCTGTTCATCCCGTGCTTTATCGACGCGTTCTATCCCGAGGTCGGCATCGCGACGCTCGAACTGCTCGAACGTTTCGGCATCGAGGTCGACTATCCGCAACAGCAGACCTGCTGCGGCCAGCCGATGGCCAATAGCGGCGCGCATGCGGACGCCGCCGCCACCGAGCGACTATTCGCGCGCAACTTCGCCGGCTACGACTACATCGTCGGGCCGTCCGCGAGTTGCATTCATCACGTGCGAGAGCATCTGACCGCGCTCGAGCAGACCGATGAAGTGAAGAAAGTGCGCGCAAGCGCTTATGAGTTGGTCGAGTTTCTGCACGACGTGATCGGCGCGCGCGAATTTCCGTGGGCCGAGTTTCCGCATCGCGTCGGTCTGCACACCAGTTGCAGCGCGCTGCGTCATCTGAGGCAGGCGTCGGCGTCGGAAATTGCCGGCACGCCGTTTTCAAAGCCGCGCGCATTGCTCGAAGGCGTGAGAGGCATCGAGTTCGTTAAGCCGGCGAGGCCCGACGAATGCTGCGGTTTTGGCGGCACGTTCTCGGTCACCGAAGAGGCGGTGTCGGTGCGCATGGGGCAGGACAAGGTGCGCGACCATCTGAATGCGGGTGCCGAGTACATCGTTTCGGGTGATATGTCCTGCCTGATGCACCAACAGGGTTGCGCCGAACGCATGAAGGCCGACGCGCGCTTCATTCATATCGCGCAGGTTCTCAATGGAGCACGCGCATGAGCGGCGATCATCACCGCATCGATCACGCCAAAGCCGCGGGTTCTTTTATCGGCAAAACCGAGCATGTCGCGTTTCACGACAAGCGTCTGTGGGACCTGCGCGAGAAGCGCGATGCGCAGGCGCACGGCATTGCCGAATGGGAAACGTTGCGCTCGCTGGCGTCGGGCATCAAGGAACACACGCTGTCGCATCTGGCCGACTATCTGGAGCAGTTCGCGGCGGCCGCCGCGGCCAATGGCGTGGTCGTGCATTGGGCGGCGAACGCGGAAGAGCACAACGCGATCGTCCACCAGCTGATGTCCGAGCGCGGCATGACGACGCTCGTGAAGAGCAAGTCGATGCTGACCGACGAATGCCGGATGCGCGAGTACCTCGAACCGCGCGGCATTACCGTGATGGAGACGGACCTCGGCGAGCGCATCCAGCAGCTCGATCATCAGGACCCGAGTCATATGGTCGTGCCGGCCGTGCACAAGCTGCGCGCGGACGTGGCCGAACTGTTCGGCCGTACCATCGGCACCGATCCGAAGAATAGCGACATCCATTATCTGGCCGAAAGCCAGCGCATGAATACCAGGCCGTATTTCGTGCGCGAGAAGACGGCTGGCATGACCGGCTGCAATTTCGCGGTGGCGGAGACGGGCACGGTCGTCGTCTGCACGAACGAAGGCAATGCCGATCTTTCAGCGAACGTGCCGCCGTTGCATATCGCATCGATCGGAATCGAGAAGCTGATACCGAAGGTGTCGGACCTCGGCGTGTTCGTGCGCATGCTGTCGCGCAGTGCGTTGGGTTCGCCGATCACGCAGTACACATCGCATTTTCGTGCGCCGCGGCCGGGCACCGAGATGCATTTCATCCTCGTCGATCATGGCCGTTCCGAACGGCTCGCGATGGAGGACTTCTGGTACTCGCTCAAATGCATCCGCTGCGGAGCGTGCATGAATACCTGTCCGGTGTATCGCCGCAGCGGCGGCCTGTCGTATGGCGGCACCTATTCGGGGCCGATCGGCGCGATCATCAATCCGACTTTCGATCTGAAGCGCTATAGCGCGCTGCCGTTCGCATCGACACTCAACGGCAGTTGCACGAACGTGTGTCCGGTGAAGATCAACATTCACGAGCAGATCTATAAATGGCGCGCGGTGATCGCCGAGCAGCACGAAGTGCCCTTCGTGAAGCAGGAAGTGCTGAAGATGGCGGGGCGTCTGCTATCGAGTCCGACCTTGTATCGCGCGACGCTGGCGTCGATGGGCAGCGCGTTACGGCGGCTGCCGAATTTCGTGCTGTACAACCCGCTGAATATCTGGGGCCGGCAGCGCGAATTGCCGGAAGCGCCGAAGATGACTTTCCATGCCTGGTACAAAAAGAATCGCGGAGGCGGCAATGACAACGCGTGAGGCTTTTCTTGCCAAAGTACGCGCCGCGCAACCGGCCGCGCGGCCGCGTCCCGACGTGCCGCTGTTCGATGCGGTTGGCGGCGATCTGCGAGCGCGTTTCACGGCGGCGCTGCAAACGATGGGCGGCACTTGCGTCGAGGCAGCAAGCGCGAGCGACGTTAGCGAACTGATTCGCGAGCGTTTTGGCGCGGCGGTATCGATTGCATCGGCGAGCGCGCAAGTGCCGGGCACGCGCGTGATCGGCGCCGATACGGACCCCGCGTCGCTGCAGGACGTCGACGTCGGTGTGGTGCGGGCGCGCTTTGGCGTTGCCGAAACCGGCTCCGTGTGGTTCAGCGAGCGCGAATATGTGGTCAATGCCTTGGGCTACATCGTCCAGCATCTGGTCGTGTTGCTCGATCCGGCGCAATTGCTCGATGGACTGCAAGACGTCTATCGTCGCGACGATTTTCGCAGCGCGCGCTACGCGGCGCTGGTTACCGGCCCTTCAGCCACCGCCGATATCGAGGGCGTACTGATTCGCGGCGCGCAGGGCGTGCGCTCGTTGACGGTCGTGTGGCTCGCAGCCTGACGCGCGGCAGATACCGCGCCGGACTTTGCTATCATCACTGTATAAACATACAGGTCCTGCACAAAGTCCGTGGCAACCGATGCTCGCTCAGAGATCCGCTCTGAGGCCCCTTACTATCTGCTGAATTTCGAGCGCGCGTTGGCGTGGCTCGCCGCGCGTTACGACGACCTGCTCGACGACGAAGAGCACGCTTTTCTGAGCACTTTCGCGACATTGCCGCAGGCATCGCGTGCGTTGCTGGTGCGCATGCTGATGCGCAAGGGCATGTTGTTTCGCGCGAGCCGCCTCGTTTATGAGGAAATCGGCTGTCCGTTGCAGGCGGCGATGCCGATGACGGTGCATCGCTGGATCGACACCGAGCCGGCTCTATCACTCGACGATCTGTTTGCCCTCAGCACGCGTGCGCAATTGCTGGAGATGTTCGCGGACGCGTTCGCGCGAATTCCCGGCGCAAAGGCATTGCGCAAACCGGATCTGCTCGAAACGCTGCGCGCGCTTTACGAAACTGAAAGCGGCGAAGCGCAAGCATGTCCATCACGTCCGCTCGCCGCGTGGCACGACGCCACTACGGACCGCGTGCTGCACGTTGCGATCGCGCCGTTGTGCGATCGCTTGCGGCTGATGTTCTTCGGCAATCTATATCAGGACTGGTCGGAGTTCGTGCTCGCCGACCTGGGCGTGTTCCAGTACGAGAAGGTCGCGTTCGGCCCGTCGTCGCGCGCGTTCCAGAAACGCGCGGACATCGACGTTTATCTCGCGCTGCACGCGTGCCGCGAAGCGCTCGAATGGCTACCGGTCGACACCGGCGCCGCCACGCTTGAAGAACTGATCACGACCGTCCGCGCGATCGATACTGCGAATCCGTGGCTGGAAACGCGTCGCGCGAAACTGCTGTTCCGGATCGGCCAGGAGTGCGAGCGGCGCGAACAGTGGAGCACCGCACTCGAGGTGTACGACGCATGCGCGTGGCCGGGTGCGCGTCATCGACGCATGCGCGTGCTCGAGCGCAGCGGGCGTGACGGCGAAGCGCTCGCGCTGGCTTTGCAGGCCGATGCAGCGCCCGAGAGCGAAGAAGAGGCGCAGCGTGTCGCCCGGATGTTGCCGCGCTTGCGGCGCAAATGCAGCGTGCCAGTGCCGCGCGCGGCGGCGGCGCGACGGGTGGAGCGCGGCACGCTGGTGCTGCCGAAGCCTGACACGCCGGTGCCCGTCGAATACGTGGTGCGCGATCATCTGAGCAGCGACGCCGCGCCGGTGCACTACGTCGAGAACGCGCTGATCAATTCGCTGTTCGGCCTGCTGTGCTGGGAGCCGGTGTTCGCGGCGCTGCCCGGCGCGTTTTTTCATCCGTTCCAGCGCGAACCGGCCGATCTGCACGCGCCCGATTTTCACGCGCGTCGCGCCACGCAGTTCGCGGCGTGCTTCGCGCAACTCGATAGCGGTGTGTATCGCGACACGATTCTGCGGCATCTGCATCAGAAGACCGGTATGCAGTCGCCGTTCGTATTCTGGGGACTGTTGACGCCCGAACTCGTCGCGCTTGCGCTCGACTGTCTGCCCGCCGAACATCTGAAGCGGTGGTTCGAGCGCTTGCTGCGCGACATTCGCGGCAATCGTTCCGGCTTGCCCGACCTGATCCGGTTCTGGCCGGCCGAGCGTCGCTATGAATTGATCGAGGTGAAAGGCCCCGGCGATCGTCTGCAGGACAACCAGATCCGCTGGCTCGCGTACTGCGCGCAGCACGGCATGCCGGTGCGCGTCGTCGACGTGCGCTGGGCCGGGCAAGAGGCGCAGGGCGCAGCGGACGTCGCGACGCGAGCCGAAGCGGAGCGCGTCGTATGAGCTACGTGGTAGCTGTCCGCGCGATGTGCGAATTCACCGCGCGGCGCGGCGATCTCGATCTGCGCTTCACGCCCGCGCCGACTTCGCTCGAAGGCATTGCCGGTCATCAGATGGTCGCCGGCCGTCGCGCGGGCGGCTACGAAACCGAACTCACGCTGACGGGCACGCATCGCAGTCTGACCGTGCGTGGCCGCGCGGACGGCTACGATCCAATCGCGAACCGGCTCGAAGAAGTGAAGACCTATCGCGGCGATCTCGCGCGCATGCCCGCCAATCATCGCGTGCTGCACTGGGCACAAGCGCTCGTCTATGGGCATCTGCTGTGCCGGGCGCGCGGGCTCGGCGAACTGACGGTTGCGCTGGTGTACTTCGATATCGGCAGTCAGAAGGAAACCGTGCTGACACAGCAGCACAGCGCGGGCGAACTCGAAATCTTCTTCGTCGACCAGTGCGAACGATTTCTCGATTGGGCCGTGCAGGAAGACGCGCATCGCGCTGCGCGCAATGCGGCGCTCGTCGAGTTGCAGTTTCCGTATGGGCAGTTTCGCCGTGGGCAGCGCGAGCTCGCGGTGGCCGTGTATCGTGCGGCGCGCGACGGCAAGCCGTTGATGGCGCAGGCGCCGACCGGCATCGGCAAAACGCTGGCGACGATTTTTCCGTTGCTCAAAGCCTGCGGCGAAGACCGGCTCGATCGCGTGTTCTTTCTGACCGCGAAGACGCCGGGCCGCGCGCTTGCGCTCGATGCGATCGACTCGCTGCACCAGAGCGCGCCGTTGCCGCTCAGAACGCTCGAACTCGTCGCGCGCGACAAGGCCTGCGAGCATCCGGATAAAGCCTGCAACGGCGAGTCATGTCCGCTCGCGCGCGGCTTTTACGATCGTCTCGATGCGGCGCGTGCCGCGGCGCTGGCGACGCCGCGGCTCGATCGCGCGGCGGTGCGCGAGGCCGCGCTCGCGCACGACGTGTGTCCGTACTATCTGGCGCAGGAGCTCGCGCGCTGGGCCGACGTGATCGTCGGCGATTACAACTACTACTACGACGCGAGCGCGATGCTGCATGCGCTCACGCAGATCAACCAGTGGAGCATCGGCGTGCTGGTCGATGAAGCGCACAACCTGCTCGAACGCGCGCGGCGCATGTATACCGCGTCGCTCGATCAAAGCGCGTTCCGGCTCGTGCGCAAGAGCGCCCCCGCGGCGCTGAAGAAACCGCTCGAACGCTTGCAGCGCGAATGGAATGCGCTGAAGCGCGCGCAGACGGCCAGCTACCAGGTGTACGCGGAGATACCCGGAAAGTTGCTATCCGCCGCGCAGAATCTGATTGGCGCAGTGACCGATCAGCTCGCCGACGCGCCGTTGTCGATCGACGAACACGCGCTGCGCTTTTTCTTCGATGCGATGCACTTCGTCGCGCTCGCCGAGCAGTTCGGCGAGCACTCGATGTTCGACGTGACATTGAGCGCCGACCGTTACGCGCCGCGCGACAAAACCAGTGCGACGCTATGCGTGCGCAACGTGATCCCCGCGCCGTTTCTCGCGCCACGCTATGCGGCCGCGCGTACCACGGTGATGTTCTCCGGCACGCTGAATCCGCAGCATTTCTATCGCGACACGCTTGGGCTCGCCGACGATACGCAATGGCTCGATGTCGAAGGACCGTTTCGCGCGGAGCAGTTGCAGGTGCACGTAGCGGCTCATGTATCGACGCGCTGGCGCGATCGCGAGCGCTCGCTCGCGCCGATCGTCGAACTGATTGCGAAGCAGTACGACACGCAGCCCGGCAATTATCTCGGGTTCCTGAGCAGTTTCGATTATCTGCAACGCGTGGTCGCGCTGCTGCGCGAGCGGCATCCCGGCTTGCCGGTGTGGACGCAGGAGCCCGGCATGGACGAAGCCGCGCGTGATGCGTTTCTCGCGCGCTTCAGGACGATGAATCAGGGAATCGGCTTCGCGGTGCTCGGCGGCGCGTTTTCGGAGGGAGTGGATCTGACCGGACAGCAACTGATCGGCGCGTTCGTTGCGACGCTCGGTCTGCCGCAGGTCAACGACGTCAACGAGCAGATGCGCCGCGCGCTCGATGCGCGCTTCGGCAATGGCTACGACTATATGTACCTGTACCCGGGATTGCAGAAAGTCGTGCAGGCGGCGGGGCGCGTGATCCGCACCGAACAGGATCGCGGCGTCGTGCATCTGATCGACGACCGCTTTCGCAGGCCGGAAGTGCGGCGCCTGTTGCCGCGCTGGTGGCAGGTTCGCTAGCGCTGTGTGGCGCTAGCGAACCTTTACGCGTGCGACGCGCGGCGTGTCACGTCACGCGTGCGGCGAGGTCGAGCCCGGATTGGCGGGCGTACCGGGGCCACCGGCCGGGCTCGGATCGACGGGGATCTGATCGTCGAGCGGCGCGTCGCCCTTGTGCGGAGTGTGCTCGCCGCCATCAGGCTGTCCAACGTGGAGGATGCGCGGCACGCCCGCATCGACCTTGGCCTTGCTCGCCGGGTCCCACGTGAGCAGATGGCGCTGCGGATTCGCGATCTCGATGCCGAGCTCGCTGAAGCGCTCGAGGATGCGCCGGTTGAACTCGCGTTGCACGCCCCAGCGCGACGTATCGCGGCATTGCATCTGGCCGGCCAGCGTGATCGCCGAACCGTCGACCGCATCGACGCCCCAGAACGAGAAGTCCGCCAGGATGCCGTCCTTGAACTTGTCATCCGCGCGCAGCGATGCGCCGATTTCCTTCAGCGTGTCGATCGCGCGCTCGACGTCCTGGCCGAACACGATATTCACGCGCACCGCCGCGTTGCCGATGCCGCGATTCGTGTTGTTCACGGTCGACACCGAACTGAACGGCACCGTAAACAGCGAGCCGTCGCTGCCGCGCAGGCGCACGGTGCGAATCGACAGATATTCGACGGTGCCCGACACGCCCGCGAGCGTGACCCAGTCGCCGACCTGCATCGCGTTTTCCATCAGCAGGAAGATGCCGGTGATGAAATCCTGCACCAGCTTCTGTGAGCCGAAGCCGAGCGCGACGCCGAAGATGCTCGCGCCCGCGAGCAGCGGCCCGATGTTCACGCCGAGTTCGCTCAGTCCCGTCAGCACGACGACGAGCGCGATCACGCAGAACAGCGCGCTGCGCAGCATCGGCATCAGCGTGCGCAGGCGCGCGGCGCGCACCAGATCGCCGCTGCTCGTCCAGTCGTCGAGGCGGCGCTCGGCCGACACGTTGACCACCTCCCACACCACCAGCGCGATGATCGCTGCGACCGCGATCGTCGCGAGCGCCGAGGCGAGGCGGTGGCCGATCGTGCCGCTGCGGAACAGATCGACGACATCGACGCCCCACGCCTGCAACAGCACGAACGCGGTGACAATGCCGATGACCCAGCCGATCACGCGCCGCAGCGCCGGATAGTATCGGTACGCGTGCTGATGCACGAGCGAGCGCGACGCTTCGTCCTGCACGTGGAAGATGCGCGCGAGCGCACCGAAGATCACGATCGACACGAGCCGCGCGCCGATCAGTATCGCGAGCGTCATGCCGCCGATATTCACGAGCGCGTGATAGCCGTTCTGTACGTCGAAGGCCCACACGAACCACAGGCCCATCACGATGACCACGGCAACCCAGGCCCACGCGTCCGCGAGCGCGTGGCCGAACATCTGCAACGACTCGTGCGCGGAAAAGCGAATGCGAATCCGGTTGGCAACCGGCTTCGCACAGCGCAGCACGAGGATCGAGATCATCACGTGACCGACCAGCGCGACCACCTTCAGCAGCGCGAGATGCGCGGCGTCGTTCATGCCGAGCGCCTGCGCGACTTCGGCTAGCGCTACGCCGGCGCCGACCACGCTGACGATCCGCACGATCCAGCCGAGGATGAACGCGGCCCACGCATCGCCCATGCGCAGCAGCCGCAGACGCGGCGCGCTCGGCTGCAGGAAGAACGCGCCGACGATCACGACGCAGCGGCACACCACATAGACGTCGATCAGCGAATCGAGCGCGCGGTCCTGCGGCGTGCCGTTGTCGGTGATGATCGAAATCACCGCGCTTGCCGCGGCGACGAACACGGCAAGCGGAATCAGCCTGACCAGCGTGATAAGCAACGCGCGCGGCAGACGTTGCAGCAGCGTCCAGTGGTGCGTCGCGTTGCGCTTGCCTTCGGCTTCGATCGCGCGGCCTTTCTCGGATGGCGTCGCGTACGGCGCGGCGCCTGCGTCACGCGTGGAAGGAGGCGCGCTGCCGTTGTCATCCTGCTGCGCGGCTTCGCGGCGCGCAGCGATCGCCCGGTAGATGCGCCGCAGCAGCCGGCGCGTCAGCCATTCGAGCAACAGTGCGGGAATCAGCGCGGCGAGCAGCGACGACAGCACCTTGAGCAGCACCACGCGCGCGTGCGGGTTGGCGAACTGCCAGTTCCACCATGCGCGCACCGAAGCGACATCGAGCAGCGCGGCGACCGAGCCGCGCAGCGAGGTCGCGAGATAGCCGGCGTAATGCGCGCCCTGACGCGCGATCTGCGACGCGAGGCCATTGCTTTTGAACGCGGCCGGCACGAGCGAGGCTGCGCCGCTGGCGGCGGCCGGTGCCGACGCGGCCGCCGGTGCCGAAGCCGGCGGCGCGCTCAATGCGCCGGCCGCGGCGATCGCCTGCAGCGTATCGGCGACCTGCGCGCGGCGCTTGGGGTCGTTCAGGACGGAGAGCGCGTCGCGAGCCTGCTGAGGTGTCAGCGTGACGGCGGCGGAAGCGGGGGTGGAATGGGCGGGCTCAGGCGCGGCGGCGAACACGGGCGCCGCGCCGGCGACCAGAAAAATGAAAAAACAGATACGGAGAAATTTTTGCATGGGGTGTAGAGCGGGACGAAGCCAGGGCGGACGATTGTGCCGGAACGCAGGGCTGTTTCAGCGGGGCGACCCCGGACGGACACGGGTTCGGGCGCTGAAGTTCCTGCGGCGGAGGCCCGCCGGACGGGCGAAAGGGCCGCGAGGGCGGCGCTCGCCGGATGGGGCGTTGAGCCGATAGCATAGCCGATGATGGCCGGCAGGCCTGGTGAAGTCGGCAGAAAGCCTGCCCGGAAGGCCCCGTGGGCGAGGCGGCGCAAGGGGTCGGAGGCCGCTTGCCGGGTGGCAATGCTGGCGGTGACGCAGGGACGCGCCGTATGACTACGCTAGCTGCAAGCAGAGCGCTTGTGAATCTTCATCGATCAATTGCTGTCACCCTACGCTGCTAAGCGTTCACTGCAAAAAACGCTTAAATCCGCGCTCATGCCAACGAAGAGGTCTGGCGCTCGGCTTCGTCGCCGGCATCGGGACCGCTGCTCGCGCCGCGTCCGGGTGGCTCCTGATGCAGCCGGTTCGCGTGCATCAGCCGGTACAGCGTTGCGCGCGAAATGCCAAGTTCGGCGGCCGCATCGGACAGCTTGTAGCCGTGTCGCAGCAGCGCGTTCTCGATCGCATCCTTTTCAGCCTTGCTGCGGATTTCCGCGAGCGTGACCGCCGGGCCATTGTCGGCCTCGGGCAGGCCCAGGTCGCTCGCCGTGATGAAGCGGCCCTCGCTCATCACGACTGCGCGGCGCACGCAGTTGATCAGCTCGCGCACGTTGCCGGGCCACGGATAGTTCGACATGGCGACGATAGCGTCGCTCGACAGCCCGCGCAGCTTGCGCGCGCCGTCCTGCTTGTACATGCTGAGCGCGTAATTGGCGAGCAGCTTGATGTCGCCGCCGCGCTCGCGCAGCGGCGGCTCGACGAGTCGCAGCACGCACAGCCGGTGATAGAGGTCGGAGCGGAAACGGCCGTCCTCGACGGCGCGCTCCAGGTCGACGTGGGTGGCCGAGATCACCCGCACGTCGACGCTGATCGGACCGTTGCCGCCAAGCCGCTCGATCGTGCCTTCCTGCAGGAAGCGCAGCAGCACCGCCTGACATTCGTGCGGCATGTCGCCGATTTCGTCGAGAAACAGCGTGCCTTCATGCGCACTCTCGATGCGGCCGATCTTGCGTTGCAGCGCGCCGGTAAATGCGCCGCGCTCGTGGCCGAACAGTTCGGCCTGCAACAGGCTCGGCGGAATCGCCGCGCAATTGATCGCGACGAACGTGCGGCCCGCGCGCGGCGAGCGATCATGAATAGCACGAGCGGTCAGCTCCTTGCCGGTGCCCGATTCGCCTGCGATGAACACGGGTGCGTCGGTCACGCCGCATTTGTCGATGCGCCGGTAGAGCTGCTGCATCGGCTCGCATTGACCGACCATGCCGTGACGGCCGACCGACGGCTCCGGCGCGACGCGCGGCTGACGCAGGTTCGACAGCCCATGAGCGTGGCCGAGCGCGAACACGAGCCGCTCGTTGAGCCACGGCTGCGTGACGAAGTCGAAGCAGTAATCGAGGATGAAACGGCTGACCAGTTCGTTGTCGGCCTGGCCCGGCACGATCTGCGCGACCCAGTTGGTCTCGACGCGGCGCATGCACAGCGCGAACGCGGATAGCTGCTGAGACGTGCAATCTTCGGGCAACTGCACGAGACCAACTTTGATGTTGCCGCGTTCGATCATGCGTTCGGCCACGGCCGTGCTTTTTGCGTGCACGGCTTGCCATCCCGACGCGCCCAGAAACTCGGCGAGTTTCTGGTCGGGCGCGTTCGCCACGTACAGAACGGTGCGTTCCGTGTCGGCCGGCGTGCAAGTCGTAGTCATGATTCCCCCCGTTCGATCCTCAGGACTGCTGTGCGGCGTTGTGAGATTCAGGCGGCCAGTTACTGCACTCCGGCTGCGACGCATTCACGGCAGCAGCGAACACGAACAAGGGACACTGCAAGCGCGGCGCGAACCGGAACGCGCTGCATGGCGGACCGATTCATGCAATGGCGGCGACCTTGTCGTTCATTGCTGAAACTGCCCGGCGACTTTATCCCCGAATCGTGAAAACCACTTGAACCGTGGCTTACCTCGTTGACCTGATACAAGCGCTCTGATTGGCGCATGGCCTAACGATAAGCGAAAGCGCCTGAAAGCGCCAGATAAAAGAATCATGGATCAGGAATGCGTGTTGGCTTTCGGATTAACACGGATCACTAATGAATAAACGGTCAAGATCGGTTATGCGAGGAATCGCACATTGCGTAGCAATTGCCCTGGTATTAAGGCGTGACTAAAACTGACGAAGCGTAAGCAGTCGTGTTTCACAGTTGCGACAGATTGGACAGCACGAGTCGACTGCGCTTTGCCGTGCCGGGCGGGACGCTTTTGCAACCTCGAGGAACGGCGAAGCCGCGTGTAGCCGGCCTTGCGGCCAGCCTGGAGGCTGGCGAGAGGCAGCGGGGAGCGCGCTTTGCCGCCAACGCGCGGCGAATTGGCGTGTCAGAAACGAATCAATGCGCGCTGCGCCAAAAATCGGGCAGGCTCGCGCCGCGTCGAAAGCAAACCGATTTCACGGCAGCATGAAGCTTTGACGGGCGCCTTACCGATTGTTAAGCGAGTTGGCATAAGCGTTGCAATAAGGTCTGCACAGAAAAATGTTTGCAGCCATGTCGACGGTACGGGGAAAACCGGATTAAAAAAGACTGGCGGTAAAAAGCTCACTCGCAGGCATGGTCGGGGAAGCCATCAAGTGTCTGCGGGAGCGCGGCGGGGCCTTATTAAATACGTGAGAAAAACGGTTGAGTGGCGGACCGGTATGACGGCCATTCAAAACCGGACCACAAAAAGGGCATCGACTTCGCCGTTTTTCCTTTTCGACTTTTTGTCCTGACGACGCGAAAAGGATGGCGATAACGACAGGCAACGCGCTGGCGACGTTCGCGAGCGACGCGCCGCAAAGGGAAGGGGCAGCGCCGGATCAGGACCGGCCGGCGCGATGAAGCGGGGAGAGAGGCCATCGTCTCCACAGAGAGACGAATGTACGAGGTGAACCAGGGGCCGTGTCCGTGGGTTGGCACGGGCACGGCATCCTGACCCGACGGCCGGGGCGCTGCAGCGAAGCGGCGTAACCTGGCGCAAATCCGATCGACATCGGGGGCTGTCATGAAACCACTACTGATTCGCAGGCCGGCCGCTTCGGAGGGAACGGGGCGCATTTACCGGCGCTATGTCGCGGCGTCCCGCGCGCGCTTTTTCGCGCAGGCGGCGGGGTCGTCGGTCGATCTGCTGGCGCTCGTCGTCGCCGAGGCGCTCCAGCGCCGCGCGCAGGCCGAGATCCGCCGTGGCGTGCTGCGCGACGCGCTGTACGAGATGCCGGTGCGCGCGGAACGCAGCGCGGCGCATCGGCGCGACGACGATGAAGACGACGTCTGACTCTGGCTGCTCGATACCGGCTCGCGACGGCCGTACAGGAATTCGATAACACCGTTTGCCGGCTCATGGTTTTCACGGAGGAGCGCCGCGCTAAGGAGTTCGCGCCGAAGCCTGCGTCGTCGATCGTGAACACACGACTTGAATAAAAACCCGCGCATGACGCGCCAAGCGCCGCAGAGCTGCCATGATCGACATCTTCCTGATTGCCGCGAGCATTGAAAACGCGCAGCGCATCGTCGTGCGGCTCGAACAGAGCGGCGTGCGTTATCGGCTGCACACCGCGTACGGTTCGGCCCGGCAACTGCCGATCCACGCGCGCATGCTCCGCACAGCCGACCTACTGATCGTCGACGACCCCCATCTGAACGTCCGCGGACTCGCCGGCGTCGAGGAAGCGCTCGCCTGCGCGCCGACGCTCCATTGCATGCTGGTGACGCCGGCGCCGTCCAGCGCGCTGGTCGGCGCGGCGCTGCGCGTCGGCGTGCGGCAGGTGCTGTCGTGGCCGCTCGACGCTCACGCCGTCGCCGATGCGCTCGCGCAGATCGAAGCGCGGCGTCGCGCGCCCCAGCGGCGCCGCGCGCGCGTGATCACCCTCGCGTCGAGCAAGGGCGGCAGCGGCACCACGCTGATCGCGGTCAACCTCGCGTGCGCGCTCGCCGCGCGGCGTGAGCGGCGCGTGCTGCTGATCGACCTGAGCCAGCAATTCGCCGACGCGAGCCTGCTGATGGCGAATCGCCCGCCGCCGATGACGCTCGCCGATCTGTGCTCGCGCAATGAGCAACTCGACGCGGCGCTGTTCGACGCATGCGCGATGCACGTGCGCCCGAACCTCGATCTGCTCGCCGGCGCCGGCGATCCGCTGAAGGCCGCCGAACTGCTGCCCGGCCAACTCGAGCGGATTCTGACGCTGGTGCGCCAGCGCTACGACGCGGTGCTGATCGACGTCGGCCCGAGCCTGAATCCGTTGACGATCCGCGCGCTCGCGCATAGCGACGCGATCTGCATGGTGGTGCGGCAGAACCCGCTGTACCTGCATGGCGCGCGCCGCATGCTCGATATCTTTCGCGAGCTCGGGCATCCGGCCAGCAAGGTGCGGGTCGTCGTCAATCAGTACGACAAGGACGCGCAGATCAATCTGCCGATGCTCGAACGCACGCTCGGCGCAAGGATCGCACATCAACTGCCGCGCGACGATCGGCACGTCGACGAGGCGCTGAGCCTCGGCGTGCCACTGGTCGCGTGCGCGCGCGACAGCGGGCTCGCGCAAGGCATCGTCCTGCTCGCGAACATGCTGTGGCCGGCGGGTGCGGAGCGCCGCAGAAGCATGCTCGGCCGCCTGCTCGCGACGTGGCCGAATCTGCCGCCGCAATTGAAGCCAGGGGTCTAAGCCGACGACGAGCGCTATCGCGCATACCGTAGTAAGGTGAGATACAAGGTCATCCCCCGGCCTATTCTGAAGAGGTAGAGCGGCTCGCGCCGTCCGGTCACTCGAGCGAGAAAATCACGTGAGCGCAGCACCGTCCATGCAAAACGCGCAGGGTTTCAGCGACCTCGCGTCGATCCTGTCCAATCCGATTCTGAATACGGATTCGTACAAGGCATCGCACTTTCTACAATATCCGCCCGACGCGACGGCAATGGTCTCGTATATCGAATCGCGCGGCGGACGTTACGAGCGCACGCTGTTTTTCGGCTTGCAAATGCTGCTGAAGGAATACCTATGCCGGCCGGTCACCGACGCGATGATCGACCAGGCGCGCGCGTTCTTCAGCGCGCACGGCGAGCCGTTCAACGAAGCGGGCTGGCGCTACGTCGTGCAGCAATATGGCGGCCATCTGCCGGTGCGGATTCGCGCGGTGCCCGAAGGCTCGGTCGTGCCGACGCACAACGTGCTCGTCACTGTCGAATGCGACGATCCCCACGTGTTCTGGCTTGCGTCGTATCTGGAGACGATGCTGATGCGCGTGTGGTATCCGATCACGGTCGCGACACAAAGCTGGCGTCTGCGCCAGACGATCCGCGCAGCTCTGCTGAAAAGCAGCGACGATCTCTCGCAGTTGCCGTTCAAACTGCACGATTTCGGTGCGCGCGGCGTGTCGAGCGCGGAGTCGGCCGCGATCGGCGGCGCGGCGCACCTCGTCAGCTTCATGGGCTCGGATACGGTGCTTGGCGTGGTTGCGGCGAATCACTACTACCACGACAGCATGGCCGCGTTCTCGGTGCCGGCGGCCGAGCACAGCACGATCACGGCGTGGGGCCGCGAGCGCGAAGTCGACGCGTATCGCAACATGATCGCCCGCTTCGGCAAGCCGGGCGCGATCGTTTCTGTGGTGTCCGACTCTTACGACCTGTTCGCCGCGCTGAACGCATGGGGCGGCGAGTTGAAGAAGGCCGTGCTCGATTCAGGCGGCACGCTGGTGATTCGCCCGGACTCCGGCGATCCGTGCACGATCGTGCTGTACACGCTGCGTGCGCTGGAGGCGTCGTTCGGCTCGCAGACGAACAGCAAGGGGCGGCGCGTGCTCGACCACGTACGTGTGATCCAGGGTGACGAGGTGAATCCGGATTCGATCCCCGCGATTCTTGCCGCGATGGACGAGGCCGGCTTCGCCGCCGACAACATCGTGTTCGGCATGGGCGGCGCGCTGTTGCAGAAGATCAACCGCGATACGCAGCGCTTCGCGATGAAGTGCTCCGCGATCCGGCTCGGCGACACGTGGCACGATGTGTCGAAGGACCCGGTCACGGATCACGGCAAGCGCTCGAAGAAAGGCCGGCTCACGTTGCTGCGCCATCGCAGCAGCGGCGAGTACCGGACGGTCAAGTTGCCGATCGTGTGGGACGAGCGCACGGTGGCGGGCGAGTGGGACGAAGTGCTCGAGACGGTGTTCGATACGGGCCGCTTGCTGGTCGATACGTCGCTGGCCGAGATTCGAGGCCGCGCCTATGCGGAGGAAGTTTGACCCAGCCATGCCTGACGATCCGTTGATGGCCGACTGCATGCGTGCGTGGCTACGCGAGGCCAGCGAACCCGAGGACGCCGATACGCGTCTGTTCGCCAAACTGATCGCCGCGCGCGACGCTCGCAACGAACTCGCGTTGCTCGGCCTGCAAGCGCATGCATGGCGCGCGCTGCTAGCGAGGCACTTCGTCCGTGCGCGCATTCCGGCATTGCCGCTTCCGGTGGTCCCCAGCGAACACGCGAGCTTCGTCCATGCACTGCACGCGCTGCTCGTCGCGAGCGCGAGCAGCACGGTCCATCCCGACGACGCGCATTGTCTCGCGACGATCATCGCCCATGCGTGTTTGCGTCCGGATCATCTATGGCGCGACCTTGGCCTCGCGGGTCGCGATGAAGTGACGTGGATGCTCACGCGCTACTTCCCGACGCTGGTCGAGCGCAACGTCGATAACCTGCGCTGGAAGAAATTCCTCGCCGCGCAATGCGCGATCTCGTTGGGTCTGCAACCGGGACCCGCACCGGGTTGCCCGGGCTGCGAAGACTACGGGTACTGCTTTCCACGGCAGCTTTGAAGCGCGCCACTGAGGGGTCGGCGCGAAACCGTTCGTGTATGCTTGCGCGCATGGCCGACACCGCAAAACCCGCTAAAAGCAGAGCCGCTCCGGCGACGAAGTCCACCAGGGCGCGTCCCGAGGTGCGCTTCAGAATGCGTATCCGCAACGGCGATGCGGTTGCACTCGGGCCAGGCAAGGTCGATCTGCTCGAAGCGGTGCGCGAATATGGATCGATCTCGGCGGCGGCGCGGAGTCTCGACATGTCATACCGGCGCGCGTGGCTGCTAATCGACGAGCTGAATCGCTCGCTGAAGTCGCCGGCCACGCAATCGGAGCAGGGCGGTCAGAGCGGCGGCGGCTGCACGCTGACGCCGGTCGGCGAAACCATCATCCGGCTGTACCGGGACGTCGAGGAAGAGGCGCGGCGAAGCTGCGCGAAGCAGATCGCCGAACTGGTGAAACTGATCCGCTCGTGAAGGGCCACGATTGCGTCGGCGCTATCGGTGCGCTCAGCCGTCGCCGGGCGGGCGGAAGTGGCGCGTTTCAAGGCGGCGGTATCGGAAGGGTTAAAGCCGTCGTCGGCTCGCGCCGGCCCCCCATTCACACCGTTTTCCTATATCGTGTGCGCCATGCCCGCGGCCTGCCGCGCGCGGGCTGTTTTTCCGGAGCGCGGCGCGACTCTGCGCGTGCAGGACACGTGATGCGCTCCCGCAATACACCACACGACATCAATGAGCCATCCCAACACCGAGCTGATCGAACGCTTCTACACCGCCTTCCAGCATCGCGACGCCGAGACCATGGTCGCCTGTTATGCCGACGACGCCGTCTTCAGCGACCCCGCCTTCGGCGAGCTGGTCGGCGACGAAGTGCGCGATATGTGGCGCATGCTCGTGAAGCATGCGCAGGACTTCACGCTGAGCTTCAGCGACATCGAGGCGGACGATCGTACCGGCCGCGCACAGTGGGTGGCGCGCTACCGTTTCGTCCAGACCGGGCGCGACGTCGTGAACCGGATCGAAGCGCGTTTCGTGTTCCGCGACGGGCTCATCGTCGAACATCGCGACCGCTTCGATCTGTGGCTGTGGATGCGCCAGGCGATGGGCGTGCGCGGCATGCTGTTCGGCTGGTCGCCGTTCGTGCAGCGGATGCTCAGGCAGCAGGCGCGCCGGGGGCTGCTGCACTATCGCGGGCAGTTGAATCGCGAGCGCGGCTAGGCGCGTGCGGGCGGCGGCGCGCGCATCGCGCTTGCTATCATCGAGGCACGCGCGTGCCCGCACGCCTTGCCGGGCCGCCGCACAGGAAACGCTATGCGAGTCGTCGATGCCGCCTGGCAAGAATGGCTGAGCAGCAATGTCGCGCGCGGCTGCACGCCGGGCTCGATGATCGACGCGATGGTGCAGGCCGGCTTTGCCGACGGCGAAGCCCGTGTGGCGGTCCACCATGCGTTCGACCGGCGCGCGTGCGGCCCCCCAGCGCCCGCCACAGTGGCCGATCCCGCCACCAATCCTTATCGATACGACGCTGCGCCACTCGCGCGCGGCAACCTGATCCGCGCCGCTGACCGCGACGTATGCGTGCTGCTGCGCTGTGAGCGCCCGCAGCTGGTCGTGTTCGCCGACGTGCTGTCGGCCGTGGAATGCGCCGAGCTGATCGAACGCTCGCGACATCGGTTGAAGCGCTCGACGACGGTCAATCCACTCACCGGCCACGAAGACGTGATCCGCAGCCGGACCAGCGAAGGCGTCTGGTATCGGCGCGGCGAAGACCGGTTGATCGCGCGAATCGAACGACGCATCGCGAGCCTGACGAACTGGCCGCTCGAAAACGGCGAAGGCCTGCAGGTGCTTCATTACGACACGCGCGGCGAGTACAGCCCGCATTTCGACTTCTTCGCGCCCGATCAGCCGGGCAGCGCGATCCATACCGCCAAGGGCGGCCAACGCGTCGCGACACTGATCATCTATCTGAACGACGTCGCGGACGGCGGAGAGACGGTGTTTCCCACGGCGGGCCTATCGGTTGCGGCGCGGGCGGGCGGCGCGGTGTATTTCCGCTACATGAACGGTGAACGCCAGCTCGACCCGTCGACGCTGCACGGTGGCGCGCCGGTGCTGGCTGGCGACAAATGGATCATGACGAAGTGGATGCGCGAGCGCCCGTACGGCTGAGGCGGCGCCTATTCGGCCGCTTTGTAAACATCCGGCCGATGCAGCTCCATATACCGCTCGGGGTTCGCGAGCGACGTGAACCCGTGCGGCGCATAGACGTGATGCGCGTCGGTCGTGACCAGCACGACTCTGCGCAGACTGGCGAGCGACGGGCTCGCAAACATATGTTTCATCAGCGCCGACGCATACCCCTTGCCGCGATAGGCCGGCAGCACGAACACGTCGCACAGGTAAGCGAAGGTCGCCTCGTCGGTGATCAGACGCGCGAACGCGATCTGCTCGCCGTCGACAAAACCGCCAAAGCACAGCGAACCGGCGACGGCCCGCTCGAAGGTCGCGCGCGGCATGCCCTTGGCCCACGGCGTTTGCTGCGACAGGAACGCGTAGACCATGTCGAGGTCGAGATCGTCGATGCGGCTGGAAATCGTCAGTTCGCTTTCTGGCACGGGGTGTCTCCTGGTTCGCGTAGCGGCGGCGTGTGCCTTAGCCCTTTGCGGCAGTCTCGCCACCGCGCGAACCCCCGCCAATGCTCTGTCCGGCATTGCGCGCGAGCCCCATATAACCGATCACCGACAGCAGCGTCAGCACGCCGGCGAACAGGAACGCGAGGCGGAAATCGTCGAGCGTGAACACGTGGCCGGTCGTCTCGCCGTTGAACAGCGCCGCCACGCGCAGCGACACCGCGCCGAACGCGATGCCCAGGCCGATCGTCATTTGCATGGCCGCGCTCCACAGCGTGCTCGCCGCACTCATCTGCGTCTGCTGGATATCGGCGTAGGCGAGCGTCGCCAGCGTCGAGAACTGCATCGAGCGCGTGACGCCGTACACGAACACCACGATCAGCACGAACACGAGCGGTACGTCCGGCGTCAGCAGTCCGCACAAGGTGATGAAAATGCCTGCCACGACCACGTCGACGATCGCCACCATCCGGAAGCCGTAGCGCTGCAGGATGCGCGTGGTCAGCGCCTTCATGCCGAGGTTGCCGACCGCACTCGCGAGCAGCAGCAGCCCCGAACGGAACGCCGACAGCCCGAAGCCGACCTGGAACAGCAGCGGCATCAGATAGGGCACCGCGCCGATGCCGATGCGCGTGAATGAACCGGTAACGACGGTCACCGAGAACGTCGGCACCTTCAGCGTCGACACGTCGACGAGCGGATGCGGATGACGCTTCGCGTGCAGGAACGCGATCGCGCCGACCAGCAGACCGCCCGCCACGACCGCGATCGCGAGCCACGCATTGGTGGCCGGCTGGCTCGCGAGCTCCGCGCCGTACAGGATCGCGGTCAGCGCGACGCCGCTCAGCAGCAGGCCGACGACGTCGAGCGGCTTGCGTTCGGTGCCGCGCAGGTTCGGCACGATGGCGAGCGCGACGGCGATCGCCGCGAGACCGAACGGCACGTTCAGCAGGAAGATCCAGCGCCACGACGCGTAAGTCGTGATGAAGCCGCCGATCGGCGGGCCGACCACCGGCGCCGCGATGGCCGGCCAGGTGATCGTCGAGATCGCCTGCATCATGCGGGCTTTCTCGGTGCTGCGGACCACGATCAGACGGCCGACCGGCACCATCATCGCGCCGCCGATGCCTTGCAGCAGCCGCGCGGCCGTGAACTCGGGCACGTTCTGCGACAGCCCGCACAGCACCGACGCGACCGTGAACACGCCGATCGCGCTGACGAACACCGTGCGCGCGCCGCAGCGGTCGGCGACCCAGCCGCTCGCCGGGATGAAGATCGCGAGCGCGAGCATGTAGGCGGTCATGCCGAGGCTCAGGCTGTTCGGACCGACGCCGAACGAACGCGCCATCTGCGGCAGCGCGGTGGCGATCACCGTGGTGTCGAGGTACTCCATGAAGAAGGTGGCCGCGACGATGTACGGCAGCCAGCCGACATGCGCGGTGCGGGTGCCGCTGCTGCTCATCGCGCGAGCTCCCGCGGCGCGCTGCTAGGCGCGCAAAGACCATTGACGGGCCGGCGCGCGGCGCGCGAAGGGTTTGACTTCATGGTGCTTGAGATTACCTGTCGTATGCGTTTTTGTGCTTCGGGCTGGCGGTGACATCAGCTTGCCTGATTTTCAGCCCCGCTTTCCAGCCCTGAATCCTAACGCAAGAAACGGTCCCTTTTCACGCAGGCGTGCAGCGCGCCGCCGCGCCGCCGCCGTTGCGTCAGTCCTTGGCCGCGTATTCCTTGTCCAGCCGGTCATACAGCGGCTTGTTGACGAGCCGCTGGCGCTCGCTGAACGGCGCGACGATGGTCGCGTCCTCGTCGAGGCGGCCGTTGCTTTGCAGCGTGCCGAGCGCGCGCTGCATGCCGAGCACCGCGCCCTGCAGCGCCGCGTTCGCGTACAGCACGATGCCGTAGCCGAGCTTCGCGAGCGCATCGCGCGACTGCACCGGCGTCTTGCCGCCGATCACAATGTTGATGAGCTGCGGCACGTCGAACAGCCCGGGCAGACGCTCGATGTCGGCGAGCGATTCGGTCGCCTCGATGAACAGGATGTCGGCGCCGGCCTCGATGAAGCGATGACCGCGCTCGATCGCGTCCTCGATGCCGTGGACCGCCGCCGCGTCGGTACGCGCCATGATCTGCAGGTTCGCGTCTTCGCGCGCGTCGACGGCCGCGCGGATCTTGCCGACCATCTCGCTCGTCGCGACGACTTCCTTGCCCGAAAAGTGGCCGCATTTCTTCGGCATCACCTGGTCTTCGAACTGGATCACGTCGGCGCCGCTGCGCTCGAGCACGCGCACGGTCTGGCGCACGTTCAACGCGTTGCCGAAGCCGGTGTCGGCATCGACGATCAGCGGCAGCGCGACCGCGTCGCGGATGCGCGCGGTGTGCTCGGCGACTTCGGCGAGGCCGATGAAGCCGAGATCGGGCAGACCGAGCGACATATTCGTGACGCCCGCGCCGGTGATGTAGACCGCCTCGAAGCCGGCGTCCTCGATCACGCGCGCGCTCATCGCATTGAACGCGCCGGGCACGAGCAGGCCCTGACGCTGGTTGACCTTGGCGCGGAAGGCGGCGCGGCGGCTGGCGGAAGTGGTGGTCATGATGCGGGTCTCCAGAAGGAAAGGGGAGTGGAAGGCGGGCGACATTCTGCAGGAAACGTGCCATTGGCGGGCATTCCACGCGTTGTGCCGATGAAACAACGGTTTGCGCGCAGTGGGCTCGGCCTGGGCGTTCGTGGCACAATCGGTGGAACGTTTCATGAAACGTTTCGCGGAACGTTTCAATCAAGGAGAGCCGCGGTGTCCACGTTCACCCCATTCCTCGCGAACCCGAGCCCCGCGGTCGATGTCGGCCGCCCCGGCGTCGCACTCGTCAGTATCAGCCGACTGCAATCGCTTTGCGAGGCGGTAGCGCCGCGCTATGCGGGCCGCGCGAAATTCTTCACGGTGCGGGAGGGTTACGGCGCGGCCGTCGCCGCGCTGCAGGCGTACGTGGACGCAGGTTCCGTCGATGTCGTACTGTCCGCCGGCTCGAACGGCGCGTATCTGCAAGAGAATCTCAGCGTGCCGGTCGTGATGGTCAAGGTCAACGGCTTCGACGTGTTGAGCGCAATCACGCGCGCCACCGCCACGTGGCCGCAAGCGCGCATCGGGCTGGTGCTGCATGAAGCGATCGCGCAGGAGCTGGCCGACCTGAGCCCGCTGCTGAACGTCGATCTGCGGCAGCGCGCGTACAGGTCGATCGACGAAGTGCGGCTCGCGGTCGATGAACTCGCCGCGCAGGGCTGCCGCGTGGTGGTCGGCGCGGGCATGGCCTGCGATCTGGCCCAGCAGGCCGGTATGGAAAGCGTGTTCCTGTACTCGCTCGCCGCGGTCGAAGAAGCGTTCGAGCGCTCGGTCGAACTGGCGCGCGTGAGCCGCCAGAAGGAATCGAAGCGGGTGCGCCTCAATACGATCGTCGCGCACCTGCGCGACGGCGTCGCCGCGTTCGACGAAGCCGGCCAGCTCGAAGCCGTCAACCCGGCGATGCTCGACCTGCTCGGTTCAGGCTCCGCACAGGCGGCCCCGCAGGACGACGAGGACACCCCCGCGCGGGTCGGACGCGCGCTCGCGCCGCTGTTGCGTGAGACGCGCGTCGCCGACCAGCCGGTCGACGAACGCATCGAGCAGATCGGCGGGCGCGCGTTGATCGTCAGCTGTGTGCCGATCATCGAGCAGGGCGCGCGGGCCGGTTTCGTCGTGACGGCGCAGGACGCGCTCGTTGCGCAACGGATCGACCGCTCGCTGCGTACCAGCCAGCGGCCGAGGCATCTGGTCGCGCGGCATCGGCTCGACGATCTGATCGGCGCGTCGGTGGCGCTCGAGCGCGTGCGTCGGCTCGCGCGCGCCGGCGCCGCGCACGACGCGACCGTGCTGCTGAGCGGCGAAAGCGGCACCGGCAAGGAACTGGTCGCGCAGGGCATCCATAACGCGAGTCGGCGGCGCGGCAATCCGTTCGTCGCGTTCAACTGCGCGGCGCTGCCCGAGGGGCTGATCGAAAGCGAGCTGTTCGGGCACGAGGAAGGGGCGTTCACGGGCGCGCGACGCGGCGGCAAGCCGGGGCTATTTGAAATCGCACACACAGGTACCATCTTTCTCGATGAAATCGGCGAAATGCCGGCCGCGCTGCAAAGCCGGTTATTACGAGTGCTGCAGGAACGCGAGGTGATGAAGCTCGGCGCGGGCCGCGCGACGCCGGTCGACGTGCGAGTGATCGCCGCGACGCACCGCGATCTTCATGCGCTAGTCGAGCAGGGCGCGTTTCGCGCGGATCTGTATTTCAGATTAAACCTGCTTCAGATAAAATTGCCGCCGCTGCGCGAACGCCGCGCCGACATCGCGCCGCTGGCGCGGCATCTGCTGGAGCGCAGCGCGCTGCAGTACGGCTTGTCGGCGGCGGCGCTCGGGCGGGTGCTCGCGTTTCTCGACCCGCTTTTCGCGAACTACGCGTGGCCCGGCAACGTCCGCGAACTGGAAAATCTGCTGGTGCGCGCGGCGATTTATATCGGCGCCGGGACCAGCGAGATGTCCGGGAACTCGACCGCCGACGCCTTGCCAGACTGGTTGGCGGTGTTTCCCGAGTTCGGCCGGATCAGGCTGGCCGGGGACGAGCGAATCACGGAAGCGTCTCAGGACGCGAGGCCTGGCAGCACGGCGCCCCGCGCCAGCCCCAGCCGCGAGGATGCGCTGCGCGCCCTCGAACAATCCGGCGGCAATCGTGCCGCCGCCAGCCGCGCGCTCGGCATCGGCCGAACCACGCTGTGGCGGCTTCTGAAGGGCTGAAACGCCGCGCCATTCGACCCAATAGTCTCGACCGACAAAACCAATAGGGCGGGACTATCGAACTCATTGACACAATCCACTTTACCTATTAAGTGTAGTCTGAGATACTGACTCTACTTTCCAACCACCCTCCAAAGAGGATTCAGCAAATGCCGATCATCAACAGTCAAGTCAAACCGTTCAAAGCACAGGCTTACCACAACGGCGATTTCACGACCGTCACTGAAGAAGACCTGAAGGGCAAGTGGTCGGTTTTCGTGTTCTACCCGGCGGACTTCACCTTCGTGTGCCCGACCGAACTGGGCGACCTGGCCGATCGTTACGAAGAGTTCAAGAAGATTGGCGTTGAGATCTACAGCGTGTCGACCGATACGCATTTCACGCACAAGGCATGGCACGACACGTCGGACACGATCCAGAAGATCAAGTACCCGATGCTGGCTGACCCGACGCTCGCTATCTCGCGCAACTTCGACGTGCTGATCGAAGAAGAAGGCCTCGCGCTGCGCGGTACGTTCGTGATCAACCCGGAAGGCGAGATCAAGCTGTGCGAAATCCACGACAACGGCATCGGCCGTGACGCTGGCGAACTGCTGCGCAAGGTTCAGGCTGCGCAATACATCGCGGCTCACCCGGGTCAAGTGTGCCCCGCCAAGTGGACGCCGGGCGCAGAAACGCTGACCCCGTCGCTCGACCTGATCGGCAAGATCTAAGGTCCGCGCAGCTCACGCTGCACTCGCAGTCTGCATCTGCCGGGGTCATCCCGGCGCATCACCGCGCGAATCGCCTGCTACGGCGTTTCGCGCGTTCCCCGGGCCCAGCATGTCCTATCCGGACGTGCGCGGCGCCGGGACACCAACACCCCTCGTCACGGAATCGCAACGCCATGCTTGACGCCAATCTCAAGACTCAACTGAAGTCGTACCTCGAAAAAGTTAGCAGGCCTATCGAGCTCGTCGCATCGCTTGACGGCAGCGCGAAATCGCAGGAACTGCTGGCCCTGCTGAACGACATCGCGACTCTGTCGGAGCGCGTTACGGTGATCGAGCGTCGCGGTGACGACGAGCGCAAGCCGTCGTTTTCGATCGGCGAAGCGGGCAAGGAAGCGGGCATTCGTTTCGCCGGCATTCCGATGGGTCATGAATTCACGTCGCTCGTCCTCGCACTGCTGCAGGTCGGCGGCCATCCGGTCAAACTCGACGATGCGGTGATCGAACAGATCCGCAGCCTGGACGGCGACTATCAATTCGAAACGTATTTCTCGCTGTCGTGCCAGAACTGCCCGGAAGTCGTGCAGGCGCTGAACGTGATGGCGTTGATCAATCCGCGCATCCGTCACGTCGCGATTGACGGCGCGCTGTTCCAGAACGAAGTCGAAGCGCGCCAGATCATGGCGGTACCGACGATGTTCCTGAACGGCGAGACCTTCGGCCAGGGCCGCAGCGGCGTGAAGGAAATCCTCGCGAAGCTCGACACCAACGCCGGTGCGCGCGCCGCGAAGGAACTGGAAAAGAAGCCGGTGTTCGATACGCTGATCGTCGGCGGCGGCCCGGCGGGCGCTGCGGCGGCGATCTACTCGGCGCGCAAGGGCATCGCGACTGGCGTCGTGGCCGAGCGTTTCGGCGGCCAGGTGCTCGATACGCTGGCGATCGAAAACTTCGTGTCGGTGACCGAAACCGAAGGGCCGAAGTTCGCGACCGCGCTCGAACAGCACGTGAAGGCCTATGACGTCGACATCATGGACGTGCAGCGCGCCGAAGCGCTGATTCCGGGGCGCATCAACGAAGTGCGTCTGGCAAACGGCGCGGTGCTGAAGGCGAAGACGATCATCCTCGCGACCGGTGCACGCTGGCGCGAAATCAACGTGCCGGGCGAGCGCGAATACCGCAATCACGGCGTCGCCTACTGCCCGCACTGCGATGGCCCGCTGTTCAAGGGCAAGCGCGTCGCGGTGATCGGCGGCGGCAACTCGGGCGTCGAAGCGGCGATCGACCTCGCGGGTCTCGTGCGCGAAGTAACGCTGCTCGAATTCGGCGCGACGCTGCGCGCTGACGAAGTGCTGCAACGCAAGCTGCGCAGCCTGCCGAACGTGACGATCGTCACGCAGGCTCAGACCACGGAAATCACCGGCGAGGGCAAGAAGGTCAACGGTCTGGTCTATAAGAACCTCGCTTCGGGCGAAGTGAAGCAGGTCGAACTCGAAGGCGTGTTCGTGCAGATCGGTCTCGTGCCGAACACCGAATGGCTGAAGGGCACGGTCGAGCTGTCGAAGCATGGCGAGATCGTCGTCGATGCGCGCGGCGCGACGTCGGTGCCGGGCGTGTTCGCCGCCGGCGACGTGACCACGGTGCCGTTCAAGCAGATCGTGATCGCGGTGGGCGACGGCGCGAAGGCATCGCTGTCCGCGTTCGATCACCTGATCCGCACCAGCGAAGAAGTCGCGGCAGTCAGCGAAGCGGAAGCCGAAGCAGCGGTTTGATCCGGCAGATGAGAGACGCAAACGGCGGCCCGCGGGCCGCCGTTTCAGTTTGCGCACGAAAAAAGACCCGCTGCAGCGGGCCTTTTTCGTTAAAGCGCGGAAATCGATATCAACGCCGGTCGAACGAATACTTGCCAGGGCCGGTCACGCATAACAACAGCAAGCCACCGATGATGCCGATGTTCTTGTAGAAATGAATCATGTTGTCGTATTGCATCGCGCCCGTCATATTCCAGTAGTGGTGGCCGATGATCGCGGTGCCGAGCGTATACAGCGCAAGCAGCAGCGCCAGCGGTCGCGTGAAGAAACCCACTAGCAGCGCGACGCCCACCACCAGTTCCATCACCACCGCGATAACAGCGGACAACTCCGGCACGGGCGCGCCGGTCGACGTCATATAAGCGACGGTGCCGGAAAAGCCGGTCAGCTTCGACCAGCCGAACATCACGAACAGCACCATCAGCAGGATTCGAGCGACGAGAACCACAGCGTCTTTCTGGTTTTCAAACACCGTATAGCGCATGATTTTTCCCGTTAGGGTAGAGAGTTGAAGCTCGCTGAACATCGTCGTCCAGCGAGCCACGTTCAAGATTGAGTCATTAACGGCGCAAGCGGAGCGCTTATGCCCACAGTGCCGAGGTCTCGATGTTGCGCAGGTCGAACACGAGCACTTCCGCGTCGCGGCCCTGCGTGAACGTCAGCGCTTCTTCGCCACGCACCCGCGCCCCGTCGCCCTCGCCAAGCTCGACGCCATTCACCGTGACGCTGCCGCGCGCCACATGAACATACGCATAACGGTCCTTCGCGAGTTCGAGCCGCGCGGTTTCGTCGCCGTTGAAAAGACCCGCATACACACGTGCGTCCTGTTGCAATTGCAGCGAACCGTTCGCACCGTCCGGCGACAGCACCAGCCGCAGCACGCCGCGCTTGTCGGCCGCGCCGAAGTGCTTTTGCTGATAGCGCGGCTTCGTGCCTTGCTGCGACGGCGCGATCCAGATTTGCAGGAAATGCACCGGCTCGCTCTTCGAATGGTTGTATTCGCTGTGCGCCACGCCGGTGCCCGCGCTCATCAACTGGATGTCGCCCGGCACGATCACCGAGCCCGTGCCCATCGTGTCCTTGTGTTCGAGCGCGCCTTCGAGCACGTACGAAAAGATCTCCATGTCGCGATGCGGATGCTTGCCGAAGCCTTGCGCCGGCGCCACACGGTCGTCGTTGATCACGAGCAGGTCGGAGAAGCCGTTCTGCTTCGGATCATGATAGTGCGCGAACGAAAACGTATGGCGCGAGCTGAGCCAGCCGTGTTCCGCGCGGCCACGTTGGTTGGCGTGTCTGATTTCGAGCATGCTGTTTTCTCCTTGAGTTTTGTCGTGTGATCCGGGCCAGATGATTGGCTGCGATCGATGAATGACAGTGTAGGTCAATCCAGATCGTTATAATCATGGTCAAACCGGAAACACTGTCGCAATTAAGTGGACAATACAATGCAACTCGATGACATGCGGATCTTCGTCGCGACCGTCGACGCCCACAATTTCACCGCCGCGGCAAACCGGCTGTCGCTGTCGAAACAGTTCGTGAGCCGCCGTGTGATGGCGCTCGAGGAAGCGCTCGGCGTGCAACTGCTGATTCGCAATACGCGCAAGCTGGCGGTGACCGATCTGGGCCAGGAGTTCTACGAGCGGGCGAGGCGCATCCTCGGCGAGGTCGAGGACGCCGAGCAGGCGATGTCGTTGCGCCGTGCCGCGCCGCGCGGGCTGCTACGCGTGAGCGCGCCGATGTCGTTCGGCATGACGCATCTGTCGCCGCTCGTCGCGGCGTTTCTGCGCGAGCATCGCGACGTGCGCTTCGATATGGAACTGAGCGATCGCGCCGTCGATGTGGTCGGCGAGGGCTTCGACATGGCGATCCGTATCGGCACGCTGGCGGATTCGTCGCTGATCGCGCAAAAGCTGATCGATGTGAGGATGATCGCGTGCTGCAGCCCCGGTTATCTGCGGCGGCGTGGCAGCCCGGCCGTGCCGGCCGATCTCGCGAATCACGATTGCCTGCTGTACGGCCACGGCGGCGCGGTGAGCTGGGATTTTCGGGTCGACGGCGCGGTCAGGAGCGTCGAGGTGCGCGGGCCGTTGCGAGCCAATAACGGCGAGCTGATTCGTGATTCGGCCGTCGCGGGACTGGGAATCGTCCGGCTGCCCGATTTCATCATCGCCGATGCGCTCGCCAGCGGACAGCTCGTGCCCGTGCTCGAAGCGTTCCTGCCGTCGGCGACGGGCGTCTATGCCGTGTATCCGCAGCATCGGCAAAGCTCGGTCACGATCCGGGCATTCGTCGAGTTTCTGCGCAAGCATTTGAGGAAAAAGCTCGCGGCCGAACCGCGGACGCCCGTCGGCTAAATCTTCTAAACCCCATCAACCGTCGCGGAAGATGAAGCTGTACGCGCTCAACGCCGGCACGCCGCCCAGGTGCGCATACAGCACACGCGAGCCGGCCGGAAATTCGCCGTTACGGACCTTGTCGATCATGCCGTGCATCGATTTTCCCTCGTACACCGGATCGGTCAGCATGCCTTCGAGCCGCGCGCACAAACGGATCGCCTCGAGCGTGCCGTCGTTGGGCAGACCGTATTCCGGGCCGCCGTAGCGTTCGTCGAGCACGATGTCCTTCGCGGTGATGTCGCGGCCCAGCTCGACGCTCTCGGCGGTCCGCTTCGCGATGCGGGTGATCTGCTCGCGCGTCTGCGCCGGTTTCGCTGAGGCGTCGATGCCGATCACCCGATCGGCGCGGCCGTCGGCGGCGAAACCGACCACCATGCCTGCCTGGGTGCTGCCCGTCACCGAGCACACGACGATGTAGTCGAACCTGAAGCCCAGTTCGGCTTCTTGCTGGCGCACCTCTTCGGCGAAGCCGACGAAGCCGAGCCCGCCCAGCGGATGATCCGAGCAGCCGGCCGGAATCGCGTACGGCTTGCCGCCGGCCGCGCGCACGCTGTCGAGCGCGTCCTCCCAACTCTTGCGAAAGCCGATGTCGAAGCCGTCCGGCACGAGCCGCACGTCGGCGCCCATCATGCGCGACATCTGGATGTTGCCGACGCGGTCGTACACCGCATCCGAGTAATTGACCCAGTTCTCCTGCACCAGCACGCATTTCAGGCCCAGATGCGCGGCAACCGCCGCGACCTGGCGCGTCTGGTTCGACTGGATGCCGCCGATCGACACGAGCGTGTCGCAGCCCTGCGCGAGCGCGTCGGGGATCAGATATTCGAGCTTGCGGGTCTTGTTGCCGCCGAACGCGAGGCCGCTGTTGCAGTCCTCGCGCTTGGCATAAAGCTTGACCTTGCCGCCGAGATGCTCGCTCAGACGGTTGAGCGGCTGGATCGGCGTCGGCCCGAAGGTGAGCGAGTAGCGGGGGAAACGTTGCAGGTTCATCGCGGCTCCGTGGTGGTGATTTCCGTGGGTTCATGTTAGAAAAAACCATCGGAAATGAGCTTGCGAAAAAAATCGCGCGCACGTACTTTTAAAAATTAGCGAATGTCTTCTTCACCATAAAAGTTCGTATACATGGCCATCAGCGCAACAAAAGTTCGTACTGGGTCGAAACCATCCGATCCCCACCGCGCGCTCGATCGCATCGATCGGGCGATCCTGCGGCAGCTGCAAATCGACGCGTCCATTTCGAACGTGGCGCTCGCCGCGAAAGTGAAGCTGAGCGCGCCGGCGTGTTTGCGACGCGTCGAACGCTTGAAGGAATCGGGGCTGATTCGCGGCGTGGTCGCGCTACTCGACCCGAAGGCGGCGGGCGCGGGCATGCTGGTGATGATCGGCGTGGTGCTCGATCGCTCGACGCCCGAGTCGTTCGCCGAATTCGAAAAGGCCGCGCAGAAGGTGGCCGGCTGCATGGAGTGCCACGTGGTGACCGGCGAGTTCGACTATTTCATGGTGATCCGCACGCGCGACAGCGACAGCTTCAATCGCCTCCACGCGGAGCAGTTGCTGTATCTGCCGGGCGTGCGGCAGATCCGCTCGTTCATGGTGCTGAAGGAAATCCTGTCGACCACGAAATTTCCGCTGTAAGGCGCTCGGCCACCCGGCCGCGCAGCCGGCCGCAAAAACGCGCATGCTGTCATAAACGCCGCGCCCGCGCGACCAAGCTTCGGCGCACCCGCGTGCGGCGTGACTGCACGGTTGCAAAGCGGGGGCGCGCGTCGGCACTTTTTCGGAGCGACCATCATGACTGGCAACAGACCGCAATCCCTTACATCGCCCGGCGGCAACTCGAAACGCTCGCGTGCGGCCGCACTGTCGTTGCTGCTAGGCGCCGCCGCCTTCGCGTCGCCGCTCGCGCAGCGCGTCGCGTTCCCGGCGGAGAACGCCGTCGTCATCGCACCGCCCGCGCTCGACGAACCGCTCCCGGCCAGCACCGCGCACGAGGAAACCGCAGTGCTCGCGGGTGGCTGCTTCTGGGGCGTCCAGGGCGTGTTCCAGCATGTGCGTGGTGTGACGCGGGCGGTGTCCGGCTACTCGGGCGGCTCACGCGACACTGCGCAGTACGAGACCGTCAGCGGCGGCGACACGGGGCACGCGGAATCGGTGCAGGTCACCTTCGATCCCGGCAAGGTCACCTACGGTCAGTTGCTGCAGGTGTATTTCTCGGTGGTTCAGGACCCGACCGAGCTGAATCGTCAGGGGCCCGACAGCGGCACGCAGTACCGCTCCGCGATCTTTCCGCTGAACGACGCGCAACGGCGCGTCGCGCAAAGCTACATCGCGCAGCTCGACAAGTCGCACGTGTTCCCCGCCCCGATCGTCACGAAGACGGAGCCGTACAGGGGCTTCTATCCGGCCGAGTCGTATCACCAGAACTATCTGACCTTGCATCCCGATTCGGCCTATATCGTGTTCAATGACATGCCGAAAATCGCCAACCTGAAGCGCCTGTTCCCCAGCCTGTATCGCGACAAGCCGGTGCTCGTCGAAGCAGGGCAATGACCCGGCCGAACGGTTGCGTCGCGCTCGTCATCAATCTTCCACAGACTTGGCGCATATCTTGCGAAGCGATGCTCCGTGGGCCGTTGTCCGCGCCACCGCGGCGCGCAAGCATCATGCGCAGTGGCCACATGACCGCGTGGGTCGCGCGGGCTCGCCGCGCCTCGTGCGCATCGCGCCGCCCGCGACATCGATTGGAAAAATTACACGCCGTAAGTAGCAGTGCGGCGGTCGTCCGTGCTTTTGGGTCCGCGCTGGACCCCGGGCGAGAACCTAACCTCCTCGCGACGAGCGGGATCGGAGGCTTCCGGTGTTCAACAGCCGTAGAAAGAAGCGGGGCGCCACGCCCCGCCATAAACAAACCGGCATCGCGGCGAGTTCCTTCGTCGCCGCGACCTTGAGTGCGATGGCCTGCGTGCCGGGTGTGGTCTTCGCGCAGACGCCGTCGCCGCTCGGCGAATGGCAATACTCGGTGGGCGTTCCGCTGCAGAAGATGTGGCAGCCGAACATTCCTGACTGGCAATTGCGCTTCGGCGTGGCCACGTCGTTCCAGCCGCGCTTCGAGGGATCGGACCGCTATCACCTGGTGGCCGGTCCGAGCATCGACGTGCGTTACAAGGATCTGTTCTTTCTGTCGAGCGGCGAAGGCTTCGGCGTGAACTTCGCGCAGGGCGAGAACTGGCGCATGAGTCTCGCCGCGGTCTACGATCTCGGCCGACGCGCCCAGGACGATCCGCAGGAACTCAACGGGCTCGGCAACATCAACCCGGCGGTCGGTCTGAAGCTTTCGGGCGAGTACGTCATTTCGAAGGATTTTCCGCTCGTGCTGCGCGCCGATATCCGCCGCTATTTCGGCGGATCGAACGGCTGGATCGGCGATCTCGGCGCCTATATGCCGATGCCCGGCAGCACCAGGCAGTTCTTCTGGTTCGCCGGCCCGAACGTGGTGCTCGCGGACTCCAAGTACATGAACAGTTGGTTCGGCGTCAATCAGGAGCAGGCCGCTCACTCGCAGTATTCGCAGTATCACGCGAGCGCGGGCTTCAAGTCGGTGGGTTTCGGTGTCAGCGCCATCTGGCTGTTCAGCAAGCACTGGTTCGCGACCGCCGACGGCGCGTTCGAGCAGCTCGTCGGCAGCGCGGGCAACAGTCCGATCACGCGCAGCCGCGCGACCGGTGTCGCCGACGTGTCGATCAACTACCGCTTCTGACGTAGCGCGCCGCGCAGCCCTTGCGCCGCGACTTCGTAGGTATAGCCCTTGCTGACTCCGTAATCGCGCGCCGCGACGCCTTCGTCGCCGCGCGCCCGAACACAAGGAGTCGATTCCCATGGCAGGTAAAGCGAATACCCAGAAGCCCGCGGTTCACGAAAACGGGGCGGCGCAGTCGAACGACGCGAAATCGGACGATCTCGAACGCAATCGCGTGAAGCCGCAAGGCGAGGCGCTGAGAACCAATCAGGGCGTCAAGATCGCCGACAACCAGAACACGTTGCGCGCGGGGCCACGCGGCCCGTCGCTGCTCGAAGACTTCATCATGCGTGAGAAGATCACGCATTTCGATCACGAGCGCATACCCGAGCGGATCGTGCACGCGCGCGGTTCGGCCGCGCATGGCGTCTTCAAGGTCTACGAATCGATGCGCGAGTACACCAAGGCCGCGTTTCTGCAGGACCCGGCCACCGAGACGCCGGTCTATGTGCGTTTCTCGACGGTGCAAGGTCCGCGCGGCTCGGCCGACACGGTGCGCGACGTGCGCGGCTTCGCGACGAAGTTCTACACGCAGGAAGGCAATTTCGATCTGGTCGGCAACAACATGCCGGTGTTCTTCATCCAGGACGCGATCAAGTTTCCCGATTTCGTGCATGCGGTGAAACCGGAAGCTCCGAACGAAATGCCGACCGGCGGGTCCGCGCACGACACGTTCTGGGACTTCGTTTCGCTCATGCCCGAATCGGCGCACATGGTGCTGTGGACGATGTCGGATCGCGCGATCCCGCGCAGCTTTCGGACGATGGAAGGCTTTGGCGTCCACACGTTCCGCTTCGTCAATGCAGAGGGCAAGGCGCGCTTCGTCAAGTTCCACTGGCGTCCGGTGCTAGGCTCCTATTCGCTGCTGTGGGACGAAGCGCAGAAGCTCGCGGGCAAGGACCCGGACTTCCATCGGCGCGACCTGTGGGAAGCGATCGAGCGCGGCGATTATCCCGAGTACGAACTAGGCGTGCAGATCGTCGAGGAAGCCGACGAGCACAAGTTCGATTTCGATCTGCTCGATCCGACCAAGCTGATTCCCGAAGAGCTGGTGCCGCTGAAGATCATCGGCAAGATGACGCTCAATCGCAATCCGGACAACTTCTTCGCTGAGACCGAACAGGCCGCGTTCCATCCGGGGCATATCGTGCCGGGCATCGATTTCACCAACGACCCGCTGCTGCAAGGGCGCTTGTTCTCCTACACCGACACGCAGATCAGCCGCCTCGGCGGCCCGAACTTCCACGAGATTCCGATCAACCGGCCGGTCTGTGCGTCCGTCAACAATCAGCGCGATGCGATGCATCGACAGGCGATTCACGTCGGCCAGGCGTCGTACGAGCCGAACTCGCTGAACGACGGCTGGCCGAAGGAAACCGATCCGGCCGCCGAAAATGGCGGCTTCGACAGCTATCAGGAACGCGTCGAGAGCACGAAGATTCGCGTGCGCAGCGACTCGTTCGCCGATCATTTCTCGCAGGCCGCGCTGTTCTACAACAGCATGTCGCAGCCAGAAAAAGACCATATCGCGGCGGCCTATCTGTTCGAACTGGGTAAGGTGACGAAGCCCGAGATTCGCGCGCGCCAGGTCAACGAGATTCTCGCGAACTTCGACGCCGGTCTCGCCGCCAAAGTGGCCGAAGGACTCGGTCTGCCGGCGCCGAAGCAGGGCACGGCCAGGCTGGTTGGACCGAAGGCATCGCCGGCGTTGAGTTTGCTCAATCGCGTAAAGCCCGGCATCAAGACCCGCAAGATCGCGCTGCTCGCCGCGCCCGGTTCCGATGCCGCGGCAATCAAACAGCTGCAGCAGGCGCTCAAGGGCGAAGGCGCGACGCCGATGCTGATCGCACCGACGCTCGCCGGGATCGATGGCCTCGCGCCCGACGCGACGATCGCCGGGCTGCCGTCGGTGATGTTCGACGCGGTGATCGTCGTCGGCGGCGAGAAGGGGGCGAAGGCGCTGTCGCAATCGGGCGATGCGAGGCACTTCGTGCTCGAAGCGTTCAAGCATCTGAAGGCGATCGCGGCGTTCGGCGCGGGGCGCGATCTGCTCACTGCCGCGCAGTTGCCGGCGCAGTCGGACGGCGTCGCGACTGGCGAGGATTCGCAGTGCGCCGATGTGTTGAAGGCGTTCATCGAGGCCGCCGGGCAGCATCGCGTTTGGTCGCGCGCGGCGCAGGCGGAATCGGTGCCGGCCTGAGCGGGCCGGGCACGTTGCGCTGCCGAGTTAGCCGCTAAACGGCGCTGAGCGTAGCCGCAATGCGGCGTGTCGATGACGTGTGTTCGATGCAGGAACCTGACCGGTGCGAGCCGGCCAGGTTTCTTTATTGCATCGCGCGCCGAACGCGACCGCTCGCGCGAGCGTGCCGCGCCCTGCCAGCAAGCTCAACCAGCCGCCTTCCGTTACCGGATGAGCGTCGTCCTTGTATGATGACGGCGGTCGCTTCGCGGTACTCAACACTGTGCGCAGACTCGCAAAATATTCCGCATCGACCCGATTCGCCATGCCACTTACAGGAAAAATGACCGCATCGCAGGCCGTCGATCAACCTCGTTTCCGCCGCATCCTTCGCCGCAATATCGCGCTGCCTTTGGGCGTCGGCCTCGTCACGATGGCGCTGTTCGTCGGCCTGATCGCTTACCTCGTGTCGACGATGAGCTGGGCCGAGCACTCCGAGCGCGTGATCGGCGACGCCAACGAAATGCTGCGGCTCGCGGTCGATCGCGAATCGTCGATGCGCGGCTTTCTGATCACCGGTGACGAGAGTCTTCTCAGACCGTATGAAAACGGCGGCCCGAAATTCAACGCGCAGCTCGAAAGCTTGCGGAAGCAGGTCGCCGACAACCCGCTGCAAATCGCGCGGCTCAAGCAGATCGAGGCGTTGCAGCAGCGTTGGACCCGCTTCGCCGAAGAAATCATCGACGCGCGCCGGCGCAACCTGAACTACGAGAGCGCGATCGCGGCGGGGCGCGGCAAGGTCGAATTCGACGAAATGCGCCGCGAATTCGACGATTTTCTCGATGTCGAATTGCGGCTGCGCCAGCAGCGCGCCGAAGCGACGCGCAATGTGACGGCGACGCTGGTTGGCCTGTTCCTGCTGTTCAGCCTCGGCGTCAGCGGCCTGCTCGCATGGCGAGGTCGTCGCGAACTGCTGGACCTGTCGGAGACCTACGACAATGTGTTGCGTCAGCAGGCCGAGCAGACCACGCTGCTCGAGCAGCAGGTCTGGTTGCGCTCGGGCCAGCGCCTGCTGGCGGACAAGGTCGTCGGCCAGACGAGCGCGCCGCTCGTCGGCCGCGCGATGCTCGAGTTTCTCGCCCAGTATCTCGATGCGGTCGTCGCCGCGCTGTACGTGCGCGACCGGCAAAGCGGCACGCTGCGCCGCATCGCCGCGTATGGGTACAGCCGCGACAGCGAACAGACGGCCGCCCTGAGTTTCGAGGAGGGCGAAACGCTGGTCGGCCAGGCCGCGCGCTCGCACCGCACGCTGGTGCTGCGCGACGTGCCCGCCGATTATGTGCGGGTCACGTCGGCGACGGGTAGCGGCGCGCCGCGCAATCTGCTGATCCTGCCGATCGACAACGACGGCCAGGTCAACGGCGTCATCGAAATGGGCTTCCTGCGCGAAGTGAGGCCGCGCGACGAAGAGTTCATGGAGCTGATCCGCCACAGCATGGGCGATTTTCTCGAAGCGGCGCTGTATCGCGAGCGCCTGCAGGATGCGCTCGCCGAGACGCAGCAACTGAACGAGGAGTTGCAGGTCCAGCAGGAGGAATTGCGGGTCTCCAACGAAGGTCTCGAGGAACGCGGCCGCGCGCTGATGGAATCGCAACGGCGCCTCGAAGCGCAGCAGGCCGAGCTCGAACGGACCAACGTGCAGCTCGAGGAATACGCGCAGCGGCTGGAGCGGCAGAAAGCGGATCTGCTGCGCGCGCAGAACGATCTGGCGGCCAACGCGGAGCGCCTCGAACAGTCGAGCCGCTACAAGTCCGAATTCCTCGCCAACATGTCGCACGAATTGCGCACGCCGCTGAACAGCTCGCTGATTCTCGCGAAGCTGCTGCAGCAGAATCGCAGCGGCAATCTCACCGATGAGCAGGTGCGCTACGCGGAGACGATCTACGCGTCGAACAGCGATCTGCTGGTGCTGATCAACGACATTCTCGACCTGTCGAAGGTCGAGGCGGGGCAGCTGACGGTCGAACCCGAAACGGTGTCGATCGACGCGACGCTGCAATCGCTCGACGAAATGTTCCGGCCGATCGCGGCGACCAAGCACTTGCGGGTCGCTTTCGATAAGTTGCCCGGTACGCCGGATACGTTCGTCACCGACGGTCAGCGGCTCACGCAGATTCTGCGCAACCTGCTGTCGAACGCGGTGAAGTTCACCGAGCGCGGCGAGGTCACGCTCGAGGTCGCCAAGGTCGAGGACAACGTGCTGCGCTTCGACGTGCGCGATTCCGGCATTGGCATTCCGGCAGACAAGCTCGACATGATCTTCGAAGCATTCCAGCAGGCCGATGGTTCGACGAGCCGTCAATATGGCGGCAGTGGTCTCGGGTTGTCGATTTCGCGCGAGTTTTCGCGGCTGCTGGGCGGGCGCATTACGGTCGCGAGCGAAGTCGGCAAGGGCAGCGTGTTTTCGCTGTGGCTGCCGCTCGAAGCGGGCGAGGCCGCGGACGGCGCGATCAACGCGGGCATGGGCATGGGCGCGCAGGCGACGGCGGATACGCCGTTGCTATACACGCCGCTCGACGCGGCGCCCGCCGCGGTGATCTCGCCGGCGAATGGTCTGGCAAACCGGGCGTCGCCAGTCGCATCGCGCGACGCTTTGCAGCCCGGCACCGTCGAGCCCGCTGCTGCGCCGATTGCCGACGATCGCGACAACCGCACCCGCGCGGGCCGTTTGATCGTCGCGGTCGAAGACGATCCGCCGTTCGCCGCGATTCTGCGCGATCTCGTGCACGAACTCGACTTCGACTTCGTGCACGCGAGCGACGCCGCCAGCGGCCTCGCGCTGGTGCGAGACATGCGGCCGGCCGCGGTGCTGCTCGATGTCGGTTTGCCGGACCGCTCGGGCCTCACGGTGCTCGAATGGCTGAAGAACGATCCGCTGACCCGCCACATTCCGATTCATATCGTGTCGGCTACCGATCACGCCGACAAGGCGCTGCACCTCGGCGCGATCGGCTACACGCTGAAGCCGACCGCGCGCTCGACGATGGAGGCCGCGATCCGCCGCCTCGAAGCGCGACTGCAACAGCGCCTGAAGCGCGTGCTGGTGATCGAAGACGACGCGCCGATGCGTGCAAGCATCCGCGCGCTGCTGCAAAGCGAGAACACCGAGATCGTCGCGGTCGCGACGCTCGCCGAGGCGTTCGAGCAACTGTCGACGGTGGCGTTCGACTGCGTCGTCACCGATCTCGCGCTGCCCGACGGCACCGGCTACGATCTGCTCGAACGTCTCGCCGCCAACACCGCGCATGCATCGCTGCCGGTGATCGTCTACACGGGCCGCATGCTGTCCGACGAAGAGGAGCACCGGCTGCGCCGCTATTCGAAGTCGATCATCATCAAGGGCGCGAAATCGCCGGAGCGTCTGCTCGACGAAGTCACGTTGTTCCTGCACAGCGTCGAGTCGTCGCTCGCGCCGGAGCAGCAGCGCATGCTGCGCACCGTGCGCCAACGCGACAATGCGTTCGAGGGCCGCACGATCCTGCTCGCCGAAGACGATGTGCGCAACATCTTCGCGCTGTCGCACGTGCTGGAACCGCTCGGCGCGAAGCTGCTGATCGCGCGCAACGGCCGCGAGGCGCTCGACGAACTGGAGAGCGGACCGGAAGTGCATCTGGTGCTGATGGACGTGATGATGCCCGAGATGGACGGCCTGACCGCGATGGGCGAGATTCGCCGCGATCCGCGCTTCGCGCATCTGCCGATCATCGCGCTGACCGCGAAGGCGATGGCGAACGATCGCACGCGCTGCCTCGAAGCGGGCGCCGACGATTACGTGTCGAAACCGATCGACGTCGACAAGCTCGTCGCGCTGTGCCGCGTGTGGCTGCGGCAGCGCTGAGAGCGCGAGCGCAAGCACGCAAGCGAGAAACGCGATGAAACCGTCCGCATCCGACGTACCGCAGCGTCTCAGCGATTTCGACATCGAGCTGCGGCTGCTGCTCGAGGCGATCTATCTGAAGTATCAGCACGACTTTCGCCACTACGCGATGTCGTCGCTGCGCCGCCGCCTCACGCAGGCGCTCGATGAATTCAACGTGGAGACGCTGTCGCAATTGCAGGACCGCATCATGCGCGACGGCAACGAGTTTTCGCGGCTGTTCCGGTACCTGACCGTGCAGGTCAGCGACATGTTTCGCGATCCGTCGTATTTCCTCGCGCTGCGCGAACACGTGCTGCCGCGCCTGCGCACCTATCCGTCGATCAAGGTGTGGATCGCGGGATGCAGCACCGGCGAGGAGCTGTGGTCGCTGAAGATCCTGTTCGACGAGGAGGGCCTCACCGAGCGCACGCTGTTCTATGCGACCGACATCAACCCCGACGCGCTCGCGCGCGCGGAGGCGGGCATCTATGCGCTCGAACGGATCCAGGGCTTCACGCAGAACTATCTGGCGGCGGGCGGCACCCGTTCGCTGTCTGACTACTATCATGCAGCGTATGGCGGCGCGCGCTTTGCCGGCTCGCTGAAAGAGCGCGTGGTGTTCGCCGATCACAGCCTGTCCACCGACGAAGTGTTCCTCGAAGCGCATCTGGTGTCGTGCCGCAACGTGCTGATCTATTTCGACCGCCGCTTGCAGGATCGCGCGTTGGGGCTGTTCGAGAACGCGCTGGTGCGGCGCGGCTTTCTCGGCCTGGGCAGCAAGGAAAGCCTGCGGTTTTCGCGTCACTACCCGGCGTTCGACGAGTTCCGCGCGGCCGAGCGCATTTATCAGAAGCGTTAGCGAGGTCGCGATGCCATCCTTGAACGACGAACCTGCGATGACCCAGACCGCCGATGCCGGCGGCGCCGCGCACCCGCACGCGCCGCGCGGTTACGAGCTGGTCGTGATCGGCGGGTCGGCGGGCGGCATCGAGGTGCTCAACGTGCTGCTCGCCGCGTTGCCCGCGCGCTTCGCGGCGGCCGTGATGATCGTCATGCATCTGCCGCCCGATTCGCCGAGCTATCTGGTGCCGGCGCTCGCGCATCGCTGCGCGCTGCCGGTGCTCGAACCCGATGCGGGCGAGCTGATCCAGCCGGGCCGAGTGCACGTCGCGCCGCCCGGTTACCACATGCTCGTCGAAGTGGACCGCACGGTCGCGCTATCGACCGATGCGGCGGTGCGCTTCTCGCGGCCGTCGATCGACGTGCTGTTCGAATCGGCCGCCACGGTGTACGGCGAGCGGCTGCTCGCGATCCTGCTGTCCGGCGCCAACGACGACGGCGCGCTCGGCCTCGAACGCGTGCGCACGCTCGGCGGCACCGCATGGGTGCAGGACCCCGCCAGCGCCGGTTCGGCGGAAATGCCGCGCGCGGCGATCGCGCGTGGCGCCGCCGATGCGATTTTCAATCCCGAAACCTTGGGCAGGCGCCTTGCCGCGCTGCCGACTTCCCTCTGACCCGGTGCCATGACGAACTCACCTGTGAACATCCTGATCGTCGACGACATCGCCCACAACATCACCGCGCTCGAAGCATTGCTCGCGCGGCCCGACGTCGCGGTGCTGGTCGCCGACTCCGGCACCGCCGCGCTCGATCTGCTGCTCAAGCACGAAGTCGCGCTGGCGATTCTCGACGTCAATATGCCCGGCATGAACGGCTTCGAGCTGGCTGCGCTGATGCGCGGCAGCCCGCGCACCTCGCACGTCCCGATCATCTTCCTGACCGCGACCGCGCAGGACGCGTCGCGCACGTTCCGCGGCTACGAGGCGGGCGCGGTCGATTTCCTGTACAAGCCGTTCGATCCGCGCATCCTGCAGTCGAAGGTCGACGTGTTCGTGCAGCTGGAGCAGCAGAAGCGCCAGCTCGCCGCGCAACTGGTGACGACGCGCCAGATGCTCGAAGCGAACGAAATGCTGATGGCGGTGCTCAGTCACGATCTGCGCACGCCGCTCGGCGCGGTGCTCGCGTCGGCCGAATACCTGATGCGCACGGCCGCCGACGAGCAGGCCGCGACCGTTGCCGCGCGTATGAAGAACAGTTCGCTGAGGATGGCGCGGATGGTCGATCAGCTACTGAACCTCGCACGCCTGCAAGGCGGACGTCTGCCGTTGCAGCCGCGCTCGATCGAACTCGCGACGCTGTGCCGCTCGGTGATCGATGAATTCGCGTCGCAGAAGGGCGGCAAGCAGATCGTGTTCACCTGCACCGGCAATACGGCCGGCGCGTGGGATACCGATCTCGTGTGGCAGGCGGTGTCGAATCTCGTCAGCAATGCGCTGCATCATGGCGCGCCGGAGGGTGATATCGGCGTGGAGGTCGATGGCGAGGCCGAGGATTGCGTGCGGCTGAAGGTGTCCAATCGCGGCACGATTCCGGCCGAAGTGTTTCCGCATCTGTTCAAGGCGTTCGGGTCGAACGGCAACGGCGCGCGCTCGCGCGAAGGGCTCGGGCTTGGTCTGCATATCGTGCAGGAGATCGCGCGGATGCATGGCGGCGACGTCAGCGTCGTATCCAGCGACGAAGCCGGCACGACCTTTACGATCGAATTGCCGAGGGTGGTGGCGTTGCAGCGGGGGTCGTTTACCCGGCGATAAGGCGTCGCTGACGAGTCCATCACGCCGGCAGCCCTGCGCCGCGCGCCCGCTGTGCTACGCTTGCCGCAACCCAATCCACGCAGCGCAAGCACGAATCCCATCATGCGTTCCTGGCGTCTCGCATCACCGCAGCGCAGCGGTCAGATCAGCACCGCGCGCGCCACCGACCTCGTCATGGCGATTTCGCACCCGGATGCCGACGCGCTCGCCGCGAGCATTCTGCAGACGGTGGGCGAATCATTGTCGCTGCCCGTTTCGCAGTGCACGATCTTCGCGTACGAGTTCGATGCGCGGCCGCGTACGGTGTCGGCAGCAGATCATCGCGGCGGGCATTTTCTGCGCGACGTCGCCGAACGCTACGCCGCGCATTTTTATGCGCTGGACGGCAATCGCGCGATCATCGGCCAGACCGACGGCAAGCGGCGCAGCGCTTCACGCGATGCGCTGGTGCTGCATCAGCAGCGCGGCGACGAAATCGAGAATGAAGCGTATCGCGCGGTCTGCTACGCGCAGCCGAACGTATCGGACCGGCTGTCGTTGCTGGTGCAGCCCGCGGATAGCGTGTGGCTGTCGATCAACCTGTATCGCGACCGCGCATACGGCGTGTTCACGCCGGGCGATCTGGAGCGGATCGAAAGCGTCGCGCCGCTGTTCGCGCATGCGGCCAAGGGTCATTACGCGCTGAATGGGCAGCATCAGCAGGGCACCGGCGCGGCGATGCTCGCGCGCGTGCGGCGCGCATGTCCGGCGCTGACGCCGCGCGAACTCGACGCGTTGCGTGGCACGCTCGAAGGCGCAAGCGCCGCCGAGATCGCCGGGCAGATGGGTGTGAAGCCGGCGAGCGTCGTCACGTATCAGAAGCGCGCGTATGCGCGGCTCGGGATTTCGAATCAGCGGCAGTTGTTCGCGCTGTGTATGCAGCCCTAGATGCGCGATGCGTCGCATCGCGCATCAACTCCGCTTACCCCGCGCGTCGGCCTGCGTCTCCCGATCCCAGCGTTTCAACCACGGCATCACGAAATCCGCGAAACCATCGGCCGATGGCGACAGCGCCCGTTCGGTCGAGCGATACACGCACACCTCGCGAATCGTTTCCGGATCGACGATGCGCTTCATCACGAGCCCGAACGTGCGCGCGAGCGGCGCCACATAGGCCGGCGCGAGCGTGACCGCCAGCCCTTGCGCGGCGAGGCCGAACGCGGTGGTCACGTTATCGACGACATCGACCGGAATGATGCGTGCCTCGACCGGCAGATTGGCGCGCATCTGATCGACCGCGCGCTCGTGGTCGCGGCCGGTCGCGACGATCGGCACGTCGCGCAGATGCTGCCACTGCACCCGGCGGCGAGCGGCGAGCGGATGCGCGGCCGCGCACCACATGACCCACGGACTCGCGAACGCGGCCTCGGAGCGCACGCGCGGCCCGCTTTGCCGGTCCGGGCCGATCGCGAGATCGATATCGCCGCTCTCCACGCGCTCCACCAGTTGCTCGACCACGGTATCGCAGACCCGCACGACCACCTTCGGCTTGCCGCGCGCGTACGCGGCGATCGCCGCGGGCAGCGCCGTCGATGCGATCACGAGCGGCGCGCCGACCCGCACGATGCCGGCCGCGCGGTTGCGGATGTCGTCGGCGGATTGGGCGGCCATGCGCACGTGGCGCAGCACCGATTCGGCCGACGCCAGAAAGTCCTGCCCCGCGCTGGACAGCGCGACACGCCGCGTGGTGCGACCGAACAGCCGGAAGCCGAGCTCCCTTTCGAGCTCGGCAAGCAGTTGGCTGACCGCCGACGAAGTCAGCCCGAGCCGCTCTGCCGCCGCGCCGATGCTGTGCAGATCGACGATGGCGAGGAACGCTTCGAATTGGCGGATCGTGACGCGGGTAAGAGGCATACGATCGATTCTAAAGAAAAACTTACGAATCGTGAAAAATCGATTGATTGTGCGCGGCCCGGCGGCGACCGACACTCGTGCGGGTCGACTTAGCCCGGCAAACCCGCTTAGACTTAAGGTTTGCCCTGTCGTCACGCGGCGCGCGGACGACCGCTACAACAGGCCTGCACAGGCCGTCTTCAAGGACCCGTCATGTTCGACCATATTCCCGCCTATCCGGGCGACCCGATTCTGAGCCTGAACGAAGACTTCCAACTGGACCCCCGGCCGAACAAGGTCAACCTCAGCATCGGCATCTACTTCGACGACGCCGGCAAGCTGCCGGTGATCGACGCGGTGCGCTGCGCCGAAACCGCGCTGCTCGACGCGATCGGCCCGCGCTCGTATCTGCCGATGGCGGGTCTGCCGCTCTATCGCGACACCGCGCAGGCGCTGGTGTTCGGCGCCAATAGCGCGGCGCGCGCCGAAGGCCGGATCGCGACGCTGCAAACGCTCGGCGGCTCGGGCGCGCTGAAAGTCGGCGCCGATTTCCTGAAACGCTATTTCCCCGGCTCGCAGGTGTGGATCAGCGACCCGAGCTGGGAAAACCATCGCGTGATATTCGAAGGCGCGGGCCTGACGGTCAACACCTATCCGTACTACGACCCGCAAACGGGCGGCCTGCGTTTCGCCGAGATGCTCGCCGCGATCGACGCATTGCCGGAAAAGAGCGTCGTGCTGCTGCACGCGTGCTGCCATAACCCGACCGGCGTCGATCTGAGCCCGGCGCAATGGGCGGAGCTGGTGCCGGTTTTGCAGCGTCGCAAGCTGATCGCATTCGTCGACATGGCCTACCAGGGTTTCGGCGCCGGCCTCGAAGACGACGCCGCACCGGTGCGCCTGCTCGCCGGCGCGAACGTGCCGCTGATCGTCGCGAACTCGTTCTCGAAGAATTTCTCGCTGTATGGCGAGCGTGTCGGCGCGCTGAGCGTGGTCTGCAAGAGCGCCGACGAAGCGGCGCGCGTGGCGGGTCAGCTGATGTCGGCGGTGCGGGCGAACTACAGCAATCCGCCGACGCACGGCGCGCGTCTCGTCGCCAACGTGCTCGCCGATGCGACGCTGCGTGCGTCGTGGGAAGCCGAGCTGGGCGCGATGCGCGAGCGCATCCTCGCGATGCGCAAGGTGATCCACGCGGGGCTCGACGGACGCGTCGATGAAGTGATGCGCGCGCGCTATGTCGCTCAGCGCGGCATGTTCACATACACGGGCCTGTCCGAACGCCAGGTCGAGCGTCTGCGCAACGAATACGCGGTGTACGTGCTGCGCTCGGGCCGTATGTGCGTCGCCGGGCTGAACGCGCGCAACGCGGACTATGTCGCGTCGTCGATCGCGGCGGTGGTGTCGGGCGCCTGAAGCCGTCCGGCGGTCAAGCCGCTGTTGCGGCACGCGTGAATAAGGTGGCGGCGCGCATGGGCGCGCCGTCACAACCACAATCATGGAGACACTGACGATGGCCACGACCCTCGAAGCGCAGCCGACAAGCCCGGCCAGACCGGCCGCGATGCATCCGGACGAATGGCAGGCGCGCGTGCAGCTCGCCGCGTGCTACCGGATTTTCGATCTGCTCGGCTGGACCGAGATGATCTACAACCACATCACGCTGCGCGTGCCCGAACCCGTCAGCGGCGCCGAGCGCCACTTCCTGATCAACCCGTTCGGGCTGCACTACAGCGAAGTGACCGCGAGGAATCTGGTGAAGATCGATGCGCAGGGGCGGGTGCTCGACGGCTCGCCGTATCCGGTGAATCCGGCCGGCTTCATCGTGCACGCGGCGATTCACGAAGGCTTGCCCGACGCGCACTGCGTGATGCACACGCATACGACCGCGGGCGTCGCGGTGGCCTGTCTCGAAGAGGGCCTGCAGCAGACCAACTTCTATAGCGCGCAATTGCACGACCGGATCGCGTATCACGACTTCGAAGGCATTACGATTCATGCGGAAGAGGGCCCGCGGCTGCTCGCGCATATCGGCGACAAACAGGCGGTGATCCTGCGCAACCACGGTCTGCTATCGTGGGGACGGACGTTGCCGCAGACCTTCGCGATTCTGTGGACGCTGAATCGCGCGTGCGAAATCCAGATGGCGACGTTTTCGATGGGGCGCGCGCGGCCGGTGCCGGAGGAGGTCGCGATTCGCTGCTCGCGCGACGCGTTGCAGTTCGACCCGCGCCACGGCGCCGGGCAGGACGTTTTCGATGCGCTGGTGCGGCGGGTCGATCGGATCGATGCGAGCTACCGGCAATGAATGAAGCCACGCATAAAACAGCGCGACAATCAACGCTGCGATAAACACAGAAACAGGCAAGGATTCAGGCGATGAAAGTAGCGATCTACGGCGCCGGCTCGATCGGCGGCTGGATGGGCGTGAAGCTCGCGCAGGCTGGGCATCAGGTCAGCGTGGTCGCGCGCGGCGCGACGCTCGACGCGGTGCGCCAGCACGGCCTGCGGCTGATCGAAGGCGGCGTGATCTACGCCGAGCAGGTGAAGGCGAGCGACAAGCCGGCCGATCTCGGCGTGCAGGAGCTGGTCGTGATCGCGGTGAAGGGCCCGGCGATGGCGGCGGTGGCCGCGCATATCAAACCACTGCTCGGCCCGGAAACGATCGTGCTGACCGCGATGAACGGCGTGCCGTGGTGGTTCTGCGACGGCCTCGGCGGCGAGCTCGCCGGCCAGCGCCTGAAGACGATCGATCCCGACGGCGCGATCGCAGCCGCGATCCCGGCCGCGCAGACTGTCGGCTGCGTCGTGCATGCCAGTTGCCTGATCGACGCACCCGGCGTGATCCGGCATCACCAGGGCAATGGGATGATCGTCGGCGAGGCGTCGGGTAAGGCGAGCGAGCGTGTCGAGTTGCTTGCCGCGCTGCTGCAGGCGGCGGGCTTCCATGCGACGGCCTCCGCGCAGATCCAGCGCGACGTCTGGTTCAAGCTATGGGGCAACATGACGATGAACCCGGTCAGCGCGATCACCGGCGCAACGACCGACCGGATTCTCGGCGACGAACTGGTGCGCGGCTTCGTCACGCACATCATGCTGGAGGCAAAGGAAATCGGCGCTCGCTTCGGCATCCCGATCGACCAGGCGCCCGATGACCGTCACGCGGTCACGCTGAAGCTCGGCGTGATGAAGACGTCGATGCTGCAGGACGTGCAGGCCGGCAAGGCGGTCGAACTCGATGCGCTGGTCGGCGCGGTGCGCGAGCTTGGTCAACTGACGCGGGTGCCGACGCCTTATACGGATGCGTTGCTCGGGCTCGCGAGGCTGCATGCGAGTACGTTGGGCTTGTATCCGAGGCAGTGAAGTTGTTGTCGTAACGCCTTCGGTTCGAAGAAGGAAGAAGAGCCGCGCGTTGATCGCGCGGCTTTTTTGTGGGCATTCGCAGAAAACGGGGCTTCATTCAAAACGCATCAAGCGTCGCCGTCCTCTAGTCAGCGGTGTAACCACCGCCACGGGCACACGGGCAATTACGCGTCGCTGTGGCCGTCTGCAACTGGGAGACAGCGATGGGTATCAATGTAAATGGCCAACTGCTCGGCAGCGGAGTCGATCTGAATGCGGGCGACTCCGCGTTCTGGTGGGTGGGTCCGATGAACTACGGCGAAATCCTGTGGGCGGCAGCGATCCCCCTGTCGGGACCGCCGTGGGACAAGAACATCGAAGTCCGCAACCTTTCCAACGATTGCGACGCCGAAGGCAATCGCGTCGTGCTGCTGGAGGTGCATAACACGAGCGCAACCGACTATGCTTCCTACGGACTCTTCATTGCATGGACCGACGCAATATGAACCCGGCCGCTGTGCATCCGCTCAATTCCATCGAACATGACGAGGAGTCCCCCATGAAGGTCCATATCGAATACGATCCGCAAGGCAATATCAAAGCGATCGCCGTGCAGGCTAGCAGCGGCCAAAAGCGCGGGATGCTCAAGGCGAGCGCTGGCCACAGCATCGCCGAAGTCGATTTTCCCGACGGCAAGCACCCCGGCGATCTCGATCATTTGAAGGAGATTCGCCAGCGCTATCGCGTCGAGCCGCATGGCGGCGGTCATCGGCTCGCGGAAAAATAATCCTCTTGTCACCGCCTCCTGGGAGGCGGTTTCTTTTGCCCCTGCTAGACCGCGACGGCAGCCGGCAGCTTCGCCGCTTCGATCAACGACAACGCGCGCCGCGGGTCGTCGAGTTCGGTCAGGCACAACAGCGCGAGGCGCGCCAGATACAGCGACGCCTGCGCTTCGCCTTCCTGGGTCAGCGTGTTGCACAGCGTCGTATAGACGAGGTCGAGATCGGAATCGGTCATGGTGTCGAGGGTCCTTGCGCGTTAGTTCTGCGGCGTCAGCGTGGCATCGAGCGCGTGCCGCACGGCGGCCGCGCTGCCGTTGCGCCAGCGCGCCAGCACGTGGCCGTCGGGGCGGATCAGATAGACAGTGCCGGGCTGTGCGTCGAGCATGTGGTGCAGGCGGCCGGTTGGGTCGATCGCTTGAGGGCTGTTCGCCGATTGAGCTTCGGCCGTGACGATATCGATCAGGTTGAACGGAATGTCCTGGCTGGCTAGCATGCTTTGCAGTTGCTGCCACGACTCACCGTCGTTCGCGTGGTCTGCGTCGAAGCGGATCGCCGTAAAGCACGGTCCGAGCAGGTCGGTTAGGTGAATGCCGAGCCGTGCGCCATCCTGCGATTGTTTCAGCAGCCTGCACTCGGGCAGCACGGTGCCCGGCGCGGGGCCGCGATCGAATGCATCGGCCTTGTCGCCCACGAAGTTCAGCGGCGATTGCCGATACGCGATCGCATGCGTCTGGCGCGGATTGATCAGCGGCCGCACCGCCGCATGACGCTCGGCGAGTCCGAGCACGGCCGTGCGCAGCAGATCAAACGCGAAGGTCGGCGGTGCCATGAATTCGGTGCTTTTCATGCCATAGCTCAGATTCTCGCGCGCCGCGTACACACGTTCGTCGCTATAGCTATCGAGCAGCGCTGGCGACGCGCTCCCGTTGATCACGCAGCCGAGCTTCCAGCCGAGATTGTCGGCGTCGTCGATGCCGGAGTTCGCGCCGCGCACGCCGAAGATCGGCACCAGATGCGCGGCGTCGCCGGCGAACAGCACGTTGCCATGCCGGTAGCGTTCGAGTGTCAACGCATTGGCCTTGTAGATCGTGATCCAGATCGGCGACCACGCGCCGGTTTCGCCCATCGAGTCGAGCAGGTTTTGCACGCGCGGCATCACGTTCTCGGGCAGCACGGCGGCGTCGGGGTCTTCGTCGTCGCGCAACTGATAGTCGATACGCCACACGTTGTCGGGTTGCTTGTGCACCAGCACCGTCGAACCAGGATTCGACGGCGGATCGAAATAAGCGAGGCGTTCTGTCGCGCGCGTGCTGTCGAGTTCGATATCGACGATCACGTAGCGGCCTTCGTAGGTCGTGCCGGTGAGCTTCAATCCGAGCAGGTCGCGAATCGTGCTGCGTCCGCCGTCGCAGGCGACGACCCACGCGGCGTCCATCTGCCAGCTCGTGCCTATGGAACCGGCAGATTCGGCGCTGCGCAGCGTCAAGGTCGCGCCGCCTAGCGGCCGTTGCACGAGGCCCGTCACACGCGTTTGCCAACGCACGTCGATCAGATCGGCGTGCCGTTCGATCTCGTCGAGCAGCAGTTGCTCGATCCGATACTGCGCGATATTGATCATCGGCGGCAGCGACTGCTCGTCGTCCTGATGCATCGCGAAGCGGAACACCTCGGTGTCGCGATAGAAGCTGCGCCCGCCGGTCCACGCCAGCCCCTTTTGCAGAAACCCCTCCACGACGCCGAGCCGTTTGAAGATTTCGAGGCTGCGTCGCGAGATGCAGATCGCGCGGCTGCCGGTGCAGACGCTGTCGTCGGCCTCGATCAGCACCGAGCGCACCCCCTGGCGCGCGAGCGCAATCGCGAGCGTCATGCCGACCGGACCGCCGCCGACGATCGCGACGGCGCGCGTTTGTGGATCGCGTCCGTCGACGAGCGGCGGCAGCGCGGCCGGATAACGGCGCGGCGCGAACGGATAGGGTTTGAACGGACGGGTCATGCGTGTCTCCGGTTTGCTTGCGTTATCGACGCAGTATGCGGCAGCGTGCGTGCGCGGCTGTCCGCATTTTGGGTACGACGCCGCGACGCGAGCTGACCCCGTCCAGGCTTGCGTCAGTGGGTCTTCAGGAATTCGACGATCAGGCCTGCGATTTCCTGCGGTGCGTCTTCGAAGCTGTAATGGCCGACTCCCGCGAGCCGGTGAATCGGCGCCAGCGGAAATAGTTCGCTGAACAGCGGCAGCAAGTGTTCCGCGGCCAGCGTACGGTCGGCATCGCCCCAAATGGCGAGCGCCGGTTTCGACCGGATCGCGTCGAGCGCAGCAGCGTCGGGCACCTCGAAACGATGCGCCCCGATCGCGAAGCCTTTGGCCCAGCCAATTGCGCCGGCGCTGTCGGCGGGCACGACGAAACGCGAACCGTAGGCGCGCAGCCACGTATCGTTGATGCGCGTATGGTTTTCGAAGCCGTTGAGCTTCAACGTACTCAGGATATTGAAGCCGAGTTCGCCCAGCACGGATTCAAGGCGCCCTTGCGATTCGGCGCGAACGATCCACTGGAACCACGGCGCGACCGCGGTATTGGCGTTCCATCTATCGAGTAACGTGTGCTGACCAAACGGAGTCGGGCCATTCGTGCTGACGATTCGGCGAATGCGGCTTGGATGCCGCGCGGCGAGTCCCATGCCGACCGGGCCGCCAAAGTCGTGCATGACGAGCGTGATGTCGTTCAAATCCAGGGCCAGCACGAACTGTTCGAGATTGTCGATATGATCCTGCAGCCAGTACGTGCGATGTTCCGGGGTCTCGCTCTTGCCGAATCCCATGTGATCGGGCGCTATCACACGGTAGCTGCCTGACAACGCCACGATCAGGTCGCGAAACAGATAGCTCCATGTCGGTTCCCCATGCAGACACAGGACAACCTCGCCATCGGTGCGGCCTTCATCGACGTAATGCATTCGAAAGCCGGCAGCGTCGCTGAAGCGCGGCGAAAACGGAAACGTTCCGTCAAACGTGTCATCGGTGGATGTCATGAGCAAGTCCCTTGGCGAATGTAGCGGCGGGCGATCCGGCCAGCCAGATCAGGCTAAACTTTGACAGCGTTGTCAAAGTCAAGCGTTTCGTATGGGAGATGTCATGCGTATCGGTGAACTGGCTCGCCGCAGCGGCGTTAGTGAACGCATGCTGCGCTATTACGAACACGAAGGTTTGCTCAAACCAATGCGAACCGAATCGGGCTACCGCGATTACGGTCCGCAGGAGATAGACGCGGCACACCGTATCCGCGTGCTCAGCGCGGCGGGACTGAAGATCAGCAGTATCCGGTTGTTGCTGCCCTGTGTGCTCGGCGCCAAGCCCGTTTTCCATCCGTGTGCCGAGGCACGCGCTGCGTTGCGGCGCGAGGTCGAAAAGCTCGACGTCAAGATGCGCGATCTCGGAGAAAGCAGACGAGTCGTCGCGAGTCTGCTCAAAGCGATCGATGCCAACGAGACATTGCAGCTTGGTGGTCGGGAAGGAAGCCTCGACGGACCATGAGAATGGGATTCGAGCGAGGCTTAACGTAAGCCCTGAGCGGGGCGGTGCGCGCTAGCCATAGCCGCAGATGGATGCTTGAAGCAAAAATCCTGGTTTTTCGACGTGGCCTGCTTCAGGCCAACAGCCTCAGCCCGCGCTTGCCGCCTGCGATTGCTGCCGCATGGGCTGCGCGCTCGTCGCCGCGTGACAAGCCTGGATCATTGCGCGGAACGTCGGCGACGCATGCAGCTCGCCGCCCGCATCGAGTTCGGCGCTGTCGTCCGGCGCGTCGCCGACGCCGACCACCAGCGTCGCGCGGGGCCGCCATTCGCGCGTGCGCCGCAGCATGTTGCGCAGATACGGCGGCGACTCGGGCGCGTCGAGCGACACGATGCAGATGATCGAGGTGTCCCTGAAGCTCGGCTCATCGGCGCGCGCGCTGCGATAGCCGGAGTGCGTCGCCATCAGCGGCGCGAAACCCTGGCGCTTCAGCAGTTGCACGGCGATGGCCGTCGTCACTTCGTCGAATGCGCCGCGGCCGGGCACGCACAACACCGCCGCCTTGCCCGCATCGTCCGACTGTGGCGAGCGCGACAGCGGATCGCTGCCGTAGCGCTCCGAAGCACCCGCGCCCGGCGACGCCAGCTCCGGCGCCCCCGCGAGCAGCGCGTTACCCGCGTCCGCCGATTCGGCAGGCGACAGCGTATCGGGCAGCCCGTCGGCGATTTCGAGGTTCTCGACGATATCGGCGAGCGCGTCGTTGATCCGCTGCAACTGCCCGGGCATCAGCACGCCGCGCTGCGCGTCGTTGCGCGCGAGCCGCAGGCCTTCGAGCGCGACCTTGTCGTAGTAGTCGATCAGCGACATCTCGCGCAGCAGCCGTTCGGCCTGCACGATCGCCTCGTGCGGATCGTCGGCGAGCAGGCGCTGATAGAAGTTCTGCGCGGGAGTCAGCGCGGGCTGATCGCCGAGCAGCACGGTCAGGAAGTTCAAGCGGTCCGCGTAGCGCCCGAGCGTGACGACGCACAGCGTGAGCGGCGTCGACAGCACGAGGCCGATCGGCCCCCACAGCCAGCTCCAGAAAATCGCCGCGACCACCACCGCGAGCGGCGACAGGCCCGAGCGATGACCGTACAGCAGCGGCTCGGCGATCTGCCCGGCGACCACGTCGACGACGATGAACAGGATCAGCGTGAGGACCGCCATCGTCCATTGCGGCTGGATCGCGGCCGCGAGAAATACCGCGAGGATCGCGGCGATCCAGATGCCGATGTACGGCACGAAGCGCAGCAAAGCGGCGATCACGCCGAACAGCAGCGCGCCCGGTACGCCGATGATCGCGAGCCCGATCGCGATGATGCCGCCCGCGCTCAGATTCACGCCGAGCTGCGCGACGAAATAGCGTGACAGGCGCCCGGCGGCGTCGTTGATCGCGGTAGTCGTGCGGTGCAGGTCGCGCGAGCCGAACAGGCTGATCAAACGGTCGCGCAAATCCTCACGTTGCAGCAGGATGAAGATCGTCACGACGAGCACGATGAAGGTCGTCTCGATCGGCGCGATGGCCGGCGTCAGCGCGCGCTGCGCGAGCTGCACCGGCGTCGGCGCGGGCTCGTGCACCTCAACCTGTTGCGGCACCTGCGGCGCGTTGCGCGCGGCGCGGCCGGTCGGGCGCGGCGGCGCGGGACGCGACGGCGCCATGCGCTGCAACGCGCTGGCAGCGCTGCTCATCAGCGAATCGGCGCGGCCCACGGTCTTTTCCTGCACGGTTTCGATCTTCTGCTCGATCGCTTCCTGGTACTGCGGCAGGGCGTTCGCGAGCTGCACGAGCTGCGCGCCGATCAGCGCGCCTATCGCGAGCAGCGACGCGAGAGCGAACAGCACCGCGATGAAGATGGACGGCAACTGGCCCATGTGCAGACGCCGCAGCATCTGCACGAGCGGCGCGAGCAGGAAGCTCAGCAGCACCGACAACGTGATCGGAATCAGCACCTCCCGCCCGAAGTACAGCGCACACACGACCACCACGCCGGTGATTAGCGACACGAGGCCATGCAGGCCCGGCGTGCCCGGCGGATAAACGCGGTTGGGGCGCCCATGCGGCGGCGGTAGCGATATTTTCATGTAAACACAATTCCGGTTGGGACGCGTTGACGACCGAGCGGAGCACTGGTCGTCCGCAAGACATATGCCCGAATTGTAGGCGGTTTGGTGGGAGCAGGGCTCAGGCGCGGCTGCGCGGCGGGTGGCTCGATGAGCTCGAATCGTCAGCCTACATGCACTCGCAACATCTCCAGCAATTGCGAACTCGCGTACAGCAGCAAGCCGATAAATCCGCCGACGATCGTCCCATTGATGCGGATGTACTGCAGATCTTTGCCGATATTCATCTCGACCTGCCGGGACATCTCATGCGCGTCCCAGTTCTTCACGGTATCGCTGATATGGCGCGTCAGGAACTGCGCGAAGTCCGGCGCCATCGCGCGCGCGGCTTCTTCGAGGTGATCGTTCAGCGATTGCCGCAGCGCTGGGTCGCGCGCGAGTTCGCGGCCGACCCACGCGCCCATCGCGGCGACACGCGCATGCAGCGCCGAGTCGGTGCTTTGCAGATCGCGCTTGAGCCACGCGCGCAGTTCGCCCCACATGTCCTTCACGTAGCTGCTGAAAGCCTCGCCTTCGACCAGATAGCGCTTCAGCGCTTCGCCCTGTTGCAGAAAAACCGGATCGGTCTTCAGCCGCACGATCAGCTTCTGCACCATCCGGTCGAACCTGTCGCGCAGCTCGTGCGTGGGGTTCTCGGCGATCTGTTCGAGCATACGGTTCGCGGCGCTCGCGATCGCTTCGGCGCCCTTCTCGCCGATCCACGCCGACGGCAGAAACTTCTCCATCGTCGGATACTCGCTTTTCACCCAATCGACGATGCGCGCGGCAATGAACTCGCGCGCCGGCGCTTCGCGCAGCACCGCGATCACCTGATCGATCGCGGTGTCGAGCAGTTCCTGATGACGGCCGTCGCGCGTCAGCGTGTCGAGGATCGCGCCGAGCGATTGCGACAGATCGACCTTCGCGAGCACGTCGCGCAAGCCGACCTTGATGAAGTTCTGGATGCGCGCGTCGTCGGCCACCTCGAGGATGCCGCCGGTGAGGCGCACCACGTAGTCGCCGAGGCGCTCGGTGTTGGCCGATTCGCTGAGCCACGCGGTGATGGTCTGCGCCGGATCGTGCCGGCGGATCAGACCGACCAGCGACGGCACGTCGAGAAACTTGTCCTGCACGAAGTGCGCGAGGTTGTCGGCGATCTTGTGCTTGTTGCGCGGGATGATCGCGGTGTGCGCGGACACGACCGGAATCGGCACGCGGCGAAACAGCGCCGCGACCGCGAACCAGTCGGCGAGCGCGCCGACCATCGCGGCCTCGGCGACGGCCTTGATGCCGTCGACCCACAGGCCGCGCGGCAGGAACGCGGTGACGACGAAAACGCAGGCGGCCGCGAGCAGCAGCAGTAAAGGCGTGCGCTTGGCCTTCTTCAGTTCGGTGGTCTTGTCCATCGGGCGCGGTTGATCGTGTCGGGCGGCGGGCGGCGGGCGGCTGAAAGGTGGCGCGGCAGCCGGTTCGGTTGCAATGATGCGGTACGGCCCGCGCACGCGTCCAGCCTGGATGCGCGCGCGCGATACGCGCAGGGGCTTCGGCAAGGTAACATTCGCGGTTGGGCTCGTCGTCGAGCCACCCGCAAGACGACGCAACGCAATCGCAATGGAGGCACAGTGATCAGGTTTCTGCACACCGCGGATTGGCAGATCGGCACGCAGTTCGGTCAGTTCGAAGCGGACGAGGCCGCGCATCTCGCTCAAGCGCGCCTCGACACGGTGCGCCGCATCGCCGAAGAAGCGGCCGCGCGCAACGTCGACGCGGTGCTCGTCGCGGGCGACGTGTTCGATCTGCAGACGGTGTCGGACACCGTGATCCGGCGCTTGTTCGCCGCGCTGCAAGCGTTTTCCGGAACGTGGATCATGCTGCCGGGCAATCACGACGCGGCGCTGGTCGAAAGCGTGTGGACCCGCGCGCAGCGGCTCAATTGCGTGCCGCCGAACGTGCGCGTCGTGCTCGAAACCGGCGTCGTGCTGCTCGACGCGTGCCGTTGCGCGGTGCTGTGCGCGCCGCTCACGCAGCGCATCACCTACGACGACACCACCGCATTCTTCGATTCCACCGAGACGCCGCACGCCTATCACCGCGTGGGGCTCGCGCATGGCAGCGTCGGCGGCATCCTGCAGGAGGGCATCGATTCGTCGAACCCGATCGCGCCGACGCGCGCCGTGAGCGCGCGGCTCGACTATCTGGCGCTCGGCGACTGGCACGGCCATCTGCGTGTCGGCGAACGCACGTGGTACGCGGGCACACACGAACAGGACCGCTTCCGCGCGAACGAACCGGGCTTCGTGCTCGACGTCACGATTAGCGAGCCGGGCGCGATGCCGCAGGTCGACGCGGTGCGAGTCGGGCAATACCGGTGGCATCGCTGGGACGAGACGATTTCGGTGCCGACCGACATCGACGCACTGAAAGCCCGCCTCGCCGAACTCGGCGCGAATGACGTGCTGCGCATCGAGGTCGGTGGCACGGCGGCGCTCGCCGATGCCGAGGCGCTGCATGTCGCGGTCGAAGAGGCTCGCGCCCGGGTGCGCGCGTTGCGTGCCGATCTGAGCAGCCTGCACGTGCTGCCCACCGCCGACGATCTCGCCGAACTCGGCGCGCAAAGCGGCTATCTCGCGAAGGTGGTGGCACGGCTGCGCGGCTTGCAGGAAGACGCGCAGGCCGATCCACAACAGGCGCGGCGCGCGGCGGAAGCGTTGCTGCTGCTGGCGCGCTTTCAGCGCGAACAGTGGCACCGCGATTCCCATGCCGCACCACCTGCGCAGGCGCGCGATCGGCAACCTGAAGCGCCGCGTGAAGGAGCCTGCGCATGAAGCTGCAACGTATCGCGATTCAGGAATTCAGGCAGTTCGGCGGGCGGATCGTGATCGACGATCTGCAGCCCGGTCTCAACCTGTTCGTCGGCCCGAACGAGGCCGGCAAAAGCACGATTGCCGAAGCGGTGCGCACGGTGTTCCTCGAACGCTACAAGGCCTCGCACCTGAAGGACCTGTTGCCGTGGGGGCTCGCGAACGGGCAGCCGTCGGTCGAGGTCAGCTTCGAACTCGATGGGGTAGCGTGCCGTCTGTCGAAGCAGTTCGTGTCGCGTCAGCGCTGCGAGCTGAGGATCGGCCAGGCCGTGTACAGCGAGGACGAAGCCGAAGACAAGCTCGCCGCGCTGCTCGGCTTCTCGCGCGCGGCGCGCGGTCCGATGAAAGCCGAGAACGCCGGCGTGCCGGGTCTGTTGTGGGTGCAGCAAGGCGGCACGCAGGAGATGCGCGATTCGACCGGGCACGCGGCGCAGTATCTGCGCGACGCGCTCACGCAACTTTCGGGCGGCCGCGAAGCGGGCGGCGAGGACGCGCTGATCGCGGCCGTGCAGCGCGAGTTGCGGCAACTGCTGACCGCGCGCACGCAGAAATCGACCGGGCCGCTTGCCGAGGCGGAGCAGAAGCTCGCCGCGCTGATCGCGAGCCGCGACGAGCTGCGACAGCAGCGCCAGCAGTTCGACGACAACATCGCGCGCCTCGCCTCACAACAGCAGGCATTCGACGACGCCGAGCGCCGGCGTCCGTGGGAGCTTCACGAGCAAAAAGCCGCGCTCGCGCAGCAACGTGCCGCGGCGGTCGAACAACTCGAACGCGATCTCGAAGGGCTCGCGCAATCGCTGAAGATCGGCGAGGCGGAACTCGCGTTGTCAGTGCAGCAGGAGCAGGGTGCGCTCGAACTGGAGGCGGCCATCGCGCGCGAGCGCGAGCAGCTCGACGCGGCGCGCGCCGAAGTCGCGGCTGCGCAAACCGCGCATGCGCAGGCGCAAAGCCGCGTGGCGCAATTCGAGCAGGCAGCCGCCGAGGCGAACCGCGCGCTCGAACTCGCGAACGCGGCCGTGACCGCCGCCGATCTGCGCAGCCAGGTCGATTTCTATCGGGCGGAGAGCCAGCGGCTCGAAGCGTCGATCGGTGAGGCGGACAAGGCGAACGCGGCGGTGCTGCAGGCCGCGCGCGACGCGGCGGCGCTCGAACTCGACGACGCGCAATTCAAGCGCCTCGTCACGCTCGACGGCGAATTGACCGTGCTGCGCGCGCGGACCGAAGCGGCGATGACGCGCGTCGAGTACAGCTTGAACGGCGAGTTAAGCGTCGGCGCTGTGACGATCAGCGGCACAGGCGTGCTGCGTGTCGACGAAGAAAAACGCATCGGCCTCGGCGAGCTCGGCGAATTGCGCGTGATTCCGGGCGTGTCCGATCTGTCCGCGCAGTTGTCGGAACTGGCGTCGCTCGAGGCGCAGCACGCTCAGTTGCTGCTCACGCTGGGCGTCGCGTCGGTGGGCGATGCGCAGGCGCGTCACGAGCAATGGAAAACGCTGGTCGCGCAACAGAAGAGCCAGACCGGGATACTCGAGGTCCATGCGCCGCAAGGCATCGATGCGTTGCGCGCGGCGCTGGCATCGACGGCTGCGCGCTTGCAGGCGTCGAGCGAGCGCCTTGCGGGTCTGCCCGACGTGTCGGCGGCGCCGCCGCTCGACGACGCGCGCCGCAATGCCGAAATCGCGCGCGACACGTTGGAGGCCGCGCGCAAGGTGCTCGCGCAGGCGGCGGGCGCGCAATCCACCGGCGTCGCGAAGGCCGATTCGCTCACGGCGCAGCTGCAGCGCAAAGAAGCGCAGCTGGACGACGAAGCGTTCCGACGCAACCGCGCGCAGTGGCAGGCGCATATCGTCGAGCAGCGCGTGAAGGTCGATGTGCTGAAGAACCAGCGCGGCGAGCGCGAGCGCGAACTCGATGCGGCGCGTCTTGACGATCCCGTGGCGGAGGCGAAGCGCTACCGCGCATCGGCGGAACTCGCGCGCAACGAGCAGCACGAGCGTCAGCTGCGGATCGCGGAGCTGCGTAGCCAGCTCGAAACGATGGGCGCATCGGGTCTCGGCGAACGGCTTGCCGTGCTCGAAGCGCAGGTCGAGCAGGCCACGCGCCGCAAGGACGAACTGAGCCTGCGCGCGAGCGCGCTGAATCTGCTCGACGAAGTGCTGGTCGACGAACGCGACGCCGCGCTCGCGCAACTGCGCGCGCCGTTGACCGAGCGGCTCGGTCACTACCTGAAGCGGATTTTTCCGCAGTCGAGCCTCGCTTTCGGTGACGATCTGATTCCGGCGATGCTCGATCGCGACGGCCGCGCGGAACTGCTCGACGCGCTGAGCTTCGGTACGCGCGAACAGCTCGGCATCCTGGCGCGACTCGCGTACGCGGACCTGCTGCAGGCCTCAGGCCGGCCGACTCTGCTGATGCTCGACGATGCCGCGGTCCACACCGATGCCGCGCGCCGCGACGCACTCAAACGCGTATTGATCGACGCGGCGACGCGGCATCAGATTCTGGTGTTCACGTGTCATCCGGAGTTGTGGGACGACCTGGGCGTCAGGCAGCGGGCGGTGCAGGATCTGAAGGTGGCATGAGCGGAGCGGGCTGGCACCACCCGGTACGGCCCGCTTACTCGTACCACCGCGGCGTGTACACCCACTGCGCGCCGTTGTCGCCGCAAGCGAATTTTCTCGTCAGCGACGACCCGACGATCACCATCGTGCGCATATCCACGTCGGCCGAGCGAAGCTCGCCGAGCGTCAGCGTGCGCAGCGTGCCACCGGGCCGGCCGATATCGCGCCCGAGCACCACCTGGGTCGATGGCGCGCGATATTCCCGCACGATATCGAGCGCCTTGTCGAGTTGCCACGGACGCGCGCGCGAAATCGGGTTATAGAAGGCCATTACCAGATCGGCTTGCGCCGCATGGCGCAGGCGGGTTTCGATGATCGTCCACGGCTTCAGGTTGTCCGACAGCGACAGCATGCAGAAGTCGTGGCCGAGCGGGGCGCCGGCCTGCGCGGCGGTCGCGAGCGCGGCCGACACGCCCGGCACGATCGATAGTTCGACGGCGGCCCATGCGTCGTTGCGCGATGCTTCGAGCGCTTCGAGCACGGCGGCCGCCATCGCGAACACGCCGGGGTCGCCCGAGGACACCATCACGACCGAGCGGCCTTCGCTCGCGAGCTCGAACGCGTGCCGCGCGCGCTGCAATTCCTCGCGATTGTCGGTGCCGTGCACACGCTGATCGGCGCGCAGCGGGCCAGCCATTTTCACGTAGGTGTCGTAGCCGAGGATGTCGGTCGCTTCGTTCAACGCGGTGCGCGCGGCCGGGACCATCAGTTCGGCACACCCGGGGCCGAGGCCGATCACGGTCAGACGGCCGCGCGGGCGGCCGAGCGTCGCCGGGTCGATGGCGAGTGAGGAGAGGGCGAGCGCGACGTTCGGATATGCGTCGTCGTGCAGCGTTTCGTGGGGGACGCGTAGCGCGGTATGCAGCAAGCGTGCGGCGCTCGATTCGCCCGGTTCGGCGCTGGCATCGGCGAAACGTAGCGGCACATCGAGAAGCCGTGCCGCTTGCGTGAGCGCCGGGTCGGCCATGCTGGGCGACGGCGCTAGCAAGGCCGCGAGCGAAAGCATCGCGAGACCGTGCGCGTTCAGTGCCGCGCGCACGCGTGCGACGATCGCATCGGCGCAGTCGGCATCGTCGCTGACGACAGCCGCCACCACGCTGCGCGGATGAATCACGAGCTCGTCTTCGCGCCCATCCCATGCGCGCGGCGTCACGCGAATCGCGAGACGCGCCGAGTCCGAGCGCGGCAGTTGCGCGTCGTCGAGCCACGGGGCGTCGCCTTCGATGCGCGTGCTTTCGCCCGCGAGCAGATCCGACACGAAGCGCTTGCCCTGGCCGAGATCGGCGAGTGCATAGCCATCGGGTGGATTGAGCACGCAGGTGCCGAAGCGCAGTTCGCCACTCGTCGTGATCGCGGGCTGCACGGCCAACGCGGCAGCGATGTCGCGCGCCATCAGGTTGACGCCCGCGAGGCCGCCGAGCAGCGGCACGACCGCGCTGCCGTCCTCGGCAACCGCGAGCACCGGCGGCTCGGCGCCTTTGTTCGACAGCAGCGGCGCGAGGCAGCGAATCACGATGCCGGCCGCGCACAACGCGACGATCGGCGTGCCGCGCGCATACAGCTCGCGCAGATGCGCGCCGAGTTCGCTGTACGACACGTCGGCCTCGACGCGGCCTTGCAGCGCGTGGACCCGACATGCCGTGGCAACGCCGGCCGCGGCATGCGCGTCACGCTCGATATACAGCGCCTGAATCCGCCGCGCCGTCGCGAGCGCGCCCGTGCCGAGAATCACGATCGCGGGCGCGTTCATCCTTGCCATTTCTGCCCCGGCACAACCAGCAGCGAGAAATACGGCGATGCCATCGGATCGACTTCGGCGAGCGGCACGATGCGCTGATTGCGCATCGTCGCGCGTTCGACGTACAGCGCGCGCTGCGCGAGTCCGAGTTCGTCGAGCACGCGCCGCACCTTGTCGAAGTTGCGGCCGAGTTTCATGATGACCGCCGCGTCGGCATCGGCCAGACGGCGGCGCAATTCGTCTTCGGGCAACACGCCCGACAGCACCGACAAGCTCTGGTTGCGATACACCAGCGGCGCGCCGAGCACCGCCGCGCCGCCGAGCATCGAGCAGACGCCGGGCACCACCTCACTGTCGTAGCGCGCGGCGAGCCGGTCGTGCAGATACATGTACGAGCCGTAGAAGAACGGATCGCCTTCGCAGACCACGGCGACGTCGCGGCCCGCGTCGAGATGGCCGGCGACGACTTCGGCGGCGGTGTCGTAGAAGTCCGCGATGATCGCTTCGTACGACAGCGGCGGTTCGAGCGCTTCGGTCGTGACCGGATAGACGAGCGGCAGATGCTGCTGAGCGTCGTGCAGATGCGCCTCGATGATGCCGAACGCATTGCCCTTCTTGCCCTTCGCGACGAAATATGCGACCACCGGCGCCGCTTTCAGCAACCGCAGCGCTTTCAACGTCAGCAACTCCGGGTCGCCGGGACCGACACCGATGCCGTACAGCCGGCCACGGCTCGTTATCTGGCTCGTCATTTATTCGACCTCCGTCGCAAGCGCGTTGACCGCGGCGGCGGCCATCGCGCTGCCGCCGCGCCGTCCGTGCACCACCACATAGGGGACGCCGCGGCCGTTTTGCGCGAGTGCCGCTTTCGATTCCGCCGCGCCGACGAAGCCGACCGGAAAGCCGAGAATCAGCGCGGGCTTCGGCGCGCCGGCATCGAGCATGTCGAGCAGATGAAACAGCGCGGTCGGCGCATTGCCGATCACGACGACGCTGCCCGCCAGATGCGGACGCCACAATTCGAGCGCCGCGGCCGAGCGCGTGTTGCCGATCTCGCGCGCCATCGCTGGCACGTCCGGGTGCGTCAGCGTGCAGATCACTTCGTTGTTCGCGGCCAGCCGCGCGCGCGTGATGCCTTGCGCGACCATGCCCGCGTCGCACAGGATCGGCGCGCCTTGCGCGAGCGCGCGGCGGCCCGCGCTGCCTGCGCCGGGGGAGAACGCGAGGTCGTCGATCACGTCGACCATGCCGCACGCGTGGATCACGCGCACCGCGAGTTTTTCGAGGTCGGCGGGGATGCGCGCGAGGTCGGCTTCGGCGCGGATCGTCGCGAACGATTGGCGATAGATCTCCTGACCGTCGCGAATGTAATCAAGCATGTGGAGTACTCCGGGCGAGGCGCGCGAGCAGCGCGGCGGCCTCGTCGATCGTCAGTTGGGGCGCGACGCATTGGCCGAAACCGGGGCGGTCGTCGCGTCGATAAAGGTCGTAGCGGCCGGGCGCCGCGGCGAGCAGCGTGTACGGCGCGCGATGCGCGGCCGCGCACGAGCGCGGGCAGCCGGTCAGATGCACGTCGACGCCTGCGGGTAAGCGTTCGGCGAGTTGCAGGGCGTCGGTCTTGGTGTCGGCGAGGCCCTTCGCGCAGCCGGCCGAACCGGCGCAGGCGATCACATGCGTGATGGCCTGCGCGGGATCGCAGGCGAGGCCGAGTGCGCTCAGCTTCGCGAGCACGGCGGGCACGGCGTTCGTCGCGATGTCGGTCAGCAGTACGCTTTGCCACGGCGTTGCGTGCAGCATGCCGTTGCCGTGTCGTTGCGCGAGCGCGGCAAGGCTGCGCAGTGTGGCCGCGTCGATTCGGCCGAGCGGCGGCTGGCCGCCGACGTGCCACGTGCCGTCGCCGCGCTGCGCGTGCGCGCCGAGCCGCAGCGATGCGTCGGCGGGAATGTGGCGTTGCCAGCGGCGCAGCGATGCGTCGCGTGCGAGCGGGAAATCGACGTAACGTTGCGCGTGTCGCAGCACCGCATCGGCGGAGTGCGTGGCGAGCAGGTCGCGCATGCGGGTCGCGTCGGCGGCGGCGAGGTCGAGGAACGTGTGCAGCAACGCGCGCACGAACGCGGGCACGCGCGACGGCGGGACGGCCGCGAGGGCGCCCGTGCCGTCGGCATCGGGATGGCCGCCGGCGTTCGCGTTATTGCCTGTCGAGCCGGGGCACCCCGCGAGGCCGAACGCGAAGCGCACGCCTTGTTCCTCAGTCGACGCGGCGAGCCACACGTCATGCGGATGATCGACTCGCGCGAGTCGTTCGCCGCCGTCGAGCAGCAGCGCGAATTTCGGCGACAACGCGGCGAAACGCGCATCGCTTTGCAGCAGCGTGAGCAGCTCCGCGCACAGCGGCGTCGTGTCGATCAGCGCGTGCGGATCGCGGCCGGCGGCGGGGCTGATCATCACATTGCGGACGTCGTCGGCGTAGCTGAGCGCGGTGGGGACGGTGGTGTAAGGGTCGCTCGCGGTGGACGGTCCAAGCCCCGCGCCAATCAGCGCCGCGCTCAACGCAGCTTCGTGTCCGCTACGCACGCCGCGCAGTTGCAGATTTGCGCGATTGGTCAACTCGGCGACGCCGTTCGCGTGCCGTGTGCTCGTATCGGCGATTGCGTTTGCCTGCGACGCGCTCAGCACGCCGCCGGGCAGTTTGATGCGGCAGATGCCGCCGTCGCGCGCGGGGACGATGCGCAGCAACCCCGGACATGCCGAGGACCGCGGTGTCGTGACCGCGTGGGACGAAACGGTGGGAGGCGAAGCTCGATTCAATGGGGCACCGGGTTTAGCGTCGCGCGACGGCATGGCGGCGGCCTCGCTGCATGCTGCCCGATGAGGGCCGGCGTGAACCATGCGGCCGAAAAGCGCTTCGGGCTGACCGTGGGCAATGAAAGCGGCCATTATATCTTTACGCAATGGCCGCAGCGCCTGTTTGCCGGCCATCGCGCGATGCCGCCGATCGCGACGCACGGCGCCGTGCCGCGGACCCGCGGGCCGCATGGCGGCGGTATCATGCGGACTTTCGCAACCCGCGGTCCGAGCCTGCGCGCAGCCGCATGCATGACGCGGCGCGGTGCAATCGCTCAAGAATCGACGCAACTGATGAGGATGGATGCATGCCGGCATGGCTGACCGTAGTGGGCATTGGCGACGACGGCTTCGCCGGTTTGGGGCGGCCCGCGCGGCGTGCGTTGCTGGGCGCGTCGGTCGTGTACGGCGGCGAGCGCCATCTGGCGATGCTGCCCGCGCGGCTCGCCGCGCGCCGTGCCGCGTGGCCGCGTCCGTTCGATCTCGCGCCGTTGCTCGCCGAGCGTCCGCATGCGGTGTGCGTGCTCGCGAGCGGCGACCCGATGCTGTTCGGCGTCGGCGCGACGCTCGCGCGGCAGTTGCCGGCCGGAGAATTGCGAGTGCTGCCCGCGCCGTCGTCGCTGTCGCTCGCGGCCGCGCGGCTCGGCTGGCCGTTGCAGGATGTCGCGACCGTGTCGCTGGTGGGCCGGCCGCTTGCCGCGCTGAATGTGCATCTGCATGACGGCGCGCGTCTGTTCGTGCTGAGCGCGGACGGGCGCACGCCTGCGGCGCTGGCGGCCTCGCTCGCTACGCGCGGCTTCGGTGCGACTCACATGACGGTACTCGAACATCTGGGCGGCGAACGCGAACGGCGCGTCGATGGCCGCGCCGATCAATGGCTGGACGGCGAGATGGCCGCGCTCAATCTGATCGCGCTCGACTGCCGCGCGGCGGCGCAAGCGCCGCGTCTGCCGCTGACCTGCGGCCTGCCCGACGACGCCTTTATCCACGACGGCCAGTTGACCAAGCGCGACGTGCGCGCCATCACGCTCGCGCGCCTCGCGCCCGCACCCGGTGAGTTGCTGTGGGACGTCGGCGCGGGCAGCGGTTCGATCGGTATCGAATGGATGCGCGCGCATCCCACCTGTCGTGCGATCGCGATCGAGGCGAACGACGCGCGGCAGCGCTTCATCGAACAGAATCGCGATGCTCTGGGCGTGCCCGGTATGCAACTCGTGGCCGGCCGCGCGCCGGACGCGTTGCGCGGACTGCCTGCGCCGCATGCGGTGTTCATCGGCGGTGGGGTGACGGTGCCGGACGTGCTCGACACCTGCTGGGCGCAACTGCGCGACGGCGGCCGGCTCGTCGCGAACGCGGTCACGCTGCAAGGCGAGGCGGTGCTCGCCGCCTGGCGCGAGCAGCATGGCGGCACGCTGACACGCATCGCGCTCGCGCACGCGCAACCGCTGGGCGGCTTCGATACATGGCGCCAGGCGTTGCCGATCACGCTGCTCGACGTGACCAAACCCGCCAAACCGTCAGCCGATTCGTGATGCGCGACGAAACCCCCGAACAGCCGGCGCCGCTGCGCAGCGGCTATACGACCGGCAGCTGCGCGACCGCGACGTCGCTGGCGGCCGCGCGTCTGCTGCTGGAAGGCGAGCTCAGCGAGGTCGCCGAGATCGTGTTGCCGAAGGGCCAGCATGTGCCGATGCGGCTCACGTTCTGCCGTCTCGCGGAAATGGACGGCGAGCGGATCGCCGAGGCTGGCACGATCAAGGATGCCGGTGACGATCCCGACGTGACGCATGGCGCGCTCTTGTTCGCGCGCGTGCGCCTCGTGCCCAAGCCTGGTGTGATTTTTCGCGCGGGGCCGGGCGTCGGCACGGTCACGCGCGCGGGGCTCACGCTGGCTGTTGGCGAACCGGCGATCAATCCGGTCCCGCGCCAGATGATTACGCAGCATCTCGACGAACTCGCCGCTCGCCACGCGTATCGCGGCGGTTTCGAAGTGACGATCGGCGTGGAAGGCGGCGAAGCGCTCGCGCTGAAAACGATGAACCCGCGGCTCGGCATCGTCGGCGGACTGTCGATACTCGGCACGACCGGCATCGTGCGGCCGTTTTCCTGTTCCGCGTATATCGCGTCGATTCATCAGGGCATCGACGTTGCGCGCGCGAACGGCTATATGCATGTGGCCGCTTGCACCGGCAATGCGAGCGAGGACGCGATGCGCGCGCACTACGGCTTGCCCGATATCGCGTTGATCGAAATGGGCGATTTCGTCGGCGCGGTGCTCAAGCATGTGAAGCGCGCGCCGGTCGAGCGTCTGAGCATTTGCGGCGGCTTCGGCAAGCTCAGCAAGCTCGCGGCCGGCCATCTCGACCTGCATAGCCGCAACTCCAGCATCGATCTCGAACAACTCGCCGGCTGGGCCGCCGAGCATGGCGCTGACGCCGAGCTGCAAGCGGCGATGCGCGCGGCCAACACGAGCCAGCAGGCGCTCGCGCTCGCGCACGCGCAACAGGTGCCGCTCGGCGACATCGTCTGTCAGCGCGCGTTGGCCGTTGCACACGATATCGTGCCGCCGCAGGTCAGCGTCGAAATTTTCGCGATCGACCGGCAGGGCAACTTCGTCGGAGTCGCCCGATGACCCGCATCCTGCTGCTCGGCGGCACCGGCGATGCGCTGAAGATTGCGCGCCAACTCGGTCGCGCGCATGTGTACAGTCTTGCGGGGCTCGGCAAGGTGCCCGACGACCTGAAGTGCGCGGTGCGCGTCGGCGGCTTCGGCGGCAGTGAGGGGCTGGCGCGTTACCTCGCAAGCGAAGCGATCGGCCTCGTGATCGACGCGACGCATCCGTACGCGGCGCGGATCAGCGCGAATGCCGTAGAGGCGTGTCGCGTCGCGAAGGTGCCGTGCTGGGCGCTGCGGCGTCCGGCGTGGCAGCCGCAAGCGGGCGACGACTGGCGCATGGTCGATGACTGGAACGAACTGATCGATGCGCTCGCGCTGTTCAGGCGACCGCTTTTCACGCTCGGACGCGAACCGCTCGCGCATCTCGACGAGATTCCGCCGTATCAATTCTGGACCGTGCGCGTGCTCGATTCGCATCCGGACACCGCGCGCTCGCGCATCCTCGCGGCGCGCGGACCGTTCACGCTCGACGGCGAACGCGCGCTGTTCGCGCTGCAGGCGTTCGACGTCGTCGTCAGCAAGAACAGCGGCGGCGGCGCGACCGAGGCCAAGCTCGACGTTGCGCGCGAACGCGGCTTGCCGGTGATCATGCTGCGACGGCCGGTGTTGCCCGACGTCGATCGCGAGTTTGGCGGCGTTGCCGATCTTCTCGATGCGTTGCCCGCGCAGTTGGATTCGGCTTCGGCATCGGATCAGTGAGCAAATAACTGGAGTACTGAATGACAGTGTTTTTTATCGGCGCGGGTCCGGGCGACCCGGAACTGATCACGGTGAAAGGGCAGCGTCTCCTGCGCGGCTGTCCGGTGATCCTGTATGCGGGGTCGCTGGTGCCGGCGGCGGTGCTCGAAGGTCATAGCGCCGAACAGGTCGTCAACACCGCGGAACTCGATCTCGACCAGATCGTCGCGCTGCTCGCGGCGGCACACGCGAAGGGCCAGCATGTCGCGCGCGTGCATTCGGGCGATCCGTCGCTGTACGGTGCGATCGGCGAGCAGATCCGCCGCTTGCGCGAGTTGGACATCCCTTACGAAATCGTACCCGGCGTGACCGCGGCGGCCGCATGCGCGGCGGCGCTCGGCTGCGAGCTGACGCTGCCCGGCGTGTCGCAAACGCTGATCCTCACGCGCTACGCGAGCAAAACGTCGATGCCCGAAGGCGAGCAGTTGGCCGATCTCGCGCGGCATCGCGCGACGCTGGCGATTCACCTCGGCGTGCGGCATCTCGCGCGCATCGTCGATGAATTGCGGCCGCATTACGGCGGCGCGTGTCCGATCGCGGTGATTTATCGTGCGAGCTGGCCCGACGAGGAAAAGATCACCGGCACGCTCGACGATATCGTCGCGAAAGTGCAGGGCAGCGCGATCGAGCGCACCGCGCTGATTCTGGTCGGGCAGGTGCTGGCCGCCGAAGGTTTCGCCGATTCGACGCTGTATGGGAACGGCAGTTGACGGCGCCGTGACAGCCTTTTGGGTGTCGGAAAGCGGCGTGCGTTGTCGATCATAATGTGACGCAGCGCGCGAGCGTGGCCGCCGGTTTCCTGGCAAAACGCGAAAGCGCGAAAATCCGCAAGTTCTGCACCGCCACGCGGCGCGCAGAGCGCTATCGTGGCGCCATGATGAAGCCCGGCACCGAATGTGATTACCGTCGACGGATCGCTCGCGTGGTCGAGGCCATTCTGGTCGAGCCCGGCGCGCGACACACGCTCGACAGCCTCGCGGCCGTCGCGCATATGTCGCCATACCACTTCCACCGGATTTATCGCGCGTTGATGGGCGAGAGCGTCGTCGATACCGTCAAGCGTCTGCGACTCGCCGAGGCGGCGCAGCGGCTGACCGACGCCGCGCAAGTCACGGCGGTCGCGCACGACGCTGGCTACGACAGCCCCCAGGCGTTCGCGCGTGCGTTTCGCGATTTCGCCGGTGTATCGCCGAGCGAGTTCAGGACCCGGCAGCGGCATCTGGTGGCGAATCCGGCGGCTTTGGCGCGGACGCGGCGAACGGCGCATGCGCGCATCGCGCAGCATGGCGAAGGCGATCGCATAGGCGTTGACGGCTGCCGCGACGAATACGCTGAAAACCAAAGCACGCCCGCATTACCATCCGTCGAAGTCATCGAGATCGCGCCGCTCGACGTGCTATGCCTTCGCCATGACGGCCCGGTCGTGACGATCGGCCAGACCTTCCACACGCTGATGACGACGTTGCGCTGCGACGAGAACCCGGTGTTGCAACAGCGCGTCGGCATCTGCGCGCGCGATCCGTCGATGGCGGGCGGGCTTTGCTACCACGCGGGAGTCGTCGCGGGGTTGCCGGCGGCGTGCAGCGATGCGATGCGACGGCTCGACGATGCCGCGCAACGCTCGCGTGTTGCGGGGCTGCCACCGGGCATCGAGCCGCTGCGGCTCGAAGGCGGGCTGTACGCGGTGCACCGCCTCGTCGGTCCTTATGCGCTGATCTCGCCGACTTTCAGGGCGCTGTACAGCGGCTGGCTGCCCCGCAGCGGCTACCGGCGCGATCAGCGGCCGGGGCTCGAACTGTATCGAAGCGCGCCCGATCGCGGCGCGCTGGACCCCTGCATTACCGATCTGCTGATCCCCATTCGCGAGGACTAACCATGATGCGTCGAAGCTGTGCCGCGCTGTCGAGCGCGGTGGTGGTGTCGTTGAGCGTGGCATTGTCGGGGGCGCTGGGCGGCGCGATGTGGGCTGCGTCGCCGGCGCATGCCGACGCGCGAACCGCATCCGCCGACTGGCATGTCGGCGAGACGAGCCGCGTGTTTCATCCCGACGTGGCCCGCAACTGGCGCGGCGCGCAAACGCAGGCGCTGATCACGCGCATCTGGTATCCGGCCGATGCGACGCAAGCCGAGACGCCCCACGATATCGGCGCGCCCGGCCATCCGATGTTCGTCGGCCACGCCGCCGCCGACGATGCGCCGTTGTCCACGGCGCAACGCAAATACCCGTTGCTGCTGCTGTCGCATGGCACCGGCGGTAGCGCGGACAGTCTCGACTGGCTCGCGGCATCGCTGGCCGCGCAGGGCTATATCGTCGCGGGCGTCAATCATCCGGGCAACAACGCGCTGGAGCCGCGCACGCGCGACGGGTTCATCCTCTGGTGGGAGCGCGCGACCGACTTGAGCGAAGTGCTCGACGGCGTGCTCGCGGACCCGCGTTTCGGTCCGCGCATCGACACGACGCGGATCGGCGCGCTCGGCTTTTCGCTCGGCGGCTACACGGTGCTCGAAGTCGCGGGCGCACGTACCGATCGCGCGGCGTTCGAGCGTTTTTGCACGTCGCCCGAAGCCGATGCGATCTGCTCGCCGCCCGAAGCCGCGAGTCTCGCGCACGCGCCGGACGCGTCGGCGTTGACGGTCGACGGGCTATCGGCCGAAACGAATGCATCGCGCGCGCGTTCGGGCGACTCGTATCGTGATCCGCGCGTCAAGGCGGCGTTCGCGATCGCGCCCGCGCTCGGCGAGGCGTTCAACAGTTCATCGTTCAAGGAAGTGACGATTCCGGTCGCGCTGCTCGCGGGCGAGGCGGACACGACGGCGCCCGTCGACACCAATATTCACCGCATCGCGGGCTTCATGCCGCAAGCGACGGTGACGATGGTGCCGGGCGCCTCGCACTACACCTTCATGGATGTGTGCAAGCCCGAGCTGATGGAGCGTCTGGCGCCGATCTGCAAGGACGGGCCGGGCGTCGATCGCGCCGCGATTCATGCGCGAACCGCGGCACAGGTACGTGATTTCTTCGCGGCGACGCTGCCGGCGCGCGGGCGTGACGATTGAGTATTGCGGGACATGAAGGGCGTAGTATCGGTATGTTGACTGCGTCGACGGCCCGGAGGAGGCCTTGCTGCGGCGCATCGGCGCGGCCGCGCATGACGGCCGCTCAGCTGTATGCACCTTGCGCAGAATGCGCGCTCGCGCCAGGGCAGCCGGCCAGCCGGCCAGTTTGGGCATGAGCGTTGCGTATTCGGATTTCCCTTTGACACACGGAGGACAATCATGAGGATCGAATTCACCGGACGGCGGGAAGTGGTGGCTGCTGCGCGCGTCGCCTACGAGGCCAATGTGGACGGGAAGGACGTATGGTGCAGCGTGTCGCTCGACGCGCTCAATGACCATTTCGGCAACGGCAGCCTCGGCAACGGCGCCCCGTCGGCTCACGATCTGGTGGGAACGTTCGAGGCGAACCGCGCCCGCATTGAAAATGCTACGCGGCGGGTGCTCGAACGCAACGGGGGACGGTCCGTGGAACTCGAAACGCGCGACTTCGATTGAGCGGCCCGCTTGCGCGTATCGGGTCAACTGATTCTCGCCGCGGTGGAAAGGACTCTTCCGCCGCGGCGGCTATATCCGCGGCGCCGGCGCGGCTACAGTATCGACGCACACATTGCTTCATGCGTGTGAGCGAGAGAGTTGGACCCGGCTGCCGGCAGCCGGGTCTTTTTTTATGGCGCGTCCAGGCACACCATTATTTCGCTGGCAATTCGACGCTGGAGCGTCCGACGATTAGCACGGTGATTCGCGCGACGAGTGAAAGGCTGCGGTATAGTCGCGGCAAACTTTAAATCCGTCTCTTCGATTCTCTGGAGAAAATCGTGCAGGAAATCATCGAAGGTCTGATCCGCTTTCAACGCGAGGTCTTTCCACAGCAAAGCGCGCTCTTCAAGCGTTTATCGACCGCGCAGAATCCCAGCACGCTCTTCGTGACCTGTTCGGACAGCCGCGTGGTGCCGGAACTGCTGACGCAGACCGAGCCGGGCTCACTGTTCGTGATCCGCAACGCGGGCAACATCGTGCCGTCGTACGGCCCGGAGCCGGGCGGCGTGTCGGCTACCGTCGAATATGCGATCGCCGTGCTCGGCGTGACCGACATCGTGATCTGCGGCCATTCGAACTGCGGCGCGATGACGGCGATCTCGTCCTGCACGAACCTGGAGCACATGCCGGCGGTCGCGAGCTGGCTGCGTCACGCGGATGCGGCGAAAGCGATCAACGCGTCGCGTCACTATTGCTCGGATGCGGAGCGTCTCGCGGCGCTGGTCAAGGACAACGTGATCGCACAGCTGGCCAATATCCGCACGCATCCGTCGGTGGCGGTCGGGCTCGTGAACAAGACGCTGCGGCTGCATGGCTGGATCTTCGATATCGAAAGCGGCGAAATGCTCGCGCTCGATGGGAATACCGGTAACTTTTTGTCGCTTACAGAGAATCCGGAAATTTATGCGGGTTGACGTGGCATTTAAAACGGGTTTTGCTTTGAGAAATCAATAGCCCGAGCTTGCTAAAAGCCTTGCCTAAAAAGAACGCGGCGCAACGGATTTTCCGGTGCGCCGCGTTGTTTTTGGGGGTGGCCGGCGCTGTGGCGCGGCGTCGATCTCACCGCGCCGCGCGGCACAACCATCCCTGTCGGCTCGACGTCACCAGCGAATCCGGCGGCACGACCTTCAACACATCAGGGCTCTTCGCAGCCGGGTTCGACCACAACAGATGCATGCTCGCCGCTCCGCTGCCGTGCACGTACTCGACCTTGATCGACGCGCTCTGGTTCGCGGCGAAATGGACCTTGCCCGAAGCGCTGCCTTGCGTCGTGCTCGTTTTGTCGATCACCTTCACGCCGTTGATCCACAGATGCGCGACGTTGTCGCTGTTGATCGTGAACATGTATTCGCCGTCCTGCGCCGCCTTTAGCGCGCCGGTCCGGCGCACGCCGTAGTTGGTCGCATTGACGCCGGCCGATGCGATCGGACCTTCAGCGCGGCGCCGGTGAAGACGTCGATCACGCCGCTGATCGACTTCGATCTCAACACCGAGCGCGGCACCGATTCCCCTGATGCCCGCCTGGTCGATGGTCATAATTATTATTAAATTTGCACACGGCGAATGCGCTTGAAGCGTCGCCGTAAGCGCGAGAGCGCGGCAACTGGACGTGCGCGGGTCGTTCGATGCACTCGCGATCATGGCGCTCCTCGGCGCGCTCGCGACGGTATCGCGTTGATCGTCGGCAGTTCGGTTGCCGTCGCGATGCGCGGCAAACCCGAGGAAGGGCCGCTCGTTTGAGCCGGCTTCGCGTCCCGCTGAGAAAAGGGTCGCGAAGGCGCAGGAAAACTTGCTTGGGACTCCGGTTAAAGGGCCCGTTTGCACAGAAGAATCCCCGTCGGTTTCGGACACACCCACGACGAGATCCGCCGATTCGTCAGTTGTTGGGTCTAAAACGAAAACACTGTCCTTCGGATCGCCGACACTTTGACTAATGGGTCGTCGATCTGTCGGAATGGGGAGCGTGCCTTGTACAGCGAACCGAGAATGATCGTGTTGACGGGCCTCGTCTTCGGCGCGGTGACGATCGGGGCCTACGTGTCGCAGTTGGACAACGACTGGTCGTCCGGCCGGGACGCGAGCCTCGTCGCCGATGGCGAACGGGGTGTCGGCGCGACGGGCGCGGCGGCGACGCGGCACCATGCGCTGCGCGACGACGCGCCTGCGCTGCGGTCTCAGCCGGCCGCGTCGATCGGAGCGCAGGCAGGCGACGCACTGGCCATCGCGGCGCTACAGTACGCGCGGGAGTCGAACAAGCCGCAACCGCAGGTGCAACCGCAGCCGCAGCCGACGATTTTGCCGCCACCGCCCGCGGTCACCTCGAACCGGACCCAGGCGCCGCCCGCGGCAAAGACAGTGCGCACACACCATAGCCGGATTGCATCGGGCACCACCACGAAACCGCATTCAGCGCAAAGCGCTGTGACGACATCGGGTACTCATGCACGGGGCAGCAGCTACCGGAAAAGTTCTACTGCCGAGCGCTCCGGCAAGAAAGCGGCTGGCGTGATGCCAGAGGCGCGGCCGTCGCCGCCACATGCAACGCAAGGCGTCGAATCGGCGTGGTCGATGCCGCGCTCGGGGCAGAGCAGCGAGGCCGCGACTCAAGCGGTTGCCAACAGCGGCCCCAAAACGCGCGCCGAGGTAGAGGCCGAACTCGTGCGCGCGAGAGAGAACGGCACGATGCCCGCGTTCGGCAGACCCGCACCGTCGGGACCTGGAGCGCACTGAAGGAGGCCGCCGCGCCGCGTCCCATCAACCTTTAGATCAACGACGCGGCGAGCCGCGCGAAGGTGGTCTCGTCGGTGCGATCGAACGCGAGCGGCGTGACCGATACGCGGCCCGCCGCGACCGTCGCCGTTTCGCTGTCGGCATCGTTCTCGCGCGGGCCACGATCGAAGCGCAGCCAGTGATACGCGATGCCGCGCGGATCGACTTCCGGCAGCACCTCGATGTCCCTGACGAGCCCGACGCCCTGGCGCGTCGGCGTCAGCGGACCGGCATCGGCTGCATCGACGTCCGGGAAGTTGATGTTCAGGCAGGTCGGCGCCGCATGCTCGATCGCGAGCAACTGACGGATCACGCCGGGCGCGAGCGTGCGCGCGGTGTCCCAGCGCACGCGTTCGCGATCGGTGAATACCTGGCTCAGCGCGAACGACGGCAGTCCGAGCAGCAGCCCCGTCATCGCCGCGCCGACCGTGCCCGAGAACATCGTTTCGATGCCGAGATTGCCGCCGCGATTGACGCCGGACAGCACCAGCGTCGGCGGCGCCTCGCGCATCAGATGACGCACGCCCATCACGACGCAATCGCCGGGCGTGCCGGTCACGCCGAAACGGCGTTCGCCCTGGCGGCTCACGCGCAGCGGCGAATGCAGGCTGATCGAATGCGACGTACCGCTCTGGTCGTGCTCGGGCGCGACCACCCAGACTTCGTGCGCGAGCTCGGCAGCAACCGCTTCGAGCACGGCGAGGCCGGGCGCGTCGATACCGTCGTCGTTCGTCAGCAGCACTCGCGGCACCTTGGATTCGTAAGCGGACATCGATTCAATCTCCTGTGGGTCGGTCAATGGATCGTAGGGAAGGGACGCCCATTATCCGGCTTTCATTCGACGCGCGTACGATGACGTTGAGCCGCCAACCGACCCAGGACGACCCGCCATGCAGATCGACCCGTTTGAGATTGCGATCGCCGATCAGGACATCGACGATTTGCGCCGCCGCATCCGTGCGACCCGCTGGGCACCCGCGACGCCCGCGCCCGCGTGGCAGCAGGGCGCCGACCCGGCCTGGCTGCGCGAACTCGCGAGCTATTGGGCTGGGCAGTTCGACTGGCGCGCGGCCGAACGCAAGTTGAACCAGCTGCCGCAATTTCTCGCCGACGTGAACGGCCAGACCGTGCACTTCGCGCATCGGCGCGCCGCGAGTGTCACACCGGGATTCCAGGCTTATCCGCTCGTGATCACGCACGGCTGGCCTGGTTCGTTCTTCGAGTTTCACGCGCTGCTCGATCAGTTGTGCGATCCGGCCGCGTTCGGCGCCGATCCCGCCGACGCCTTCGACGTCGTCACGCCGTCGCTGCCGGGCTTCGCGTTTTCGCCTGCGCCCGCGCAGGCCGGCATGTCCGCGTTCCGGGTCGCGGACCTGTGGGTGTCGCTGATGCGCGGGCTCGGCTACGAGCGCTTCGGCGCGCAGGGCGGCGATCTTGGCGCGGGCGTGTCGATCGCGTTGGCCGCGCATCATCCGCGGGCGGTCGACGGCATCCACCTGAACTTCCTGCCGAGTTCCTACGAGCCGGCGATCGGCGCGGCGCAGCGGGAGCCGACCCCGGCCGAGCGGGACTATCTGCGCGAGAAGAACGACTGGGCCGCGCTCGAAGGCGGCTACGCGCATCAGCACAGCACCAAACCGCTGACCGTCGCCGCGTCGCTGAACGATTCGCCGGTGGGACTCGCCGCATGGATCGGCGAGAAGTTTCGCGAGTGGAGCGATTGCGGCGGCGACGTCGAAAGCGTGTTCTCGATCGACGAGCTGCTGACCAATATCTCGCTGTACTGGTTCACGCAGTGCATCGGGCCGGCGATGCAGATGTATTGGGAAAACCGCCTGCAGCCGATGCGTTTCACCGACGGCGAGCGCATCGACACGCCAGTCGGCTTCGCGCTGTTTCCGAAAGAGATCAATCATCCGCCGCGCAGCTGGCTCGAACGAACCTTCAACGTCGTGCAGTGGAGCGAAATGCCGGCCGGCGGGCACTTCGCGGCGATGGAAAAGCCCGAGTTGCTGGCGGCCGAGATTCGCAAGTTCTTTAGGCCGTTGCGGCAGAAAACACGTTAGGCCGCAGCGTAGCGCGCAAAAAGCGCATGGCGCATGGCGCACGGCGCGCGGCGCAAACTTCAACCCCGGAGACCGACGGCATGAGCGCACCCGTCACGCTGCTTCTGTTCGACCTGGAAGGTGTGCTGTCGCACTACGACCGCGCCGCGCGTGTCGAGCGTCTCGCGGCGATCGCGGGCTGCACGGAAGAGACCGTGCGTCATGCGATCTGGGGCTCGGGACTCGAGGCGCGCGCCGACGGCGGCGAAATCAGCGACGACGAATATCTGCGCGAACTCGGCGCGCTGCTCGGGTATCCCGTGAGCCGCGCCGAATGGCTCGACGCGCGGCTCGCGTCGATCATGCCAAACGAAGCGGCGCTCGCGCTGGCGTCGCGCGCGGCGCAGCGTTGCCGCATCGCGATACTGACCAACAACTGCCGCCTGCTGACCGACCACATCGCTTATCTGAATCCGCCCGTGGCGCGGCTGTTCGGGCCGCACGTGTATTCGTCGGCGGTGTTCGGCGCGGCGAAGCCCGCCGCGCAAACCTATCTGCGCTGCGTCGAACGGCTCGGCGCGGCCCCACCGGAGACGCTGTTCATCGACGACAGCGAGGCCAACGTGGACGGCGCGCTCGCGGCTGGTTTGCAGGGCTACCGGTTCGTCGACGCGGATGGCCTGGCGGTCGAATTCGCGCGGCGGGGTGTGCTTTAGCCGCTGCGATGACGGTCGAACTTCCACGCACGAGGGCACCTACCCGCTATGGCACTTGCGTCGAACCACGATCACCGCCGCCGCTTTCTGCGCGCGGCGCTCGGATTACCGGCAACGCTCGCGTGGTCGCGCGTCACGTCCGCGCAGACTAAACCACCCGCGCAATCCGGTACCTCCTTACCCCGCATGAACCGCCGCGCGATCCCGTCCACCGGCGAAGCGCTGCCCGTGATCGGCTGCGGCACGTGGCGTACCTTCGACGTCGGCGACGATGCCGCCGCGCGCGCTCAGCTCGCCGACGTGCTGCGCATCCTGTTCGAAGCGGGCGGCTCGGTGATCGATTCTTCGCCGATGTACGGTTCGTCGGAAGCGGTCGCGGGCGCGCTGCTCACCCAGCTCGACGCGCATCGCAAGGCCTTCGTCGCCACCAAGGTCTGGACCGAGGGACGCGCAGCCGGCATCGCGCAGATGGAGGAATCGCTGCGGCGTTTTCAGCAGCCGCATGTCGATCTGATGCAGATCCACAATCTGCTCGACTGGCGCACGCAGCTCGCGACGTTGCGCGACTGGAAAGCGCGCGGCCGGATTCGCTATCTCGGCATCACGCATTACACGTCGAGCGCGTTCGACGAGGTCGCGGCGGTGATGCGCAGCGAGAAGCCCGACTTCGTGCAGATCAACTACGCGGCCGACGATCGTGCGGCCGAGCAACGCATCCTGCCGCTCGCGGCCGATCTCGGCATCGGCGTCGTGATCAATCAGCCGTTCGGCGGCGGTGGTTTGCTCGCGCGCGTGATGAAAACGCCGCTGCCCGCATGGGCCGCGGAAATCGGTTGCACGAGCTGGGCGCAGATTCTGTTGAAATTCGTGCTCGCGCAGTCTGCGGTGACGGTCGTGATTCCCGGCACCGGCCGGCCGCAATACATGGCGGACAACGTGCGCGCGGGATCGGGACCGCTGCCCGACGCCGCGATGCGCGCACGGATCGTCGCGGCGGTCGGCGGCTGACGCGATGCGCAATTCAGTGTGCAATCCGTCACGGCGTTTACTGACTGCTTTCCATTTGCATACACGCGTTACGTCCCGCAAACGCCGCACGACACGGGAATAAAACCCGCCACACGACAGTCATGCCTCACGAACCGGGTTCGGTTCGGCGAATCCCTATCGTGAGGTCATCATGTCGTCACAACATTCATTCGATCCGGCGCGTCGCGGCGCGCTGAAGTGTCTTGCGTTCGGTGGCCTGGGCACCGTGTTCATGCTGTCTGGCGGCGTGCTGACGCCGGTCGAACTCGCGCTCGCGGCCGACGCGAACACCGCGACGCCAGTGGCGGGTACGCCGCTTTTCCTGCAGATCAGCGACACGCATATCGGCTTCAACAAGGAAGCGAATCCCGACGTCGCGGGCACGCTGAAACAGACGATCGATTACGTCAACGCGATGCCGTCGCGGCCGCCGCTCGCGATTCACACCGGCGACATCACGCATCTGTCGAAGCCCTCTGAATTCGATCTGGCCGCGCAGCTGATGTCGGGACTGAAGATCACCGAGCTGCACACGGTCCCCGGCGAGCATGACGTCACCGACGGCCCCGGCACCGAGTACTTCAACCGTTTCGGCAAGGCGTCGGATAACCGCGGCTATTACAGCTTCGATCATCAGGGCGTGCATTTCGTCGGCCTCGTCAACGTGATGCATTTCAAGCCGAATGGCCTCGGCGGTCTCGGCAGCGAGCAGCTCGAATGGCTCGAAAACGATCTGAAAGGCCGCACGTCGAGCACCCCGGTCGTCGTGTTCGCGCACATGCCGATGTGGACGATCTACGAGCCGTGGGGCTGGGGCACCGGTGACGCGGGACAGGCGATGGACTATCTGAAGCGCTTCGGTTCGGTGACGGTGCTGAACGGTCACATTCACCAAATCGTGACGAAGGTCGAAGGCAACGTGACGTTCCATACCGCGCGCTCGACCGCCTATCCGCAACCGACCGCCGGCCAGGGCGAAGGCCCGGGGCCGCTGAAGGTCGCGAGCGACCAGTTGCCGAAGATGCTCGGCGTGACGAGCGTCAGCATCGCGCGTCATCCGCTGAAGGCGACGCTCGACGACACGACGCTCGCGTGACCGCACGCGCTACTTTTACGCTCGAGGAGATCAGTGATGCCAACCAACCTGATGGGCCGAGTACTCGCAGTTGCGCTCGGCAGTGCCGCGATTCTGGCGATGTCGGCGGGGCTCGGCTTCGCGCAAACCACCATGCCGATGCAGATGCCGATGAAGCCGGCGCAGCAGCAGACCGTCGCGGCGACGCCTAACGCGATGTTCATGAAAAACTTTAATTTCACGCCGACGGATTTGACCATCAAGGCGGGCACGACGGTCACATGGAAAAATCTCGACGGCGAGCCGCACACCGTGGTCAACGACGCGGGGCTGTTCCGCTCGTCCGCGCTGGATCAGAACGACACCTATCAATTCAAATTCGATAAACCGGGCGTGTACAAGATCTTCTGCGGCATTCATCCGAACATGAGGGCGACCATTACCGTGCAATGAGCGGTGCCATGAGCGGCGAGGCGAACCGGGCAACCCGCGCCGCTCACGCGGTATGCAGCTCGCTCAACCGGCACAGCAGAATCCCGTAGCCGGTCAGATGTCCGAGGTACACGCTCGTAAACACGTTCGACGCGGGCAGGTCCTCGGTCAGTTGACGCAGGTCCTCGATATGCAGAGGCGGGGCGTCGAGCGGCGGACGCTCGACGCGCAGGTCCGCCGCCTCGGCCAGTTGCCGGTGAGCGCTGACGAGCCGCGCGAGCCGCGCGAGAAACATTTCGCGCCACGCGGCATCGAGCGCGGCGAACTGATCGTGAAACGTGTCCATCGTTTCCAGAAAATTGACCAGCGAATCGAAAGTCTCCTGATAGCACGCGAACACCGGCAGCCTTGCCGCGTTGCGCCTCAGATGGGGCGACACCCACGCTTGCTCGAGGTCGGTCTTCAGCAGCAGGTGAGCCTGCTTCAGGTTCGTGCTCAGCGTGCGCAGCTTCGAGGCCGCCGGCTTGATCTGCGCTTTGTCGAGCTGAGCCGCGGCTAGTTGCGCGACGACATCGATGGCCTGTTCGTTGCCGTCGTTGACGAGCGTGTTGGCCCAGTAGCCGTGATCGGGGGGAAACGCGATCTGCTGGATCACGAAGCCGAGGAACATGCCGAGTACCACGCCGATCAGACGCTGTTCGAGCAGAGGGAGATGTTCGCCCGTATAGAGCACGAGCGTGATCGGCACCGTGATGCTGGTCATCTGGAACAGCGACGGCCGCAGCGCGACGATGCTGAAGATCACGAGCGGCAGCAGTGCCGCGCCCATCCACAGGTGCGGTGCGGTCAGCCAGATCAGCAGCGTGCCGATCGGCATCGCCACCACGTTGGAAAACACCCGCTTGTAGAAGTAGCTTCGCGCCGCCGAAATCGAGCTACCGAGCGCCAGCGTCAGCATCGTCGAACCGGCAAGCGGCACGGCCGCGTCGGGAAATCCGAGCAGGTACGGGATGCCGAAACCGATCCACAGGCCGAGCGTCAGCTTCGTGTACCTGGCGGTTTCCGAAAGAGAAAAGCGCGCGAGCGCGCGGCGCAGCGGCGTGAGGGGTTGGTGCTGATACCTGTTCGACATGATTCTCATGCTGACCGATGAGGTGGGGCCGGGCCGCGTCAGGCCGGGCCGCGTCAGGCACGGCGCGCGTTCGCGACATGCGCGCAGGTGACCTTACCACCGGGCGCGAATGGTTTCGGGAATTCGCACGCCATCAGGTTCGCGAGATGCTGCTCAAGGGCGCGCGGCGCTCAGTCCCACGAGGGTTTCGAACGGCGCTGTCGGGGTCGCGCGTGAGTGCGCGTTCAGGCGCGGTTGTTGCATGCGAAACGGCCACCGCGATGGCGCGTTTCGCGGAACTCGCGTCGCATCGGGCGTCGCGGTGACGGCGGGCGCGCGGCTGGCTGTCGAGCGATTAGCGGAGTTGGAGTTTTTACCAGCTTTGCACACTTTTTTGCCAACTCACGCGGTATCCGGCGGCGTCGTTCGAAGCACCCTGGAAGCGACGCGCAAACGCAACGCTGCTGTGTTGTCGGCGGTTCGCGACAGGATTACATTCATTGAGCATTGCGTGCGGCGGCAGCCCGCGAGCGCGGCTTATGCGGCGGCTCGTCAGTGCGCCAGCTGGTCAGCAGGAAGTGGCATACCCGGAGCGTATTGCGATGGCTACCGATCCCGACGATACCGACTTGCGTCATTCCACAACGGACGGCCGTTCCTCCTTCGAACCCGACGGCACGGACGAATCGGGCGTCCCGCCGCCGCGCTTCGGCCGCCTCGCGCTATGCCTCGCGGCGGCCGGCGCGCTGACCTTTGGCGTGATGGGTACCGTCGCCTACGGCGTCTGGTTCAACCAGGATCAGCAGACCTACGCGGATGCCATTGCGGGCGCACGCCAGGCGCTCGGTTCATCGGCGCCCGCGGTGCCGACGGTGGCCGTCGCGCACGCGCCGCAGGAGGCCGCCACGCCCGCCATCGCGCAGTCAGCCACGCAGCCCACCGCGTCAGACGTCGCGCTCGCAACGGCCGGCTCGAACGGCGGCTTCGAGGACACCAACCCGGCCGTGTGGTCCGGGCAGGTCCACCCGAGTACGCCCGAGTCGAATCTCACCGCCGCGCTGGCCGATACCCCGGTCGATGCCTCGGCGGATCTGTCGGCGGGTCTGTCGGACCACCCACCCACCGCCCCGATCGTTCCGACGCCACCGCCGCGCTCCATGCGGCACGTCGCGAATTCGACGGCGAAGCCCGCGGGCGGTCAACATACGAAAGAAACGCGCGTCGCGCAGCAGGAGCGGCGCGCGTCGTCGCAGCACAACGGCGGTCTGTTTGCGCGGATCGGACAGTTCTTTCGACGCGTGAGCTATCGTCAACATGACAACGGCCGACAGCAAGATCCCTACTCCCATCCCTGAGCACGGGGTCGCCGGGTCAGCGGGGCAAGCGTGGCTGCGCGGCGCCGCACGCGCGCGCGGGCCGGTGTGGCGCTTCCGGCCGGGGCCCGCGAGCGTCGCCGTGGCCGCGCTGTTGTGTCTGCTGTTCGGCCTGCTGTATGTGGCGATGCAGATCCGCACGGTGTTTTCCGATCAGTTGAAGCAGGAGTACGCGGGCCTCGTGCTCGAAGCCGCCGGGCGCGTCGACAGCGCGCGCGAACAGTTGGCCGCGTGGCAGCACATGGCCAACGCACCGGCGAGCCACGACGCGTCGTTCGTGCCGGGCTATGAGGCGGCGCGCGCGGAACTCGCGCGGCGTTTCGCGTCGCTCGCGGCGCTCGTCAACGCGAGTCCGTCGCCGGCGCCGCCCATTCCGTCGATGTCACCGACCCAGGCGACGCCCGAAGCCGTCGCGGCGGTGCTCGGCAGCGTCTCGGCCTACTGGCGCGCGCAGCGCGACGCGGCGAGCGCCGACGTGCGGCTGCGCGTCACGCACGTCGCGCGCACGCTGATCGCGCTCGCCGCGCTGCTGTTCTGCATGCTGATCACGGCGCTCGGCATGTACGCGAAGCGCAACCGCCAGCTCGCGGGGCAGTCGCACGAGTTCGAACTGGCGTCGCTGCACGATTCGCTGACCGGCCTGTCGAACCGCCGCAAGCTGCTGGGCGCGCTCGACGCCGCCGCCAGAAACGCGCGGACCGCGGCCGTCGAGCCGCGCCTCGCCGTGCTCTACATCGATCTCGACGGCTTCAAGCAGGTCAACGATTCGTTCGGACATCGCACCGGCGACGAATTCCTCGCCGCGGTGTCCGAGCGGTTTCGCGCGTCGGTGCGCAAAGGCGATCTGGTCGCGCGCATTGGCGGCGACGAATTCGCGGTGCTGGTGCGCACCTTCGCCGGCGATGACGAGCTCGCCGAGATCGCGCGCCGGCTGATGGCCTGCGTGGTCGAGACCGACGAGCAGATGGGAATCGGCCGCGTGCGCGCGAGCGTGGGCATCGCGAGCTATCCCGACGATGTCGACGATCACCGCCGTCTGATCGCCGCCGCCGATGCCGCGATGTATCAGGTCAAGCGCGACGGCAAGAACGGTTTCGCGTTCGCGGCGCAGACGGGCAGGGAAGCGACGATGTGAACCTGTCGAGCGTCACTGAGCCTCGTTGCGCCACTCCGTCAGCTTCTCGCGCTCATTGAGTTCGATGAACGCCGGCCGCGCGCGCAGCATGCGGATATAGCCCGCGAGATGCGGCCAGCCCACCGTCGCCGGGTGCGGCATGTTGCGGGTCCAGCGCATCAGCACGAGCGCAAGCAGATCGGCGGTGCTGAGCTGCTCGCCCGCGAGGTACGCGTGGCCGCCGGCGAAATGCGCGTCGAGCCGCTCGCACGCCGCTTCGATGCGGCGTTGCGCGAGCGCGCGCACCGCGTCGGCGCCGGCCGGGTCGCCGTCGCTGCCGGCGTAGAACCAGTCGCGCATCGCGGGCAGCAGCGTGTTCGCGAGGTAGATCATCCATTCGAACCATTCGCCGCGCGCGGACGACCCCGGCGCGGGCGCGAGCCCGGCGTCGGCGTGGCGCTCGGCAAGCAGCATCAGCAGCGCGGCCGATTCATGCCGGGGCACGCCATCGACGACCAGCGTCGGCACGCGTCCGGCCGGATTCAAACGCAGATACTCGGGATCGTGCTGCTGGCCCGCGTCGATATCGACGAGGCGCGCTTCGAACGGCACGCCCATTTCGAGCAGCATCCAGTGCACGGGCATGCTGGCCGCGCCGGGCGAGTAGTAGAGAACGTAGGACATGTCGGGCTCCGTGGGTCGAGGGACGAGCGGTCGAACCGTGAACCGGAAGAATAAGGGGCTGTCGCCGAAGCGAACAGCCCCTTCAGATGCATCAGGCGCTAGCTGTCTTTCAATGCGCCGACGCGTGCTTCTCCTGCTCGGCCGCGCTCGGCTGCGTCACCGCGCTGACGATCACGAACACGATCACGTTGACCGCGAGCGCGAGGAAGCCGATGTTGACGTCCTTCAGCGCCTCGGGCAGGAACGGCATCAGTTGACCGACGCTCCAGTGCAGCGTCGTGGTCAGCGTGACCACTGCGACGCCGGCGACGATCCCGCAGAACGCGCCTTGCCTCGTCGCGCGGTTGCGCGGGAACAGGCTGCAGATCACGGCCGGGAACAGTTGCGTGACGAAGCTGTAGCCCATCAGCAGCAGCGCGACGATGGTTTCGCCGCCGTTCAGCGTGAAGAAGACCGCGACCAGCGCCACGATAGGCACGAGGACGCGCGCGATCATCGCGACCGACGCATCGGACGCGTTGCGGTTCACCATGCCGCGGTAGACGTCGTTGGCGAGCAGCGTCGAGGCCGAGGTCAGAATCATCGAGCCCGGCACCAGCGCGGTCAGAATGCCGGCCGCGCCGATCACGCCGACGAACCACGGATCGAACGTCTGCAGCGACAGGCGGAACAGCGACAGGTCGATGTCGGCCCCCTTCAGGCCCGGCACGCGCAGCGTCGCCGCGAAGCCGACGAAGAACACGAACAGCAGGATCAGCTGATAGAGCGGCAGGATCGCGGCATTGCGGCGGAAGATGCGCTCGTCCTTCGCCGTGAAGATCGAACCGAACGTATGCGGCCACATGAAGAAGCCGAGCGCGGTCAGCAGCACGGTCGACTGGAACCACACGACGCTCGAACCGTGCGCCGGGAAGGTCAGGAAGCCGGGACGGGCGGCGTCGATGGTGCGGAACATCGCGGCGAAGCCGCCGTAGTAATGCAGCGGCAGATAGATGCCGAGGAAAAGCACGATCGCGAGGATCAGCAGGTCCTTGACCACCGAGTTCCATGCGGAGCCGCGCACGCCCGACACGATCACGTAGGAGGTCACGACGATCGCGCCGATCCAGATCGCCGCCGTCGACGAGATCACGCCATAAGACGCGGTCGCGACGATGATGCCGAGGCCCTTCAATTGCAGCACCAGATACGGAATCAGCGCGGCCACGCCGACCAGCGCGACCAGCGTGCCGAGCGCCGGGCTTTCGTATTTGCGCGTGAAGAAGTGCGGCTGCGAGACGAGGCGGTGCGCTTTCGCGTAGCGCCAGATCGGCGGCAGCATCCAGTACGACAGGATGTACGCGAGCGTGCCGTACGCGAGGATGTAGTAGACCGGTGCGCCCTTGCCGTATGCAAAGCCGCTGCCGCCGAGGAACGTGAAGGTCGTATAGATTTCGCCTGCCATCAGCAGGAACACGAACGCGGTGCCGAAGCTGCGGCCGCCCACGCTCCATTGCTCGAGGCTCATGTCGTGGCCGCGCCTCGCGCGCACGCCCAGGAACAGCGCGAACAGCGTAACGGCAGCGATGATGACGAGTGCGCTCATGGGCGAACCTCCTCGCCATTGGCGGCGACGCGCCGGTTGGACGGATCGAGGTTGTAGACGATCGCCATGATGATCGCGCTCAACACCACCCACATGACGATCCATGCCAGCACGAACGGCATGCCGAGCACGATGGGCTCGACCCGATTGACAAACGTAACGCCGACCAGAATGCCGATGAACGGCAACGCGGCAAGTACACGAAGAAGCATGCGGGCAACTCCTCGAACGGGCAGTTATGTGTCGTTGAAATTCCGGCTTCGCTGATGACTGTATGCCGGATACTTCGCTCCCGTAAAGTAGGTCAAAATAAATGCGAGGATTTCGACCGTTGCAATTGCATCTTTCCCGCACGGATTGCTGCGGTGCAAAGCGGGACGCGACGTGACGCGCCATGTATCGCGCGGCTTTTTTACTGGGCGACTGGCGCACCGCGATATGATCTGCGAGCATTGCAGCATTTTCCGGTCCGCGCGATGCGTGCCGGATTCATGACCGGCACCGCGCCCACGCGCGAACCCCCGCGAGCACATGCAGGCACACACGCAGACACACGGACACGCACATGGTCGAAAGTCTGATCTCGGACATTATGTTCGGCTTCATCGGCATGATCAGCATCATCAATCCGTTCGGCGGCGCGTTCGTGTTTTTGGATCGGACCGCATCGTTGACGCTCGACGAGCGCGACGCGCTTGCCCGCAAGGTCGCGATCAACGCCGCCTGCGTGCTGCTGGTGGCGTTCTTCATCGGCACGCCGATCCTGCATTTCTTCGGTATCTCGATGGAGGCGCTGCGCATTGGCGGGGGGCTCGCGCTCGCCGTCGGCGGCTGGCAGATGCTCAATGCGCCCGACACGCCGGCCGAGCAGACGGACGTCAAGCGCGTCGATGCCGAGACTGCGAAGGCCCGTGCGTTCTTTCCGCTCACCGTGCCGCTGACCACCGGGCCCGGCTCGATCGCGACCGCGATCGCGCTGTCCGCGAATCGTACGCACAAGCTGTCGGCGTTCGTGATGTCGAGCATCGCTTCGGTCGCGATCACGTTCGCGGTGGCCGTCTGCGTATATCTGATCTATAGCCGCGCGACGGTGTTGGCGCGCTATCTCGGCGTCGAGGGCACCAAGGTCGCATTGCGGGTGTCGGCGTTCCTGCTGCTGTGCATCGGCGTACAGATCATCCTGACCGGCGTGTCGGAATTCCTGACTCCGATCGCGACGATGCGGGCGACTACCCCGTAGCAGGTCGGCGCGCTCATGGCAATGAGGATAACTGTCGATCCTCCCATATTGGCCGTCCCGACATGGGCTCAATCCGCGATGCACGGCAACCGCCGGCGCCATGCGTGCAACGGCGGCGGCGCCGCGGGCGGGTCGCCTTCCGGTGGTCCGTTGGGGTCGTCGAGCGGATCGTCCGGGATCGGATCGGGGTCGATGTTCGGCGGCGGCGTCTTGGGCGGGATCTCAGGGTCGACCTCGGGCGGCGTCGGCACATGCAGATGCAGCGGCAGCGGCAGCGTCTGCGTCGAAATCCGCGCCAGGGTGGGTGCGTCCAGGCCGAATGTGCCGATTGCACGGGGCGTTTGCCGGCTCGTGTCAGGTAAATCCATCAGGGTCTCCACAAAGTCTTCGTTCACACGCGCAATGCTTGTGCCGCATGACGACGGATGTCGTTGCGTGGAACGTGACTTGCTGAAAACCCGCACACGCCGCATCGCGATGCCCGCGCGCGCCCGGCTCGCATTGGACATCACCCACGCAAAGCACAGGAAGAGGAACGCATATGGCGCGACACAAGGCCGACGTTGCTGACGACGAGTTCGAGATTTTCGCCAGCTATCACGGAACAGGCGACGGCCGATACATAGGTGGACTGAAGGTCGTGAGGAAAGCGGACAGGCGGATTCTGTTTCCGTTCGACGGCGCACCGCAGATCGGCCCCTATGCGACCGCCGACGAGGCTCGCCGCGCCGCGATTGCGTATGGCCGCGAGCTGGTCGCGGCCGATCGCGCCGCCCCCGAAGGCTGAGCGCGCGCGGCCGGTGCGGTGCCTGTTCCGCGACACGTGCAGACGCGATCAAGGCATACCGCCGAGCGACGGCGAAATCGTGCTGCCACGCGCAGGATCGTCCGGATGTTCGTCGGGCTCGATGGGGCGCGTCGCCAGCGGCGGGTGATCGCGATAGCAGGTCTCGACCGAACCCTCGACGAGGCAGTTCTGGAACGCATCGGCGTCGCTCTTTTGCGCGAACGTGTACAGCGTGCGCTCGACCTGCACCTCGGTGCCGGATACGCGAATAGTCGTGATGCTCATAGGGTTCTCCTTTGGGTTCCCCTTTTTACAAAGCGAGAGATCGCAATGGCCGTGCCTGTCGCGCTGCGCTTGACTTCATCGGCAAGGCTCGAATGTTGCTGCATGAACCAGGTGGCCGTTCGAGATGCCGCGTCACGACGCGAATCGACGGCCGAACACACGAGGAGGGCGTGATGCCAGATCCCCAATCGACCAACGCCGACACCCGGCAGCAGGCCGCCACACCTGGCGGCGAGCAGTCCACGAGGCCGGATGAGCGCGCCGCGCCCGCGATATCCGACGAAGTCAAAGCCCGCAACAAGCCGAGCGGCACGCACTACGTCGAGCCGAGTCCGCTCGGCATCGAACCGGTCGTGCAGACCGGCGTGGATAAAGCGACCAATCCGCCACGTTCGAACGAGAGCCCGCGGCACGGCGCCGAGGTGCCGCTCGGCACCGGCGAGCACGCCGAACCGCCAGGGGGCGGCGGGCGCGAATCGCATCGCAAGCAGCCGGGCGAGCAATGACGCGGCGCGTCGTGAGCCAGCCCGGGCATCCAGTCCGTCAACCTTCAACCGGAGAAAGCGCATGCAACCGGACAACTCAACTGAATCGATGAACCCCGGCGACGAAGCGCCGCCCAACACACCAGGCGCGGGCGAAGACATTTGCCGCGCCTGCCATGGCACCGGCACGGTAGACGGTGCTCGCTGCACCGTGTGCGGCGGCACGGGCAAGGTGCTGCAGGGCATCGGCGGAGGCTAGCCGGTGCTGGAGCGCCGGTTCGCGGCAACCGCATCACAAGCCAGGAGCAATCATGTTCAACGAGTCAAAGCACGGCTTCGACGCCGCGCAGACCGAATACGAAGCTTTCATGCTGGAACCGCACGGCTGGGTGCCGAACAACAGCAAGCTGCCGGTCGTGCTGTACCGGCGCGCGCTGTCGCCCGGCAGCGGCAATCTGCCCGCCGCATTCGAAATCCTGTTCGAGCGCAATGCATGGCCCGCGCAGTGGCGCAACAGCATCTTCGACTTCCATCACTTTCACGCGACCGCGCACGAGGTGCTCGGCGTGACCGACGCGAGCGCCGAAGTGATCGTCGGCGGACCCGGCGGACGGGTGGTGAGGCTGCATACGGGTGACGTGCTGCTGCTGCCGGCCGGCACCGGCCATTGTCTGCAATCGTTCGAGCCGCATTTTCAGGTGGTGGCGGGCTATCCGTTGGGGCAGCAGTGGGACATTCGCCGCGAAGCGCTGACGCCGCAGGAACTCACCGAGATGCTGGCGCTGCCGTTTCCGCCGCTCGATCCGATCGACGGCAAGCATGGTCCGGTGGTCGAGCTTTGGCTGCAGGCGGCCTGAACTTCGTCGTTCGCGAAGCAGCCGGTCTGCTGCGGGGTGGCGTGCAGAGTTGCGCGGTTAGGCGCATCATCTGTGGGCTTCGCCGCGATTTTCCCGCGCGCTTTCGGCAGTAACGTCGGCACGTGTGCGGTTCCACGTGCGGCTTTGCGTCCCGCTTCGTGTCCTCGTGGACACGCCCGGACGCGCGCGTTTTCCATGACGACACGATGCGCCGATCCGTCCGCGCGCTCAGCGGTGTGCGTCGGCCGTCTCCCGAAATGCCGAACAAGGAGCGTCCCATGCAAAACGATCCCTCCCTCGATCAGCTGTGCATCAACACGATCCGCACGCTGTCGATGGACGCCGTGCAGAAGGCCAATTCCGGCCACCCCGGCACGCCGATGGCGCTCGCGCCGATCGCCTATCACCTGTGGCAACACCATCTGCGTTACGACCCTGACGAGCCGCTGTGGCCGAATCGCGACCGCTTCGTGCTGTCGGTCGGGCATGCATCGATGCTGTTGTATTCGCTGCTGCATCTGGCCAACGTGAAAGCCGTCGACGAACACGGCAAGCCGACCGGCGCGCCGGCCGTGTCGCTCGACGACATCCAGCATTTCCGCCAGATCGACAGCAACACGCCGGGCCACCCCGAGTACCGGATGACGACCGGCGTCGAGACCACCACGGGACCGCTTGGCCAGGGGCTCGGCAATAGCGTCGGCATGGCGATGGCCGCGCGCTGGTACGAGAACCACTTCAACCGGGCGGACGCGCCGCTGTTCGACTATCGCGTGTACGCGATGTGCGGCGACGGCGACATGATGGAAGGCATCTCGCACGAGGCGGCCTCGCTCGCGGGGCATCTGAAGCTGTCGAACCTGATCTGGATTTACGACAGCAACCGCGTGACGATCGAAGGCCATACCGACCTCGCGTACAGCGACGATGTGGCAAGCCGCTTTCACGGCTACAACTGGCACACGCTGAACGTCGGCGATGCGAACGACACCGCCGCGTTCGAAAAGGCGCTGGTCGAAGCGAAGAGGGTGACCGACCGGCCGACGCTGATCGTGGTCCACAGCATCATCGGCTGGGGCGCGCCGCACAAGCAGGACACCGCGTCCGCGCACGGCGAAGCGCTCGGCGTCGACGAAGTCGCGCTGGCCAAGAAGTTCTACGGCTGGCCCGAGGACAAGTTCTTCTACGTGCCCGAGGGCGTGCATGAACGTTTCGCGCAAGGCATCGGCGCGCGCGGCAAGGCGGCGCGCGAACAATGGCAGGCGAAGTTCGACAGCTACAAAAAGCAGTACGCGGAGCTCGCGCGCGAATTCGCGCAGATGCAGGCGCACGAATTGCCGCAGGGCTGGGACAGCGACATCCCGAGCTTCGACGCCGATCCCAAGGGGATCGCGACACGCGAATCATCGGGCAAGGTGCTCAATGCGATTGCCGCGCGCGTGCCGTGGATGATCGGCGGCGCGGCCGACCTGTCGCCGTCGACGAAGACCAACCTCAAGTTCGAAGGCGCCGGCAGCTTCCAGGCGGATAGCTATGGCGGCCGCAATCTGCATTTCGGCATTCGTGAACATGTGATGGGCGCAGTGGTCAACGGGCTCGCGCTATCGAATCTGCGCGCGTACGGCTCGACGTTCCTGATCTTCAGCGACTACATGAAGCCGCCGATCCGCCTGTCCGCGATCATGGAAGTACCGGCCATCTATGTGTTCACGCACGATTCGATCGGCGTCGGCGAAGACGGTCCGACGCATCAGCCGATCGAGCAGCTCGCATCGTTGCGCGGCGTGCCCGGCCTCACGGTGCTGCGTCCCGGCGACGCGAACGAAGCGGCCGAGGCGTGGCGGGTCGCCCTGACGCAGCCGCATCGGCCGGCGTGCATCGTCGTGTCGCGCCAGCCGCTGCCGACGCTCGACCGCAGCCGCTATGCGTCCGCGAGCGGCGTGAAGCGCGGCGCGTATGTGCTCGCCGATGCGCCCGATGGCAAGAAGCCCGAGGTGATCCTGATGGCGACCGGCAGCGAGCTGTCGATCTGCGCCGACGTGTACGAGAAGCTGAAGAGCGAGGGCATCGCGGCGCGCGTCGTGTCGATGCCGTCGTGGGACATCTTCGAGCGCCAGGACGGCGCGTATCAGGAGTCGGTGCTGCCGGCGGACGTGGAAGCTCGCGTCGCGGTCGAGCAGGCTGCGTCGCTCGGTTGGGATCGGTATACGGGGCGGCTCGGCGCGCAGGTCGTCATGCATACGTTCGGCGCGTCGGCGCCGATTGCGGATCTGAAGAAGAAGTTCGGTTTCACGCCGGACGCGGTGTATCAGGCGGCGAAGCAGCAGATCGAGCGGGTGAAGAAGGGGAAGGGCGCTTGAGCGTGCGGCGACGGTTTGAGTGAAAGGAGATATCAAATGGCCGAGATCAATAAGGAGGACGTGGTCGCGGTGCTGAACCGGATTCTCGAATCCGAGTTGGCCGGCGTCGTCCGATATACGCACTATTCGTTGCTTGTTTTCGGATTCGGACGCATCCCGATCCGGGAGTGGTTGCGCGCTCAGGCGGATGAATCGTTGTTGCACGCACAGCAGGCGGGCGAATGGATTACCACGCTGGGCGCCTATCCGTCGCTGGCGATCGGTCCTCTGCTCGACTCGCATACCTTCGATATCGCTTCGATCCTCCGCGAGTCGTTGCAAGCCGAGAATGTCGCGTTGCAGTTGTATCGCGATCTGCTGGCGCTGGTGGAAGACCGCTCGGTTGCACTCGAGGAGTTCGCCCGTCAGATGATCCACGTCGAAGAGATGCACGCGGGCGAGGTCGACAAGATGTTGCGCCGCCCTGGGGAAATGACGACGTCGGAGGAACGGCAGGCACCCCCGGCTTGATCGCAGACGGCCCTCTGTGATGAGCGGGGCATCGCAGAGGGGCCGCTCAGGCGTCGCGTTTCGCGTAGATCTCGTAGTCGACGCCATTCGTCACCACGCCGCCAAACCTGCGAGTACGGAGCCAACCATGAATTCCCCCCATTCAGGCGACGCCATCTCGACGCTGCCGCGCAGAGTGCTGATCGCAGTCGATTCATCGGAAGCATCCCGACGGGCGCTCGACTACGCGCGAAACCTCCTTCCCGCCGGATGCGACGTCCGCCTCGTGAGCGTGGCCGAGAATCCCCATAAGCTTTTTCCGACGGGCCGGCGCGTCGGCCACATGCTGGATCTGGCGCGCGATGAATTGCTCCGCGATGCGCTCGAGGCGCTCGATCGGGCGACGCAATCGCTAGCCGCGTGTGATGCGCGTATCGACTCGGAAGTCATCGACCTCGCGAAGCGCGGCAACGACGTCGTGGATGCCCTTATCGATGCGGCCGACACATGGAGAGCCGACCTGATGGTGATAGGCGCGCGTCAACACCAGGGGTTGCAGCGTTGGGCCGAGGGTACGGTGTCCGAACGGCTGACGCGACGTCTGCGCTGCCCGATGCTGGTCGTCCCGCAGAGCTACCGTACGACGCATAGCGAGCTGCCCGAGCGCATCCTGTTCGCGGTCGATGGTAGTTCTCTGTCGATGTCCGCGTTGCAGTACGGAATACGGTTCGCTACGTCCGACACCGAATTGCGAGCGGTCTATGTGATCGATCGCGCCGTGCGGCTCTCCGATTGGATCCCGATCGATTCGCTCGAGGACTCGTTCGTCGGCGAAGGCAAGGAGGCAATAGCCGCTGCCGAGCCGGTTCTGGCGCGCGTGTCGGCGCGGGTCTCGACAGCGCTCGTCAGGACGAACCGAACCGACGATGATGTTGCTCATGCCATCGTGCGCGAGGCGGGCGGCTGGGAGGCGCAACTGCTCGTGATGGGTACGCATGGCAGGCGCGGCATCACACGCTGGATACTCGGCAGCGTCGCTGGGCGGGTCTTGCAAATCACGCAAACGCCAATTCTGCTGATCCACGCTAGCGACGCCACTTCGGCATCGTGAGCGAGTAGCGCTGCTACAGCCTGGACTATGGCGCTGCGCTCGAGCGCGTCCGTTTCGTATTCGGCAACGGCTCGTGCTGCATCGGCCCCTTGATGAGCTCGCTCATCGCGTCGCGAATCCAGCGGTTGGCCGGCTCGTGATGAAAGCGCGGATGCCAGTGCAGATAAAAGTCGTACTTGGGCGCGGGAAAGGGTAAAGGCAGCAGCTTGACGTTCACGAACTCCGCGAAGCGCCGCCCGACCGCCTGAGGCACCGCTGCAATCATGTCCGAGCCGGCGACGACGAACGGTACGCCGATAAAACGCGGCACGCTGAAGCGCACGTTGATGCGAATCCCGAGGCGTTCGTGCGTGCGAGCGAGCACGTCCTGCTCGCGGCCTTCGGGATGCACCATCACGTGCGCGGCCGCACGGTACTGATCGAGCGACAGCGTGTCGCCGATTTCCGGATGATCTTCGCGCGCAATACACACATACGAATGCCGGTACAGCGCTTTGCGCTTCAGCGATTCGCTGTTCAAACCCGGAAAGTAGCCGATCGCGAGATCGACGTCGCCGCTCGCCAGACCTTCCTCCAGCTCCGGCATGCTGAGCGCGACCGTTTTGATGGTCACGTGCGGCGCGGTCTTGCCGAGAAAGTTCTGCAAGCGCGGCAGGAACACCATTTCGCCGATGTCCGACATACACAGCACGAAGCTGCGCGACGACGCGGCCGGACGGAATTCGGGCATCGGCAGGATTTCGGTCTGCACGAGATCCAGCAGCCGCGCAACCGGATCGCCGAGCGCCTGCGCGCGCGGCGTCGGCTCCATGCCGCGGCCGGTGCGCACGAACAGCGGGTCCTCGAACAGCTCACGCAGCTTCGATAACGCATAGCTCATTGCCGGCTGGCTGAGCCCGATGCTCACGCCCGCCTGCGTCACATGCCGCTTTTTCAGCAACGCATCGAACACTTTCAGCAGATTCAGGTCGACCTGACGAATATCCATGGTTTGGATGATGCCTATCGATGTCACATAATTGACGGATTTTATCGCGCTTCCTAACATCGTTTCCACAACAAAGGAGTGAGACGCCATGTCCGATGGACGCAAGCCGCAACGCCTGTTGCGCAGCAATTTCCCGCGAGGTTCGTATCTCGGCGCGGTGCGCGCCGCCCAATGGCGCAATCTCTGCATCAGCGAGGAAGACCTCGACAAGCCCAAGATCGCCATCGTCAATTCCTCGTCCGAACTCGCTACCTGCTTCAGCCATCTCGACGGCATCGCCGCACAACTGAAACAGGCGATCCGCGCGGCGGGCGCGCTGCCGTTCGAAATCCGCACCGCGGCGCCGAGCGACTTCATCACCGGCGCGGGCGCGCGCGGCGCGTACATGCTGGCCGCACGCGACCTCGTCACCAACGACATCGAAGTGGCCGTCGAAGGCGCGCAACTCGACGGCATGGTGTGCCTCGCTTCATGCGACAAGACCGTGCCGGGCCAATTGATGGCCGCCGCGCGGCTGAACATCCCGAGCATCGTCGTCGCATGCGGCTATCAGCCGAGCGGCGAATTCCGCGGCGAGCATGTGGACATCGAGGACGTGTTCGTCGGCGCGATGCATACGCTGACCGGCACGCTGCCGGTCGAGGACCTGATCGGCATGAGCCAGAACGCGATTCGCGGGCCGGGCGTGTGCTCGGGTCTCGGCACCGCGAACTCGATGCACATGGTCAGCGAGGCGCTCGGCATGTCGTTGCCCGGCAGCACGCCGGTCGCCGCCAACAGCGACAGGATGTTCGCGTTCGTGCACGAAGCGGGCGCGCGCATCGTCGAGATGGTGCGCGACGACCTGAAGCCGCGCGACATCCTGACGCCCGGCGCGTTCGCGAATGCGGTGAAGACGGTGCTCGCGGTCGGCGGCTCGATCAACACGGTCAAGCACTTGCAGGCGGTCGCGGCCGAGGGCCAGCTCGACGTCGACGTGTACGCGCTGTTCGAGGCATTCGCCGCGCAGATTCCGGTGCTGACCGGCGTGCGTCCGGTCGGCTCGCACACGATCGAGCAACTGGAGGCGGCGGGCGGCGGGCGCGGCGTGATGAAGCGGCTCGAAGCGTGGCTCGACACCGGCGCGCTGACGGTGACCGGCCGCACGGTGAAGGACAACCTGGCCGATGTCCGGATCGCCGACGACGAGGTGATCCGCCCGCCGGAGCGCGCGTTCGCGAACCATCCGGCGATCGTGCTGGTGCGCGGCAACCTGGCCCCGCAGGCCGGCATCGTCAAGTTCGGTATCTCGCCGACCAAGCAGCGCGCGTTCACCGGCGAAGCGATCTGCTTCTCCACCTCCGACGATGCGATCGCGGCGATCAAGGACGGCCGCGTGCAACCGGGCAAAGTCGTCGTGATGCGCGGCGCGGGCGTGTGCGGCGGCCCGGCGATGGGCGGCGGCGCGTCACGCGTGGTGTTCGCGATCGACGGCGCGGGCCTGTCCGAGCAGGTCGCGATGCTGACCGACGGGCATCTGTCGGGCCTCGTCTGCAAGGGGCTGGTGGTCGCGGAAGTGTCGCCGGAGGCGGCCACCGGCGGCCCGCTCGCGTTCGTCGAGGACGGCGACACCATCGAGATCGACCTCGAGCGGCGCGTCTGCGATCTGAAGGTCGACGAAACCGAGCTGGCGCGGCGCCGCGCCGCGTGGCAGCGTCCCGCGCCGGTCAACGACACCGGCTGGCTGAAAATCTATCGCGCGACGGTCGGCACGATGCCGCAAGGCGCGGTGCTCGGCGCGGATCGCCCGGCGCGGGAGCGTTGAGATGGGCGACCAAACCGTAATCGACATCGGCACGGTGATCGAGCGGCAGCAGACGAACCGCTTCGGTGTGCTGCTGATCGTCGCGATGGGCGTGATGATGATGACCGAGGGCTACGACCTCGCCGCGATGGCCTTCGCGGCCCCGGCGCTGAGTCGCGCGTGGCATCTCGAGCACGGCGTGCTTGGCCCGGTGTTCGGCGCATTCGTGTTCGGCACGATGATCGGCGCGTTCGTGCTCGGCTACCTCGGCGACGTGATCGGCCGCAAGCGCATGATCGTGATCGGCAGCGTCGTGCTTGCGGGGTTCACGCTGGCGGCGTCGCGCGCAACCGCGCTCGACCAGCTGCTCGTGCTGCGGTTCCTGGCGGGCATCGGCATCGGCGGCGTGGTGCCGAACGCGATCGCGTACACGACGGAGTTCGCGCCGAAGCGCTGGCGCGCGACGTGGGTCACGCTGATGTACACCGGCTACACGATCGGCAGCAGCGTCGGCGGGCTCGTGTCCGCGTGGCTCGTGCCGAAGTTCGGCTGGCAGGTAGTGTTCGTGATCGGCGGCATCGCGCCGCTCGTGTCGAGCGCGATGTTGTGCTTTGCGGTGCCCGAGTCGATCCGCTTCCTGACGCTCAAGGGCCGTCACGCCGAAGTCGCGCGAATCGTTGCACGTATCGCACCGGGTTTCCACGTCGCGCCGGGGGCGCGCTTCATGACCGGCGGCGCTTCGGGTGGTGACGCACATGGCGACGGCCGCGACGGCTCGCTGCGGCTGCTGTTCGCGGGCCGGCTGCGCGCGCTGACGCCGGTGCTGTGGGCCGTGTACATCGCGAACTCGATGGCGCTGTTTTTCCTCAGCAGCTGGCTGCCGGTGCTGATCGAAAGCGTGGGCCTTGCGCCGCGCGAGGCGGCGCTCGTATCGACGATGTTCCAGCTTGGCGGCACGCTCGGCGGCCTCGCGCTGATGCGCTTCGTCGACACGCGCGGCGCCATCATCATCACCGCGCTGCCGCTTGTCGGCACGCCCCTCGTCGCGCTGCTCGGCACCGGACTGCCCGGCCCGATGCTGGTGGCAGCCGTGTTCCTGACCGGCTTCACGGTGGTCGGCACGCAGTTCGGCCTGAACGCGGTCGCGGCGCTCGTCTATCCGACCGCGCTGCGCGCGAAAGGCACAGGCGCGGCGGTCGGCATCCAGAAGATCGGCGCGATTGCCGGGCCGGTGATCGGCGGGATGCTGATGTCCGCGCATCTGCCGGTCGAGCAGCTGTTCTTCCTCGGCGCGGTGCCGGTCGCGTTCGTCGCGGTGCTCGCGTTCGCTCTCGGCCGTCTGCATCGTCGCCGCGACGATGCAGCGCCGGACAACCCTCAAACAGGAGCAGCCCATGCCGCTTGAAGTCGTTCCCATTGACGCCGCGCGTCCGGACTTCGTTGGCCTCGCCAGAGGCATCGATCTGACGGCGCCCGTTTCCGAACAGCTCGCGTGCGCGATCGATGCCGCGATGAACCGCTACGCGGTGCTGGTGTTCCGCGGACAGCCGCTCACGCAGGACCAGCAGCTCGCGTTCGCGCGCTCGCTCGGGCCGCTCGATCTCGGCTTCAAGCGCGTCGCGCGTCCGCATGCGCGGCTCGCGTATCAGGAGCTCGCGGACATTTCGAATGTCGACGAGTCCGGACAGATCGCGGACCGCGCGCACCGGCGCATCGTCGGCAATCTGGCGAACCAGTTGTGGCATAGCGACAGTTCGTTTCAGCAGCCGGCCGCGCGCTATTCGATGCTGCATGCGGTCGTCGTGCCGGAGTCGGGCGGCGAGACCGAGTACGCGGACATGCGCGCCGCGTGGGATGCGCTCGAGCCGCGCGAGCAGCGCGAACTCGAAGGGCTCGAAGCGGAGCACTACGCGCTGCACTCGCGCTTCCTGCTCGGCGACACCGACTACAGCGACGAGCAGCGCAACGCGCTGCCGCCGGTGCGCTGGCCGCTCGTGCGCGAGCACGCCGGTTCGGGACGCCGGCATCTGTTCATCGGCGCGCACGCGACGCATATCGCCGATCGCACGCTTGCCGAAGGACGCGTGCTGCTGATGGACCTGCTCGAACACGCAACCGCGCGCCGCTTCGTGTATTCGCATCGCTGGCAGTCCGGCGATCTCGTGATCTGGGACAACCGCTGCACGTTGCACCGGGGCCGCCGTCACGATCTGTCGGTGCGCCGCGAGCTGCGGCGCGCGACGACGGTCGACATCGACCGGCACGCGGCGCCGCAAGCGGAGCAACTCGGACCTGTCCACGGAGTGAGCTAAATGCAGCTGAACGACGACGAACGGGCGATGCTCGACGGCCGCGACGGTGCGGCCGTGCAACGCGCGATGGATCTGCTGGTGCGCTACGGCGAAGCACTCGGCGCGCCGAGGCTGGTGGACACGAACAACGTATGCGGCACGGTCGGCGCGACGATGCCGTTCCTGCGCGATTACGCGGCGAAGCACGGCGGCCTCGACGCGGTGTTTTCCGAATTTAACCTCGATAGCCCTGAGGTAGTCGAGGTGCCGAAGGCCAAGGTGTTCAGCAGCCATCTGCAGCAGGGGCTCGACCCGCAGCATGCGCAGCGTCAGGGCATCGACGGCGAGGTCGTGAAGCTGTACCGCCAGGGCGAGGCATTCACGGGACGGCTCGGCATCCAGCCGCTGAACACCTGCGCGCCATATTTAACCGGCAACGTGCCGGTGCGCGGCGAGCATTGCGCATGGATGGAGTCGTCGGCGGTGATATATATCAACGCGGTGCTCGGCGCACGCACCAACGCGGAAGGGCGCGAGAGCACCGGCGCCGCGATGCTGACCGGCAAGATTCCGTACTGGGGTCTGCACCTCGACGAAAACCGTAGCGGCACGCATCTGATCGAGCTCGGCATCGACGTGAAGTCGGTGAAGGACTGGGGGCTGCTCGGCTACTACGTCGGCGAACTCGTGCAGGACCGCATTCCGGTGATCGACGGGCTGCGCGACGTGCCGAACCTGCCGAAGCTCAAGCACTTCGGCGCGGCCGCGGCGTCCTCGGGCGGTGTCGAGATGTATCACATCGTCGGCCAGACGCCGGAGGCGCGCACGCGCGACGAAGCGTTCCGCGGCCGCAAGCCGCTCGAGGTCATTCGCTACGGTCCCGCCGAGCGGCGCCTCGCGTACGAGCGCGTGAACACCACCGCGAAAGACGCGCAGGTCGACTTCGTGATGCTCGGTTGTCCGCACTATTCGATCGAGCAGATCTGGGAGGTCTGCCAGCTACTCGAAGGCCGCCGCATCGGCGCGAATACCGAACTGTGGATCTTCACCGCGCGCGCGACGCGTCAGCTCGCGGACCAGGCCGGCTATACGAAGCTGATCGAGGACGCGGGCGGTGTATTGATGACCGACACGTGCTCGGCGATCGGCCGCGTGATGCCGAAGGGCACGCGCGTGGTCGCACTCGACTCGGCGAAGCAGGCGCACTACCTGCCCGCGATCATGGGCGTGCAGGCCTGGTTCGGCACCACCGCCGATTGCATCGAGGCCGCGGTGAGCGGCCGCTGGACAGGAGGGCTGGCCGCATGAGCACGAACCAGGAGACGACAGACACGTTAGGCACACCTGGGCCGGCCGCACCGATCGTGCTGCGCGGGCGCAAGGTGGTCGGCGGCTATGTCGAGGGCGAGGCGCTCGTCACGCGCGATCGCATCTCGGGCTGGGGCGGCATCGATCCGCGCACCGGCACGATCATCGAAACCCGTCACGAACTGCGCGGCCAGAGCTTCGCGAACAAGGTGCTGGTGTTTCCCGGCGCGAAGGGTTCGTCGGGCTGGTCGAGCCAGTTCCATATCGCGCGGATCGCCGGCACCGCGCCGGCCGCGATGCTGTTCAACGAGATGACCACGAAGATTGCGCTCGGCGCGGTGGTGAGCCATGCGCCGTCGCTGACCGACTTCGACATCGATCCACTCGACGTGATCGAAACCGGCGACTGGGTGCGCGTCGATGCCGAGCGCGGCGTCGTCGAAGTGCTCAAACGCGGCCGCGCCTGATCTTGCTGCGCGGGACGGTTCGCGCGCAACCGCGATGGTTTTTCAAGGAGGAAATGTTTTGAAGACTGGTACTCGTATCGTCCGCCGCGGCGGCCAACCGACGGGCTGGAAACTCGACGCCGACGTGTGCATCGTCGGCGCGGGCATCGCCGGCACGTCGGCTGCGCTCGAAGCGGCCGCGCTTGGCCGCAAGGTCGTGCTGGTGGACAGCCTGCCCGCGCTCGGCGGCCAGGCGGTCAACTCGATCATCGGCACCTTCTGCGGGCTGTTCTCGAACGGACCGCAGCGTTTCCAGGTGACGCACGGCATCGCGGACGGCATCCTGCGCGATCTCGGCGAGAAGGGCGCGCTGCACTACAAGGAAGGGCCGCTGACGACCGTCGTGCTGTACGACGAAGTTGCGCTCGCGCGCTGGATCGAGCAGAAGATTCTCGACGCCGGCATCACCGTCGTGCTCGGCGCGGTGCTGTGCAACGTCGTGCGCGAAGAGCGGCGGGTGCGCGAGCTGGAAGTCGCGACGCGCTACGGCGACGTGCGCATCGCGGCGAACGGCTTCGTCGATGCGAGCGGCGATGCGGCGCTCACGTGGCTCGCAGGCTTCGACTGCCAGGAGCCGGAAACGCCGATTCGCGGCACGCAGATGATCGTGCTCGAAAACCTCGACGAAACCGATCTGCCGACGCCGCCCGCGTTTCGCGAGCGCGTCGAGGAAAAGGCGCACGCCTATGGGCTCGAGCGCAAGGACGGGCTCGTGTTCTACTTCCGTGGCCGCAATATCGGCATCGCGAACATGACGCACATCGAGACGCCGCTCGAACCGATGGCGGCGTCGCACACGGCGCTCGTCGGCCGCGACCAGGCGGACCGCGCGTTCGAGTTCCTGCGCGGCGAGTATCCGCACATCTATCGCAACGCGCACATCCGCAGCTATGGCCTGCCTGGCATCCGGCAGACGCGCTGGATCGTCGGCGCGCAGCAGTTGAGTTCGGAAGACGTGATCGCCGCCCGGCAGTTTCCCGATGCGGTCGCGCGCACGTCGTGGCCGATCGAATTGCACGATCGCGCCGAAGGCTATGAATGGAAGCCGTTCGGCGACGACCATCTGCATACCGTGCCGTTCGGCAGCCTCGTCGTGAAGGACGCGGACAACCTGATCGCGGCCGGCCGCTGCATCGACGCGGATGCGACCGCACTGTCGAGCGTGCGGGTGATGGGGCCGTGCATCGCGATGGGCGCGGCGGCCGCGCACGCATTCGATCTCGCCGACGGCGGCAGTGTTCACGACATCGATCGCGGCATGCTGCGCGAGCGGCTCGCCGACAACGTCGATCGCATCGATCCGCCGCATCTGAAAAACTGACGCATGATCCGCCGGCGGCGCGGCAATACCAAAGAGGTGCAGCGCGAACTCCGCGAGGAGGCTCCCGGCGAGCACCCACTGCCGCGCCGGCAAGAGACGATATGACGGAACCGCGCGACGCGCCGGGATCTGCCCGGCCGCCGACGCGGCACCTCTGGAGGAGACGATGATTCAAACCCTGCCCGATGCGCGCACGGTGGACGTGTCGCGCCTGATCGACGAACAGAAGATAGGCCGCTTCGCGATCCTGCTGATCGCGTCCACATGGCTCGTGATGCTGACCGACGGCTACGAGCTCAGTGCGCTGGCGTTCGCCGCGCCTTCGCTGATTCGAGCGTGGCACATCGAGCGCAGCGTGCTCGGTCCGGTGTTCGGCGCCAACATCTTCGGCATCATGGTCGGCTCGATCCTGTTCGGCTATCTCGTCGAACCTGAACAATCCGGAGAGCCTTTTGCAGCAAGGGTTTGAAGCGGAAAGTTGTTGATGCATTTGCAGGAACCTGGCAGATTATGGGTAGTTTCCTGCAAATTCTGTCGAGGTCTGGATGGGT
>NZ_JBFRCK010000028.1:0-106187 GCF_040965775.1 Paraburkholderia sp. BR10954
CAACGTCCTGGAGCCCGAACTCGACCAGAACTGACAAGGAAAACTACAATCGACACCGCGCAACGCCCCAACCCCGCCGAATCGGTCACGTTCCCGAAATCGGCGGTCACGTTCGCCGAAATCCGCAATAGCCGAGTGGGCATTGCCATATCTGCACTGCCGGCCGCTTGCACTGGTGCGCGCGCCCGACGGCATCAACGGCGAGTTGTTCTTTCAAAAGCACAGCGAGCGAGCACGAATTCCTGGCGTCGAGGAACTGCCCACCGCCGTCTATCCGAACCATGCGCCACTCCTGGTTGCGAATACAGCAGAGGCACTCGTCGGGCTCGCGCAGATGAGCGTCGTCGAAATTCACTCATGGAACGGAGTTGCTCCCGACCTGGCGCACCCCGACCGCGTGATATTTGACCTTGACCCGGACCCGGCCCTTCCCTGGTCAGCGATGCTGGAGGCCGCAATGCTGGTCAGGGTCGTCCTTGACGAAATAGGCTTGCGGTCGTTCGTGAAAACCAGCGGCGGCAAAGGCTTTCATATCGTCGTTCCTTTGACACGCCGCCAAAGCTGGGAGGAAGTCAAAGCATTCTCGCAGGCGGTCGCGCAGCACATGGCGAGGGTGGTGCCTCAACGATTCTCGGCCGTCCTCGGCCCGAAGAATCGCGTGGGAAAGATTTTCATCGACTATCTGCGCAACGGCCGGAGCGCAAGCACCGTCGCGGCATTCTCTGTGCGTGCCCGACCTGGACTGGCCGTGTCGATGCCCATAGCGTGGGACGAGCTGAGCGAGGTCAAAAGCGGCGACCAGTGGACGATGGCGAAAGCCGTTGCGCGGCAACAGTCCCTTCACAATGACCCGTGGGAAGGCTATTGGCGCACCCGACAGGGAATAACGGTCGCGATGCGCCGTGCGGTGGGAATGAAACGCTAGCTTCGAGCCTCCGTACCCTTCAACTCGCCATGCTTGTGAGAGTGCGTCGCACCGTACTTCAATTCGTAGTGCGCACCCTTTCCGCTCCTGGTGGGTGGGAAATGCTCCCCTTCAACGCATGTCACTTCAAAGGCGCCTTTGCCGTCGTCGTGGACCACCGAGTAAATGCCAGAGACCTTCACGATCTCACCCGGCTTATAAGACTGCTCGCCTGCCATCATCGCCTCCTATAAAGAGTAAAAACAGCGAACAGCAATCGACGTACCCTGAGCCGGACGCGCCTCAGCAGTCGGATTTTACTTACGGGGCTAAAAAAACGAGTCGCGCCTTGGCTCCTGGTTCCATAGCCGGTGCGTCTGAACATAAGGCAAGCGTTTCGGACATCCCGTTGCACGCACAGGTGTTTTAATGTAGCTGGTTTATTGGTTTACCGTGTCGTCGTATCGACGTCGACACCCGGTGCTCGTCCTCCTGCGCGTACCGCGCATTGCGGAGGCGCGTTCTCCCGGACTGTTGCTCGCCTCCGCGACCTGTAGTCCAGTCAGACCCCGAACTGGAATCGACGTCGAGTGCGCTTTTGCGTTCGAAGTCATCCTTTCAATGAGAGGAAAACATGCGCATGCTGTCGCACTCCGGAGCGGCTGCCGACACGCAGCTCGTGCAGCTGCTCGCCACCGGGGAACTCGACAAACGTCCGCGCCGGAAGCCCGATTTTGCTGCGGAAAACGAGGCGCTTCATACATTGGCACGAGCGCTTGGGGCACCGGATGCGGTCATGCTACAGACGCTTGTCGAGACGGCACAGGCGCTTTGCGGCGCGGGAAGCGCGGGCATCAGTCTGCGAGACCGCGACCCGACGCGGCATTCGTCGTTTCTGTGGGTCGCCGTGTCCGGGCGATGCGCCGCATATGTGGACCACGTCATTCCGTCCGATGACAGCCCCAGCGGCGTGGCGCTCGAGCTGGACTCGCCGCAGCTTTTTGCTTTTCCCAAGCAGCGATTTGCTTGTCTGAGGGAAATCGGGCCGGAGATTACTGAAGAACTCGTGGCGCCGATTCCTGGCGTATCTGAGCCATGGGGCGCCCTGTGGGTGATGTCGCATGGCAAAAAACACCACTTTGATAATGAACATCGCCGAATTCTGGCAAGCCTTGCGAACTTTACTTGCGCCGCCTTGAACATCCGGCAGGCCAAAGCCGATGCGGAATCACGCGCCGCAGAAGCCGAGGCGGCAAGGCGCGCGCTCGCCGAAGCTGAAGCCAACAAGGACAACTTCATTGCGCTGTTGGGTCATGAACTGCGTGGTCCGCTTGCTCCGGTCGACAGCGCACTGTCGGCTGCCCAAAGGCTGGCAGCGGAAAGTCCTCCCGTGCTGTCGGCTTTGGCCGTCGCCAACCGGCAGGTAGCGCAACTGAAGCGCATCGTCTCGACCTGCTGGACGCTTCACGCATCAGAACCGGCAAGCTTTGCGTTCGCTATGCTCACGGGCTTCTCGGTGACATCATCAAGGATGCGATAGGCGCAGTCCGCGAAGAAGCTGAGAAATACCGGCACACCTTACGCGCGGAACTCCCACGATACCCGGTGACAGTGTATGCAGACGCAGGCCGTCTGACACAGGTTTTCTCGAACCTCCTGGGCAACGCGGTTAAATACACGCCACCCGGAGGCGAAATCACACTCCGCGTTGAGGCACCAGACCCAACGCTGATTCCTGAGCATGATTCAACGCCGAGGGAAGTCGTCGTCACCATACGCGACAATGGCATGGGCATCGCGCCTGAGCTGCTGCCACACGTCTTTGACCTCTTCACGCAGGCTCCCGGGGTCCGGATGCGCACAGAAGGAGGCCTGGGCGTGGGACTGTCCGTCGTCAAGTACCTGGTGAACGCGCACCAGGGCGAGATTGCAATTTCCAGTGGGGGCGACGGCAACGGCACCGAAGTCACCGTGCGGCTGCCCATTGTCTGTCGAAGTGCGGTTGCGCACGTTGCGTCCACCACCCACGAGATTCCCCCCGCCCGCATCCTGCTTGTCGACGATATCGCCGATGCGACCGAGGCACTGGCGATGTTGCTAACGTTGGACGGCCATGAGGTGAAGCGAGCGCAGAGTGGACCGCAGGCCCTATCGATGATTGAATCCTTCACGCCGGACGTCGCACTGATTGACATCAACATGCCCGGCATGGACGGCCACGAGGTTGCAAAGCTGCTGAAGCAGCGTCCACAGTGCGCATCGACCCGCCTCGTCGCGCTCACTGGTTTTGCGGGAACGACTTCGGAACGTTTGGCAGACGAATTCCATTGCTATCTCGTCAAGCCGCCGTCGCTTGACGACCTCGTTAAGGTGTTACGAACGTGACCCGGGCCCACACCAGCGCAGCCGCATTCCTGTTGACTCGCATCTCTTCGCCTGGGTTCGAGACCGCCGCGACAGACGCCCCGCCAGTAGACCGACGGTCCGGACACGGTTTCAAGCTGCCGCGGCATTCCGTCTTCCTCGGATTGAGGTCCCAAACGGCAGGCGCACTTTGCAGTTAAGGAGTAACACGTGTCGCCGATGGACATCCACAGGTTTCTCGAATCGCTTGGACACGAAGCGCGAGCGCTCGCGTTGAAGCATTTCAGAACGAGGTTCGACGTAGCAATGAAGTCCGACGAGACTCCCGTCACAATCGCGGACCGCGAGATAGAACGACGGCTTCGTGAACTCATCCTGTCGCGGCATCCATCGCACCACCTTGTCGGCGAAGAGGAAGGCGGAGAGATTGCAGACGGCACAACCTGGGTGATTGACCCCATCGACGGTACGAAGAGCTTCGTATCGGGTCTACCGCTATTCGGGACGCTAGTAGCGGTGCTCGAAAGTCGGCTTCCTGCCTACGGCATGATTGAAGTCCCAGCACTGCGTGAGCGCTGGATAGGCTACGGCAATCAATCTGTTCTCAATGGCACTCCGTGCAAGGTCAGTCCATGTACGCGATTGCGTGAGGCCCGACTGTGCACAACCGACCCACAGATTTTCACTGGCGAAGCGGCACAAGCCTTTTCAACGCTGTCGCGCTCCGTCGCAATCTCCCGGTTCGGAACCGACTGTTACGGTTATGCCTTATTAGCCTCCGGGTACGTTGACCTCGTCGTGGAAGCAGACCTGGAAATTTACGATGTGATGGCGCTAGTGCCTGTCGTTCGAGGCGCGGGCGGCATCGTTACTACCTGGTCGGGTCATCCAATCACCGAACGTTTCGATGGTACGGTCATCGCGGCTGCGACTCTGGAGTTGCACGCCGAGGCGCTTCGAGTCCTCGGAAAACCGTAACCGCGCCACCCGCTGCATTGGCCAAAAGCTACAGCGGCATCTGCTTCGCGGCATCTGGCACTTCTCGAATCAATTCCTTTGCTTTGGGTGACGGCAGCCATTGGCCCACGCATGAGCGACGAGCAGTTCTTCTCCGACCTGATGGTGGAAACCCAATTTATTCAGGTGTTAGCATCGACCCATTCCCGAGCCCATGAGATGCCGGCAGCCATCGCTTCTACTTCCGTTTGAAAAAGCTCGAGTACGCCGCTTGCCCCAACCAGTCTTCCGGCACGAAGCACCGTCCCACTTGCGGCAAAGACCTCGCCCTCGTGAATTGAATGCCCGTAGAGAGCGTATCCCTTGTAAATCTCTGCTTCCATCGCGTTCGTCAGGGGTAGCGCCTCATCGCGTCTGTCGGTGCCGGAGGCGACTCGGACGAGAGCCCGCCATGGCGCGAACGTTCATCGTTAAACAGAATCCGCAGGCGCTCAAGTGCGACCAGATTCGAGCGGGTCTCATCGCGCCATGCCCTCTGAACTGCACCGCAGAGGCCGTCCATCTCAACCACAAGCTGACGCATCCTGACAACGTCGGTAATCAGGCGCCGGACGGTGTCATCGTACTCCGACCCGGACCCATGCTGTCGCCATAGACGACGCAGCTCTGCCAGCGACAACGAGGGCATCTGCGGCATGGTACGAGGAGGCACGGCGATGTCTCAAACACTGTATGGATATACAGTATCATGTATCTTTGGCGCTTCCGTCAATGCCCGCAAATTTGAATATCATGGCCGGGAATCAATGGAGGGATTCATGTGCAAGCTCGAAGACTTGCAGCGCACCGAGCCTAAGCCGCGAGACTCGCGCATTTTTCCGGGACACTACGCGCCCGTCATGGTTATGGAAAATGGCCGTCGGGTCGTGAAGCCAATGCGCTACCAGTGCCGCATTGCTGGAAAGCCTGCGTCTTATGATGTCAAATATCCGGGGACCTACAACGCGCGCCGGGACAATCTCGAAGGCTTCTGGAAGCCTTTTTTCGGATATTCGCACGGTGTCATGCTTGTCGACGTCTTCTATGAAAACGTCCAGAAGGCCAAGTTTGAGGGAACGCTATCCGAGAAACACGACCAAAAGGAAAACATCGTATTGGAGTTCCGCCCGAGCAACGGTGAACTGATGCATGTGGCCTGTCTGTGGTCGAGATGGAGCGCGCCAGGAGAATCAGACCTCTTCTCGTTTGCCGCCATCACCGACGAACCGCCACCGGAAATCGCAGCGGCCGGCCACGACCGCTGCATCATTCCAATCAAGCCGAAACATATCGACGCCTGGCTTAACCCGGATGCGTCGGACTTGGCGGCAATGTACGCGATTCTTGATGACAGGGACCGGCCGTATTACGAGCATCGTCTGGCCGCGTGAACGCGCGCCAATTTCCGACCAACTACGCATGGACCTTTGGATTCAATCTGGTGCTTAGTGTGCTGACCTCCACGGCAAGTCGGCCAGTGAGCCGCCGCATCGTGGCCTTGTGCTCAACGGCATCGGGTCTATCGAGAATGCCCGGCGAGAGGAACACTACAGCTGCACACAGTGCCGGGCGGCGTTCGCTCGCATTCTTGCTGGACCGTCGACAAGCCGGGTTTGGTTGTTGCTGAACGCAGCGCAGCATTGAAGAAGTGCCCGACAACCGATGGTGGGTACGCTACGCGACACTCACCTGCTCAATGCATTTAGTTTTTACTGACTGATGGCATAGCTGGACGAGCGCGCCGTACGCCCGTCAAAGGTCGAGTCGCCCATGCGGCCATCGTTTTGTGCGTGACGACTGCTCGCGTTTGGCAGCATATGTAACGGAGACCTCTCAGGTTTTCTTGAGCGGGTCTTCATCGGACCGGGTTCGGCAACGAACGGCCGGTCGAGGTCGTCTTCCAGTTAGGCTTACCGAGGTTTCATCCGGCCTCGCTCAATGGCCGGTTTGCAGCGGGCAAATTTCAGAAGGCACTGCCTCGATGCGACCAATTGCGGACGATCTACCGTTGGATGCAGTGGACGGTCCATGTTCGCCTTCAGGCGTAAAACGGGAACTCAGCGATGTTCAATCAACGCATTGCGTATTCATGCCCCGGGAGACCTTGCTGAATCAAGCCGCCGCGCCTCGCAGATCTCTTATATGCTGATAGACGGTCGCGCGGCCCATTCCCAGGACATTTGCGACATAATTCGCGGCGCTTTTTCCCTTGAACGCCCCTTCGGCCCATAGAGCTTCGACGAGCTCGCGACGGTGATCACGAGTAAGCGAATTCAGCGCCAGCTGACGTTCCTGGAGCCATGTGTGAAGGAAAGTGTTGATGCGTTCCTGCCAGTCATCCTTGAACAGCTCTTCGGGCTGTTTCACCAGGCCTGCACCGGTAATCACACGGTCAATCACATGCTTAATGTCTTCGAACACTGCAATGTTGTAGTTCACGCACATCACGCCGACTGCGCTACCGGCATCGTCAAACAGTACGGTACTGACGCACCGCATCCGCCTGCCATCCCAATTGATCTTTTCGTATGGACCGACAGTACCCGACTCCGCGGAATGGTCGATCTCCTCCAAAGCCGAGTCGTCCCCCAACTCCCGCTTCGAGAGATTATTGGCGATATAGGCGACCGTCTGACTTTGCAAGTCATGGATGACGATCTCCACATACGGGAAAAAAAGCAGTGCAACGCCGTCAGCGACACGGCTGTAGCGCTCCAATAGTAGCCGACGTCCGGCCGTTGTCTTGGGCTTTCGCATGGGTGGGTGCTTGCAGGTTGGGAAGCTCACTCTGGGGCGCGAATCGCAGCCCAGAACCGGAGTGTCCGCATTTTGCCATGAGACACATTGCAACAAGTTCGCCGGTAGCGCAGCGCTCTGCGCCAATGAAACTGATTCAGTCATGCAGTAGCTTTCCGGCAACACGTTCGGGTAGGGCCGCCTTGCCGGCGATCATAGCGATACGCTGGCCTGGCGTCAGCAGATGAATGTGCGAGCGCGCGATCAAAACACCTGCGGTAGGCGCCACCACCGCTACGCGTTGCGCCGGCACTATATCGTCGCAGCGAACGACCTCTGCAATCGTCTCGCCGCGCTCGACTGAAGCCCCGCACTGCCGCTTCCAACTGATCACGCCGGCTGCCGGTGTTGCTACATGGGAGACGGCGTTCAGCGCAAAAATTTGCGACTCACGGCCAGGCGCCGCTGCCCTTCCAGCGACGGGAGCCGCCATGATGCCTTCCCGGCGCAGGAAGTCGATCAGTCCGGCAGCATCGGCGGCTGCCAGATCGTCGCTGACGTCGCGCTGCCCGCGCAGTTCGACGACAGCGGCAAATCCTGTCGACGCATCACTACAGAGTTCAAGACGCTTAATTTCTCGCCACGCGTCGCGAAATGCCTGATCGAACGTCCCGCCACCCGCCTCATCTTCCAGAATCAACGCATGCGCTTCCATGCAACGTGCCAGAGCTCTGGCTCGGTCTTCGAACTCCCACGAACTATAGATATGCATGACTGCAATCTTGTCACAGTGCAGGTCGAGCACCGCATCATGCTCAAAACCGACGGCAAGCAATTGCAGCTTCAACGCCTCGACAGGGTTCGCCGCCGCCTGGCGATCCAGAGTTGCCTGTTTCAACCATGCTTTAATTTCTGCAGCGGACGCGGCACGCGGCCGCGTCACGTCGAAGCTTGCTGCGATCGTCGGCCGCAGATCGAAAAAGTTACGATCAAAATTGCCCGTTCCACCGAGATCGAACCTGCCGCTGAGGTGTCCCATCACATGCTGATTCATGCCAACGGGGTTGGCCCATCTTGACACTGTCACCTGATGCAGCAGTTCGCCGTCCTGTTCAGCGCGAGTCAGAGCGGAGAGAAGATGCTGGATTACGAGCAGTCCGGGCACTTCGCCCGCGTGAAGTGCCGCCTGGATGTAAAGCGCCTTCCGACCCCACGATGGACCGAAGGTGTGATGGCAGAGACTGAGGTCCGCTCCGGGACCTGTGCTCTGGAGCGTGACGTGCCGCGTCTTCATGGTCCTGCTTCCCCTGATTCATTGAGGAGTTTCCCGGCCAGCGTGAGCCCACCGGCGCTCAAAAATCAAGCAGCAAACTGCCCGCATGCCTGTCCCGCACCGGACGTTTGCCAGCCAGAAGCGCCGCTCTTTCTCCGGGGCGAACAAGCTTCTTGAGTTGCCTGACAATCATCAGTCCGTCCACGGTACTGAGGATCGGCACCCGCTGGTTGAATTCACGGCCATCAAGACGCACCACTTCGGCAATCACTTCCCCGACGCTGACCCGGTCCCCCGGTGCTTTCCGGTAGACAATCACTCCGGCGCACGGACATGGCACGTGCGACGCTCCGTCGAGCGGGAACACGCTAACCGTCTGCATCCCCGGCGAGGGCGTGGACAAGGCTTGGGCAGTCAGCACGCGTTCGCTCTCGAGAAAGCGCAACAGATTCGACGCATCGGCGGCTGCAAGTTCGTCATTGACATCGGCCTGTCCGCGCAATTCGATGGTGGCGCTAAAACCGCTCTTGTCCTCGGAGAGCAAACCGGCCGCCTGAACTGTGCCCCATGCGCTGGAATGCACCTGATCGAATGCGCCGCCGCCGGCGTCGTGCGGCTCCAGCATCACAACGGGCGCGCCCATGATCTCGGCAAGCATCGTCGCTCGCCTGGTCTGAAGCTCGGACGCATAGACATGCGCAATGCAGTCCGTATCGCAATGCAGGTCCAGAACGATGTCATGTTCGATCGCCAGCCTGGCCAGTTCCAGTTTCAACGCTTGCGATGGCGTTGTCGCCGTCGCTTTGCCCAACATGTCGGCGAACAGGGTCTGGTATATCTCTGGGGTGTCCGTCCGATCTGACACATCGGCGACGTGCGCGGCAACCTGCTGGTCGAGCCGCGGAAAGTTGCGATTGAAGTTTTCGCCGTTCTCGAAATCGAAGCGGCCTACAACTGCGCCGAACAGCCGTTGCGACATACCGATCGGATTTGCGTAGGGCACAACCGTCACGAGGCCGTCGATTGACCCTGCGGCGTCGAGTTGTACAAGCATCGCCAGGAGGTGCTGAAGCACCAGCAAACCGGGATGCTCGTCAGCGTGGAGACCTGCGTGCAAGTAGACACTGCGTCCATTACCTCGTTTGCCAAACTGGTGCGCCAAAAGCGTCAACTGAACTCCCGGTGCTGGCGACGGAAGCTGGATATCAAGGCGCCGATAGGTCATGGATGCATCTCCTGCTCGTCCAGGTACGTTCGTGCATGCGGGACCACATGCTGATTTTGAAGCGCAACGCAGCATCTGCGTTGCGCGAACTCTTTAGCCGCCAGGCCATCATTGGGCGCGCGACTGGCCCTTCAGGTACTTAAAGAGTTCATAGGCTATCGCAACGTCTTCAAGGCCGAGTCCGATGGACCGGAAGAATGCATGCTTCCGAAAGGACGGCTTGATCGCCTTGCCGCACAAGAGTTCAGCAAGATCGCCCTGCACGGCTTCGGCTCGCCAGTCATGAAGTTCGGCAGCCAGCTTCATCTCACCTGCGGTGGCTGGGGTGGTTCGGCGGCAATCACAATAGACATCCATTGCAGGGAGCCACGCGGGTGGTATTTCGTGGGCATTGGCGACGTTGGTGCTGATTGATGTGATAAGCGCCGGCTTGTGAAGCATGTTCTCGTGAAGCACCGGCGTACCCGATGAGGTACACAGGGCAATCACGTCGGCGTCGGCGACGCAGTCTTCGATCCGTGTGCAAATGGAGACTCTGCCGTCCAATGCCATCAACTGCTCACGCTTTGCCGTGTCGGCCGCAAGTTCGGGCGAGAACACCTGAATCGTGCGCCATGGACGCACCGACACCAGGTGGCGTAAATGAGCCTGCCCAACCGCGCCCGATCCAATAATAGCGAGCCGGGCGGCAGCATCGGCGGCAAGATGTTCGACCGCGAGTGCCGTCGCGCCAGCGGTGCGCTCAATTGTCAGCTGGCCCGAGTCGCACCACATCAGCGGCTGTCCCGTCTCCATGGACATCAATGCCGTCCATGCTGTGATAACCGGCTTTGCCTCCGTGACGATGTACGGCGACAGCTTCGCGCCGAACACCTTTGCGTCCGCCATTACGCCCAGATACGTGATGAAGTCTCCGGCACCCTTGGGGAAAAGAGCCAGCGTCTGCGGCGGTTGCACCGCCATGTCGTTTCCGAGCGCGCGAAACATCTGCGCCAATACGCGACGCACGTCGAGGTGAGGTAGCGCGTTCCTGACAGCATGCTGGTCGACGATCAGGGGCAATCCGTTCTCTGTCTGACTCATTGAAACTTCGCTCCACATTGTTGCCGGGTCCGGCGGTGGAAGAATGGTAAGCCAATGTGTCCAGTTTGGACATTTATTTTTGAAATTGCTTGCTTTTCTCCTTGTCCAGAATAGACTGTCAATCCAGAGGCAGCAGGGGCGGCACGTCAGCAAGCCGTCTTACGCGATGTCTCCATAGCGCCGCACTGAAACCACGCTCGCGCACCCACTCGTTGCCGCCCACATACACAGGGGACTTCCTATGCTTCGCAAGCTTGAACTTTCTTTCATTGTCGCTGCCGCGTTAACGGGCTCGCTCGGGACTATCAGTGCGCATGCGCAGGACACGTTGCGCTTCGGCATCGAGGCGGCCTACCCGCCGTTCGAAAGCAAGTCTGCGAGCGGCCAACTACAGGGCTTCGACATCGATGTGGGCAATGCCGTGTGCGCCAAGCTGGCTGTCAAGTGCATCTGGGTGGAGAACGCGTTTGATGGGTTGATCCCCGCGCTGCAGGCGAGGAAGTTCGACGTAATCAATTCCGCAATGAACATCACAGCCAAGCGCAAGCAGTCTATCGACTTCACCAAGCCGATCTATGTCGTTCCGATTGTTATGGTTGCGAAGCGGGACTCGGGTTTGGCACCCGACGTGAAGAGCCTTCAGGGAAAACGCGTGGGCGTGCTGCAGGCATCGTCCCAGGAAGATTTCCTGAAGCGCCACTGGGAAAACGCGGGCGTCACTATCGTTTCGTATTCCGACCAGGACCAGGTGTACGCAGACCTCATTGCCGGACGCATCGACGCTGCCGTGCAGGAAGCGCAGACAGCCCAGGACGGTTTTCTGAGTAAGCCGGCGGGCCATGACTATGCGATCCTCGGCAAACCTCTTGCCGATCCAGCGACGCTCGGCGAGGGAACGGGATGGGGTCTGCGCAAGGGCGACAAGGCATTGGTTGCGAAAGTCGATGCCGCGCTCGACGCACTCAAGAACGATGGCACATTGAGCAGTCTTTCGCAGAAGTATTTCCATCGGGACATCATCGCGAAGTAAGTGATCCTCGTTGGGCGAGACATCCCTGCAGCAGATCGTGTGAGCCTCCCCGGGCGCTAATCCGATTCGGACAACCAAAGCGAAGCGAGTTTATGGATTTCGATGTGATAGTGCTCGGCGCAGGGATCATCGGCGTGTCGTGCGCGGTGCAGTTGCAGGACCGCGGTCTGAGGGTCGCCCTGGTGGACCGGCGCGCTCCAGGCGAAGAAACGAGCTTCGGCAACGCGGGGCTGATAGAAAGTTCTTCAGTTGTACCGTACGGTTTTCCGCGCGATCTCGGTACATTGCTCCGTTATGCAAAGAATCGCTCGACCGACCTGTACTGGGACTACCGGGCGTTGCCGCACTTCGCAAGCTGGCTGGCGCGCTTCTGGTGGGAGTCGTCCGCCGAACGATTGATGGCTGCCGCGCATGACATGTTGCCCTTGATCCAGCAAAGCGTGGCGGAACATGACCGCCTGATCCAACGCGCGCATCTTGGCCATCTCGCTCGCGACAGCGGCTGGATGGATGCGTTTCGCACGCCGCGGGAGTTCTCCAGGCAGGCGCAGGTTGCCCACAGCCTTGCGCGAACCCATGGCTTGCGAGTCGCAGTGCTGGATGCGGCGGCGCTATCCGCACGCGAACCCGGTATTGCTGACGGATTTTGCGGCGCGCTGCATTGGCAGGACCCGAAGAGCATCGTCAATCCTGGCGAACTGACCAAAGGTTATGCACGTCTTTTCGAGGCGAACGGCGGCGCCCTGCTGACTGGCAACGCCACCACGCTCGATGCACACGCCGACGCCTGGATAGTTCAGACTGCGTCTGGCCGTATCAGCGCACGACAAGCCGTGGTGGCGCTCGGCCCCTGGTCTGACACGGTCTACGGGCCGCTCGGCTATCGCATCCCTTTGCGTGCGAAACGTGGGTATCACATGCATTACAGCCCTACCCGGCCGATGTTGCAGATGCCGTACGTCGACGCTGAAAAGGGCTACGTCGTGGCGCCGATGGAAGGGAGCTTGCGGCTGACCACCGGCGTCGAGATCGCGCGGCGCGAAGCCAGGCCCACGGGTATTCAGCTGGAACGCGCGGAGCGTGCGGCGCGACCCGCTTTTGGCCTTGGCCACCGAATGGACGCTAGTCCATGGCTCGGCCTGCGTCCATGCACACCCGACATGCGTCCCGTGATCGGTCCCGCTCCCCGCCACCGCGGACTGTGGTTCGCTTTCGGGCATAACCACCATGGACTCACGCTCGGTCCGGTGACGGGGCGGCTCCTGGCTGAGATGATGACAGGAATGCCGACGTTTTCCGATGCAACGCCCTTTCGCCCCGAACGGTTCTGCCACTAGGCAGGCCGATGCTGTCGACGAATAGAGGACATTACCACCTGCTGCAGAACTCAAACAGGTTACTAAACAATCAAGGAGTGTGACATGCGAATCAAGGACTTTGGCGTCGAGCGCTGGATGGATCTATATGAGACGAAGTGCACGTACAACCTTGCTGAAACGTGCGTCGAATCGCTGACCGTGGACCAGTTGTTGACGCTCGCCGGCAAACAGGACAGCATCCTCGATGAGCTGCGCGGGCTCAAGCTCACATACGGCGCAATCGAAGGCTCGGCGCGATTGCGCGAAGCGATCTCGGCAATGTACGACCGTCAGTCACCCGAAAACGTGATCGTCACGCACGGTGCTATTGGTGGAAATGCGTTGGTCTATGAGACGTTGGTCGAACCGGGCGACACGGTGATTTCGGTTCTGCCGACCTATCAGCAGCACTACTCCATCCCTGAAAGCTACGGCGCCGATGTACGAATTCTGAAACTGCGCGAAGAAAATGACTTCCTTCCCGATCTGGCTGAATTGCGCAATCTCGTTAACGATAAGACCCGGCTCATCGCGATCAACAACCCGAACAACCCCACTGGCTCGTTGATGGACGAAGAGTTTCTCACCAAGGTCGGTGACATTGCGCGATCGTGCGGAGCCTACGTGTTGTGCGACGAGGTTTATCGCGGCACCGATCAGCACGGCAGCGGCTATACCGCATCGATAGCAGACGTCTACGAGCGCGGCATCAGCACGGGCAGTATGTCGAAGACGTACTCGCTTGCCGGACTTCGTCTTGGATGGATCGCCGGCCCCACAGACCTGATTCGTGCCGTCGCAATCCATCGTGACTACAACACGATCAGCGTTGGGATGATCGATGACCACTTTGCGTCAATCGCGCTGGAGAACCGGGCAAAGATTCTCGCCCGCAACCACGATATTGTGCGCACTAACCTCGCACTGGTGGACGCCTGGATCGCCGAGGAACCCTCCATCTCGTATGTAAAGCCGAAGTCGGGGACGACCGCGCTGTTGAAGTACGACCTGTCGATGAACTCCGTCGAATTTTGCACACAACTCATTCAGAAAACCGGCGTCATGCTGACGCCCGGCAGCGCACTAGATATGGAAGGTTATGTGCGTCTGGGCTATGCGAACAATCGGAAGGTGCTGGAGACGGGGCTGCGCAAGATGTCGGAGTTCCTTGCCGCACATCACTGACTGATGCAAACGCTCGCGGTTGTTTCGGACTGGATTTTATACATTGACTAGCGGTGGGAATGCCGGACTTTTCGACGCTTTCCGCCGGCGCACCTTGTGTGGTCCGGGCAGGCGCGGATTCTTTCCGGTACATGGACCGGTTGAATCCGCCCACCAGGAGCAGACAAAGATCGAAAAATGCACCGCCGTCCGGTATGGGTCGGGAGTCCGCACTGCCGACTGGCCGCTTCGGGGCCGCGAAATTCCGGTGAGCGCTTTCGAGCGATGAGTTGGGGGAGTGGACTGACCGAGCCCGACCCTCAAGAGACATTCGACCCAGCGCGAGGGATATGGCCGGTTGCAAACTGGATCGGCCATTCGCGCGGCGTCTCGGCAGGTGCGTTGTCGGCCAAAGCCGCCATTGGAACGGGCTGGGTTTCAGGTCAGCAATGCGACCCATTGCCGACCATGGCGGCTTCGAGCATCCGAGAACTCACGTTCATCGGGGCGAAGCGCGCGAATCTGTGCCACGAGGATGTCGTTGGCCGGTATCCATTTCAGCGGCGTGCTCGCAGCTCACGGATGTCACATCGGCCCTCGCAGAAATGCTTCAGTCCAATCGTCCTTGACCTGCAACCTCAACCAAAGTGTCGACCACATGGCGCACCTTGGGTCGCAAGTGAGCTACCTTCGGCCACACCGCGTGTACGTCTATAAGCTCATTTGAAATGTCGTCGAGGACTGACACCAACGCGCCTGACTCCAGATATGGCCTTAGCAGGGACATCGGCATCTGGCAAACCCCCATGCCCGCGACAGCAGCTTCCACAATTGAGTCTCCATCGCTAATCTGATGAGTCCCGGGCGGCGAAATGCGTTGCGTCTGTCCGTCAATATGCACACGCCATGAAAGTGGTTGACCGCGCCGATACCGGCGCATTCGACGCTGGGAACACGAACAGATACTGGAAGCCATGCAGCGACGGCTCGACCGGAATCCCGACGCAATGACGATCCGGCGCAGCACCGTTGAGCATGTGTTCGGTACGCTCAAACACTGGATGGGTGCCACGCACTTCCAGACTCGAACCCTCGCACGAGTGAGCACTGAGATGAGCCTTCAGGTGTTGGCTTACAACCTGAAGCGAGTCATGAGAATACTCGGCGTTGCGAAGACGATGAAGGCGATGCGAATCGCTGGAAGCTGAGGTCCTGCGGGGCCTTCGTGATGCTTACGACCTTAGAGCTGTCGCAAAGCCACCAACTACGGTCGGCCTGTCCGGCAACCTTCCCCTCCATAGCCGTAAAACGGCTTCCACACGCCCTCGGCCATCTAAGGACGCTCGCCCAAGACTTTCCAATGACGGTCGAACGTCGGCTTTAGGTTCAGCAGCCGCCTTGCTTACGGGAGAGGCAACTATCCGGTCCGAGCCATGCCTCTGCATAGGCAACTTCGACAGCAAGCTGACCGCGTCGAAGCCGAACCCTCCGCAAATGGATACGGTCTACTGGAAGCAAATCACTTTGTTCGCGCGGGACCGAACTCAATCCAGAGTAAAATCATAAAACAACCACATAGCAGCGAAGTATCCGCGTCGTTTGATCAGGTAGACCATGAAAAAAATCGCGATTTTTAATCACAAAGGTGGTGTCAGTAAATCCACGACGACATTCAACCTTGGATGGGCCCTCGCAGAAGCGGGAAACCGCGTTCTTATTGTCGACTGCGATCCGCAATGCAACCTAACGGGGATGGTGCTCGCCTTGAAAGGGCTTGACGATCTTGGCGACTTTTATGAGGCACATCCTTCCGCCAATCTTTATACAGCGGCCAGAAGGGCCTTCGAAGGGTCACCGGAAAAAATTGTAGCGGCAGAAATCGTAGAGACTGCGCAAGAGAATTTGTTCTTGCTTCCAGGTCACATCGACACTGGTCTTTTCGAGCCTGACTTGGCGATGGCGCATAAACTCTTGGGCGCCATGTCGATTTTGCAGAATTTACCAGGAGCGCTCGGATTTTTGCTCGACGAAACAGCCAAAGCAAACAAAATCGATTACGTATTCCTCGACATGAGTCCTAGCGTTGGGGCTCTGAACCAAAACTTGTTGGTGTCCTGCGATTATTTCATCGTGCCTGTCGCGCCTGATTACTTCAGCTATCTCGCCATCGACTCGCTTTCGAAAACTCTGCCTCGGTGGGCCATCAACGCCAATGAGCTACGCTCCCGCTCCGGGCCACAAATCTATAAGTTACCCGCGTCTAATCCCCGTTTCATGGGAATAGTCTCCCAACGGTTCAACGTTAGATCAGGCAAAGTAACGAATGCCTATCAAAAATGGATTGATAAGATCGTGGCCCGGTGCCACGAATCGCTCATTCCTTCCTTGCAGAGCGTTGATATGATGCTGCCGGAGGAAAGATACCGTTCAGTGCTCGGGGACGGTTGGGAGATTGCGCAAGTTCCCGATTTCCATGGCTTGCTGGGGAAATCCCAAGAACATTCGAAGGCGGTATTTGCCTTGACTGACGATGACCTTGACATGTCGGGGAAGGTCGAGAAGACTTACATCGCATCAAGGGATAATTTCAAGGAAATATTCAAGTCGTTCGCAGCTAAAGTCGTCGAGCTTGCAAAATGACCGGAGTTGCTCGACTGCATCAATTCAAAGCGGGACTCTTCTGGCCGATTCGAACAAACCTTGCGCCCGGGGAGTTCAATCTCAGATATCGTGGAAGAGAGTATGTCCTTAATCTTTCCCAGCCCCAGTATATCGACACCGGTATATCCGGCGTGAGTGTCCCGGCGTTTTCTTTTACCTTGATCGAGATTAAGTGGACCAAGCCGCATCAGCTTTCTGGAGACGAGCTCGTGGCGTGGGCGAGATCGGCAAAGGCAAAACTCTTGGAGGAGGCGGAATCATTTCAGAACCACTTCATTGATCTTCTGTTCACCAGCTCTGTTCGGCTCAATAGAAATCTCGACCAGATTCGGCATTTCGGAGTTGTCGATTGGGCCGCCAGTTACGTGACGGTGAACGATAGTCCGCTTGGGATTGAATTATCACCTCAGGCTATGGCCCTTGTCTCGGATAATCAGCTCTCAATCCCAACAGGCGATCTCCGGGCCGAAAACGTCAGCTTTCTGCAAAGGACGCTCCAGAGAGCCTATCGCATTGCTAATTCTGGCTATCCCACCGAGAGTTTGCTTCTGTCGGCGGCGGTGGTGGACGCGACCACCCAGCAGTTCCTCGAAAAGTCTATGCAGAAACGGGGGCTTTCGCCAGAATCCGCCAAGGAGTTGCTTCGGAACACTACAACAAAGCGTCTCAAAACCTATCTCGATCCTGTACTTAAGTTGGTGGCGACCAGATCGCTTAGTGACGAACAGCCCGGCTTATATGAACGGCTGATTCGTCTGAACGAGCTTCGAAATGATGCGATTCATAACGGCAGAGAAACTTCACGAAGCGAAGCCATTGATGGATGCAAAACTGTATATGAGGTCGTGAGTTTCTTGCATTCAATCGACGGTGATTGCGCGGAGGCCCCGGTTGCGCCGTTCATTTGTTGAATCGAACCGCTATCCGCTAGAAATGCCGGCTTCACGGCCGGCAAAAAGCGGAAGCGTTGCCAAACTGACGCGAGGCAAACGGCAGCTAGCCGTGCGTCCCGTCTAACATGAGATCAGGTGCAAGTAGCGGCGACTTCCCTCCACCAGCATTACACCGGCTTCAACGGTAATACGGGCCTCTCCGTCACCCCAAGGCGTCCGGCCTGTCCCTCGCGGGCGTCCGGTTGGTCATCCCTGACCACGCCAGGGGGCTTCCCGTGTTGCGTGCGCTTGCCTTGTGTACATGCTGTCGCCACTACCCCGGCGCAGCGACTGGGCGTCCTGCCTGCTCACTCACCCAGCCGTATCAGCCTTCCCCGACATGGCTCTCGGGTCGGCCTGCGCATCGACCTTTTCGAGGCTTGCTCGGCGTTCACTCGCGTTACGGCCTGCACACCCGCGCTGTCACCGTATTTCGTGACACGCTTCACCGAACGCTTCAACCGCTTCGTTAGCTTCGTTAGCTTCGTTACCTCCACGATTGCTCCGAATTAGAAAGGACTTTCCCGATCCCGTGGCGTAGCGATATGCCACGATGGTTGGTGCTGGCAATCCATCTGAGAAGGGGAAAGTCATGGACAAGATTGTATCGGCGTCGATCTCGCCAAGAACCTGGTCGTGGTACACGGAGTCGACTCAATGGAGCACGTGGCAGTCAGAAAGGCGATCTCAAGGCAGAAGTTTCTCGACTGGTTTGCCAATCTCGAGCCCTGCCTGTTGGCCATGGAAGCCTGCAGCGCAGCCCACTATTGGGGCCGAAAGCTACGCGCGCTCGGCCACGAAGTCCGCCTGATCGCCCCGCAGTTCGCCGCAGCCTACCGCAAAGGTGGCAAGCACGTGAAGAACGACCGGCTGGACGCAGAAGCCATCTGTGAAGCGGCGAGCCGCCCCGTATGCGTTTCGTCGCCCTGAAGACCGCCGACCAGTAGAACGTGCTGGTGCTGCACCGATGCGCAGCGGCTTTGTCGAGGAACGTACGGCACTCGTCAACCGCCTGCGCGCCGAACTGTTTGAGTTCGGCGTGTTCCTCCCGCAAGGCTCCCTTCGCATGATTGCTCGACAGTGTCCGCCGCTGTTAATGCACAGTCTTCACGAATAACCACGAGCGGTTGATCATGCACGATGCAGTTCGTGTCCGGGCGCAGAGATGCATCGTCGCTTTAGCGAAGGGATACCGAAAGGCTAACGAGGCACATCCACGCCTGTAAGCAAGGCATCCAGGTCGTCTCGCGCTGCCTGCAATTCTTGGGCTGCAACCGTCAGCCGAGCTATGTGCGGCGCGGCCGGTGTTCCTTCTTGCAACTTTCGGAAATGAGCTTTTAAGGCGAGCGACGTGGACTGCGCTTGCTGTGCAGCAATTGCCAATCGCTCGACCGCCTTTGCTTCTGCAACAAGGTTCTTCGCGGTTGATGGGATGCTGCGGGCGGTTGACCGGAAAAACTCGTGACCGAGAAACTCCTGCACTTCCGCCGGCGAGTACCGACCACACGTCAGTGCGCTTCGTACAAAGGTATTGCGCAAGATGCCCGCGCCGCCTCGCTGCGCGTCTACGTTGGCGTCTTTGAGCCAGCCGGATACTCGCCGATACAGCGCTGATGGACAAAGAGCGTTGCCTTTGCGCGTGGCGGGGCAGAGCAGCGGACCAGGGATAGAAAGACTTACGCGCTCCATAAGCCACTGATCCAGCCATTCTCTCCATGGCCCGTCCGGAAGCACACGCGTGGTGTGTGCGCAATGAGGACATTCCGGTATAACTCGGATGACGTAACGACGTTCATCAAAGCAACTCACTGGCAGTTGGGTCAACTCATTCGCCCGCAAGCCGGCGCCAAGAAGAAGTGCGGCCATCGCTCGGTCACGCCCTCCCTTCCATCCTTCAATCTCACGCAGCCTGCTAATCAACGCGTCTTGCTCAGCCCTTTCCAGCCATGCCGGAGGCGGGACGTCGGGCGGGCTCTCCTTGGCGACTTCGAGCGAAAGCGGATTTGTTTGTACCAGTCGGCATGACAAGAGATACCGGTATACCTTGTGTAGCAGTTGGCGGTAACGACGACGCGAAACTGGTGCAAGGACGTGCGTGTCGAAGAACTCGGTGGCGTCCATGGGCGTCGCCTCCAACACGTTTAGTCGGCGGTCCGCCAAATGCCGGACCCAAATTGCGAAAATTGAGGTGTATGCCTCCTGCGACGATTCACGGAACTGCCGTTCAGGGGCGCGCTGACCATCGAGCCAAGAAACAAATGTTTTCTCTGGCTCCTGAACCCAGTTGGCAAGCCTATCCTCTTGGCGCAATCGATCTCCACCTTTTATCGGGTTACCAAGTAAAGAATAAGTCGTCGCGCGTCCTGAAGGCGAGCAAAACGCTGGTTCGCTGCGTAAAAGCAAGGATCACTTTTGAAACATACCAGATAAGAGAGAAAAATTATCGTTAGGCCCGACTGACTTAATTGTTCTCCGACCGACTTAATTGTTTTCCTTCAGTTGTGCGCTCATATGGGATCTACGAGGCTTCCTCACTCTCCTTGACATGCAAGCAATCTCTTGCCTATAGTAAATGCAACAGATTACTTGCCTATAGCCGTTCATGGCCGAGTTCCCCGACGACACAGACCTGCTATTCAAAGCCCTCGCCGATCCGAGCCGGCGCAAGCTGCTGGACGTGCTGCATGCGCACGACGGCCAGACCCTGAACGACCTGTGCGAGCACCTCGACATGACGCGGCAAGGCGTGACGCAGCATCTGGGCCTGCTGGAAGCGGCGAACCTCGTCGTGACGGTGCGCAGCGGGCGCGAGAAATTGCACTTCCTCAATCCAGTGCCGCTGCAGCAGATCTACGAGCGCTGGATTGCCAAGTTCGAAAAACCGCGCCTGAAGGCGCTCTCTTCCCTGAAACGACGCCTGGAGAAAGGCAATGACTAGATCGACATTCGTCTACGTGACTTATATCCGCACCACGCCGGAACAGTTGTGGTCGGCGCTCACCGACGCGGAGTTCATCAAGCAGTACTGGTTCGGCATGCACTGCGATAGCGAATGGACGGCGGGCTCGTCGTGGAAACTCGTGTCGAGCGCGGGGGAGACTTTCGACGCGGGCGAGATCATCGAGGCTGTGCCGCCGCGGCGCCTCGTGATTCGCTGGCGGCATCAAAAACGGCCCGAGCTGCAGGCCGAAGGCGATTCGCGCTGCACGATGGAGCTCGAACCGAGCGGAACGGCGGTCAAGCTGACGCTCACGCATACGATCGAGCGCGATCAGTCGAAGTTCATCGAGGCGGTGTCGGGGGGCTGGCCGAAGATCATGTCCAACCTCAAATCGCTGCTGGAAACCGGCTCGATTGCGTTGCAGGAGGCTTATCCAGCCAATGGCGGCAATCATGCCGGGAAGGCATGAAGCGGGGGCACACTAAAGCGCGGCAGGCATTGCTTGATCGCAGGCTCGAAAGCCGTCCGTCCGCGAAATCGCGCTGATAGAATCGTCTGCTACCCCCGCCCGTCTCAGGAAACCAGCATGGAAATCCAACCCTATCTGTTCTTCAATGGCCGTTGTGAGGAAGCCATTGCGTTCTATCGTTCGGCGCTCGACGCGCAGGAGTTGCTGAAGCTGCGCGCGAAAGACGCGCCGCCTGATCCCGCTCGCCCGGTCGCACCCGAACACGCCGACAAGATCATGCACGCGACGCTCGCCATCGGTAACACACACGTGCTGATGTCGGATGGCGATTGCCGCGGCGGCGATACCGTGCATGCGGGCTTCAGCCTGTCGGTCACCGCCGACGACCAGGCGTCCGGCGAGAAATATTTCAACGCGCTGGCGGATGGCGGACAGGTCACGATGCCGTTTCAGCAGACCTTCTGGACCAGCGGCTTCGGTACGTTGATCGACCGCTTCGGCGTGCCGTGGATGGTCAACGTACGGCACGAGGAGCCAGCGGCATAGCCTTTGGAGCGGGCCTTCGTTGAGTCAGCTGCTGCGCGCGGTTCTGCGTCCCGTTCTATTGGGGTGAAACCGGGACGAAATCGATAAGAGCAGGAGCCCCCGAGCGCGTGGAACGGCGCATGCTGCCCCGAAAGCGAACCAGCCAGGAGAACCGTCGATGCAGGAAGTTCATCTCCACCGCGGCTTCACCATCACCGTGCTCGTCGAGGACGACCCGGCCGGCGGTTCGTCGATCACCACGCGAATCGATCGCACCGGTACCGACGCTCGCGACCTCGAAGACTGGACCGCTCCGCGGCATGCGCGCTCCGCGCTGCGCGGCAAGCCCGCGATCGGCGAGGCCGTCGACAATGCTCAGCGCGCGATCGACTCCGCATTGGGCGACCCCGATCCGTTGGACGAATAGTTCTGCGATGCGCCGGGCCTGAGCGACGCCTACTGCGTCGCGGACGCCCCGCTCGCCGGCGTGCTGTGGACCGCCGCGGCGTGGCTCGCGGCGGGCGATGCGCTCGCTGCCGCGCCCGCCTCGCCGTTCGCACGCTTCGCCGCGTCGCTATCGCCGGGTGTGCCACGCGGGCTCGCCGAATTGCTCATCACGCCGCTGCTCATCTGGCCCGTCGAGATGCGGCCGTTCTCGGCCGACCGCTTGCAGCCGGATGCGCCCGCCATCAACGCAATGGCCGATAGCGCGATCAGCATGTTTGTCGCAACTTGTCGCATGATTCGCTCTCCCTGGGATGACTCGGCTCCAGTAGCGAAGCATTCGACATGCCCATCGCAGCCCCGTGCGGCTGGATACCCGCGCGCGTACACGGACCAGGTCGAGAAAACGAGGTTCGGGACTTGCCATCGAGAGCGGGGCTTTCAGGCCCCGTCGTCCTCTCCGACGACGCCGAACTCGGCCGTCGTCTTCACGTAGAACAGATGCAAACCCTCAGCGCTCAGACGATCGAACAGCCGATCGGCTTCGTCGCTCGTCACCGCCATCACGACGGACAACGGTTGATCGGCAAGCTCGAAGAAGTGCGCGGAGTGGATGCGGTGATGATGGCCGATGCCTTCGCAAGCTGGAATCACGGTCGCGCCGCGCAGGCCGAGTTCGCTCGCGAGACGCACGAGCCAGTCGGCAAGCGGCTTGCCATGATGGCTGCGCCCCTGCTGGGTGAAGAACGTGATCTGAAAGCCTTGCATGTCAGTGCCTCCCCAATGCGGGTCGGGCCGGGGAAGCGCCGGTTGCAGCCGAGTCGGCATACCGGCTCGCCACGTCACGGCTCAGGAACTTCATGAGAACAGTTTAGATGTCGGGCCGCGCGAGTGCCAGGTCGAAGCTGGCCACGTGCCGCGCGGTCCCGGCTCACTGACCGTACACGTCGAAATCGAAATACTTTTTCGCAATGCGGTCGTAAGTGCCGTCGGCGCGGATATCGGCAATGGCTTTGTCGATCTTTTCCTGCAGATCGGTATCTTCTTTACGCAAACCGATCGCCGTGCCGCTGCCGAGCGTTTTCGCGTCGTAAAGCGGATTGCCGGCAAATCCGAAGTCCTTGCCGCGCGAGGTGCGCAAAAAGCCGATATCGGCTTGCACCGCGTTCTGCAATGACGCGTCGATACGGCCGGCAAGCAGATCCGAATACACCAGATCCTGATCCTGATACGGCACGATCACCGCGCCGGCCGGCTCCCAATACGTCTTCGCGTAGGTTTCCTGAATCGAGCCCTGCTCGACGCCGATGCGCTTGCCCTTCAGCGCTTGCGGCGTCGGCTCGATCGGCGAGCCCTTCTTCGCGACGAGACGCGTCGGAATGCGGAACACCTTCGACGAGAACCCGATCTGCGCCTGACGCGCGGGCGTCATCGACATCGTCGACAGCACGCCGTCGAATTTGCGGCCTTTCAGCGCGGCAATCATGCCGTCGAACGAATTCTCGATCCACACGCATTTCGCGTTTAGCCGGCGGCAGATCTCATTGCCGAGATCGATATCGAAGCCGACGAGCTTGCCGTCGGCGGCTTTCGATTCGAACGGCGGATAGCTCGCGTCGACCCCGAACCGCACGGTCGACCAATCCTTGGCGATTGCGCTCCCGGACGATACGGCCAGCACTGCAATCGTCAGGGTGGCCAAGATGGCTTTCATTGTTGCTCCTTATCGGCTTTTTTGATGAATTCAAACAGGCGGCGCAGCGTTATACGCCGGCCGCGAGAAAGCCGACATTCGACCGTGTTCCGGCCGTCTGCACAAATTCATTAAAAAAATCAATTCATGCAAGCCGCGCATAGGCCGGCAGCGGGCTTCGGCGGGCAAATAGCTCTTGGTTCTTTGCAAATAAAACCTGTTCCGGAGCAATGAAACCTGTGCTGTCGCTTTAGAGCAAAGAAACCGGTTTTAGGCGGGCTGCGAGCTCGTAGGTGCCGGCAAAGAAACCAGGCTTGACGCCGCCAAACCTTATTTATTGGCTTGCTCAAGACCACGTCTAGAAACGTCGCGACGTCCCATTGACGCGCCCATCAAAAACAAATTGCCGTTCATTCGCTTAACTGAACGGCATTACCGCTTCGGCGGGGTTTTCTTTTTCCAGTTACGGGATCACTGATCCCAGCCGAAAATGGCGAGCGTGGATTCCCCTTCCCGGATGCGACGCATCTGATCTGCTTCCCTGGCCTCACGAGCTTGCGCAGCGGCAATCACTTCAGCAACACGGGTTACCGGAATCGCGACCACACCGTCTTCATCAGCGACGATAAGATCACCGGCTTCAACCGTCACATCGTCGAAGCGGGTCGGCGCATTGATCCAGCCACGGGCCCCGAAGTCCTTGCCCGTACCCCGGATGCACAGGCCACGCGCATAGACCGGGAAACCCATTGCTGCGAGCAACCGCTGGTCGCGTACACAGCCATTGATCACGAGGCCGCCGAGACCGCGCGCAAGAGCCGCAGTGGACATGACCTCGCCCCAGTAGCCATACTCATAGGCGTCCCCCACGGACACAACCAGAACGTCTCCCGGGTCGGCTGCATAGATCGCACGATGCAGCCACAGGTTGTCGCCGCCCGGTGCGTGAACGGTGACCGCAGGTCCGCAGATCCTGAATCCGGGGGCCACGGGTTTGATCGCGGGGGGCATGACCCCGATCTTGCCAGCTGCTTCGTGGAGCGTCGCGGCAGGAAGAGCAGAGGCCTGCGCCAGAAGATCCGGGCTCGGACGCCTGATATCGAGCCTGGTGGTCGTCTTCGGATTGAAACGGGGCTCGCTCATACCTGGTCCCCGGTGCGACGCGTCTGTAACTGGTGATACTTGAACTGGGCGCGAGCGTCATCGAGGCGCATGCCGGTCGCGACCGCTTCGCGAATCGATTTTTCGGCGGCTTCGATTTCTTCGGCAGCGGCAAGCACGCGTTCTTCGTGTTCCTTCGGAATCGAGATCACACCGTCTGCGTCACCGCGCAGCAGATCGCCGGGCGCGACACGCACATTTCCTATCGTGACCGGTACGTTTGTGCCCTCTACCTGCACGCGATCCTTGCCCGTGCGCATCCAGTTGTCTCTGGAGAACACCAGATAGCCGAGCGACAGGCATAGATGGACGTCGCGGTTGATGCCGTCGATCACTGTGCCCGCGATGCCGCGACGATGCGCGATTTCGGTCAGGATATCGCCCCATACCGTCGCATCTTCACGACCGCCGTTGTCGAGCACGATGACCGACCCCGAAGGCACATCGTCGATGAAATCACCGACCGTACCAGCGGGCGAACCAGCCGGACCGTAGAGTATGGTGAACGCACGGCCAGCCATACGAAACGACGGGTCACGCGGTTTGATCTTGTAACACTGGCCGACGAGGCCCAGACGATCGAGTGCATCGCTCAGCGTCGCGGTTTCGAGTTTTGCCGCGCGCTCGACATTCTTGTCGACTTCGATTTCAGACATGATCAACCCTTGAGCATGAATTCGTAGTTGCTGGCCATCACTTCGTGAACGGGAGTGCCGGCCAACACTGCCTTGGCCATCAGCGCTTCCTTGCCGACGATCATTTCGGCAGTTTCGACCACCTTGGCAATATTGGCGGCGCTGATGAAGATCACGGCGCTGCTGTCCGCAATCACATAGTCGCCGGCATTCGTCGTGATACCAAAAACCGTGACCGGTTCGTTGACCGCTTTTTCGACGATGCGCGAGCGTGCAGTTCGCGACGTCAGTTTCTGCGTGAAGACCGGGAATCCCATTTCGCGCGATTCGTCGATATCGCGAACCGGACCATCGGCGACGACGCCGGCGATTCCCTTGACCTTGGCTGCGAGCGATAGTATGCCGCCCCAGCACCCGGCGTCCACGCCGCTCGTTTGCTCGATGACGATCACGGAATCGGGATCCCCGAATTCGACGGCTGTCGTGCCCAGATGGCGCGGCGGTCCCGGAGGCGGCTCACCCGGCGCGAGTTTCATCGTGATCACGCGGCCTGCGATGCGTTTCGATCCCGGTGCCTGGGGGACGCCGGTCGCGACGCCCGAAAGCCCGAGCTTGTCGAGCGCGTCTGACACTGCACAGCAGTCCAGCCGCCGAAGGCGATGGACAATTTCATCTTTCGTTGTCATCGATTTTCCTTTGTGGACCATACAGCTTTTACGACGAACTATGGTCGTTCAATTTTCCGCGCTCTTGAGGGCGTCAATCGCGATTTCGCGCACTAATGCGAGACTCCCGCGCAGACGCGCCACTTCGGACGACGCCAGGCACGAAAAGAATTCTTCTTCAGCTTTGTTCACGGCTTCGCTGCAGCGCATGAACGTCTCCCATCCGAGTGGTGTGCGTTGAATGCGGAGTGCTCGCGCGTCGTTCTCGCTTGCCATTTTTTCCAGAAGCCCACGCTGTTCCAGCGCTTTCACCGACTCGCCCATAGCCTGGGCTGTCATGTGAGCACGGCGCGCCAGTTCTGCACTGGAGCATGGTTCATGGTTGGACAGCAGATCGAGAAGAAGGAATTGGCGGGCCGTGATGTTCTCGCCGTTCAATGTCTCGTCGATGCGACTGACGACCAGGCGGTTTAATTGTTGAATCAGGAAGAAAATTCGAATGGATGTGCTCATTTTTCGGGCCTTGGAAAAGATTGCGCCTCGATCGTAATAGTAGAACGTTCGTGGACTGTCATTGTAGCCGCAGTCGCGTCCCCATGTAACGCTAATGTCACCTTATGATATATGGATCGATACGCAGCGACATCCCCATATTTAAGGGAAAGTACTTGGTCGCAATACTACATGACATTGATATTATCGGTTGTGACCCTGGTCGAGACCCTGGCCGGAAACCTGGTCGAGGACCGGCCATGCAATTCGGAACACTGGAGAACACAACATGAGCGACGCGGGTGCCGAAATATCGAATCTGGGCTACGTGGTAGTCGGTGCACAGGACCTTGAAGCGTGGTCCAGGTTTGCGAGCGACATCCTCGGGCTCCAGGTGAAGGCCGCGCCGGACGGTAATTCGTTGACGCTGCGTATGGACGAGTACGTGCAGCGGATTCTCGTTCAGAAAAGCGACGACGAAGACATCTTCGAAGCGGGCTGGGAGTTCGAGACTCCGGAGAAACTCGAAGCCTACGTCGAACGTCTTCGGAGTATCGGTCAGGCCGTCGAGCGAGGAGGTCCGGCACTGTGCGGGGAACGCCGGGTCGAGATGCTCTACCACTGCGACGATCCTTCGGGCTTCCGTCACGCGTTCTACACCGGGCCTCATATCGCTCCGATGACCGACGCCTGGCATTCGAAGGTCATGCGCGGTAGTTTCGAGACCGGCAGGCTCGGAATCGGCCACATCGTGATCCGGTCAAAAGACCTCGATCAATCTGTCGATTTCTATCGCAAGGTCCTGGGCCTCAAGCTCAGCGACTATATCCGCGCAGAACTTGCGCCCGGCGTCAAAGTCGATGTGACATTCATGCACACGACTGGTGGGCGTCATCATTCGCTCGCCACGGGCACGATGCCGGGCAACAAACGTCTCGGTCACCTGATGCTCCAGGTTCAGGACATGAACGACGTTGGGCTCGCATACGATCGCTGTATCGCTGCCGGTCTGCCGATGCTCATGCATCTGGGCCGTCATCCTAACGATCTCACGTTCTCGTTCTATGTCAAATCGCCTTCGGGATTCGCCGTCGAATACGGCCATGGCGGGATCGTCGTGGACGACGCAACCTGGAAGGTGTCCACGCACCCGCGGTTGAGCGACTGGGGTCATAAATTCGGCTGATCGAATGACGGCATAACAAAGGAAATATTATGAACAGTAGAGAAGTCGCGACGCAGATTCCGACAGAAGATGAACTGGTGGCGCGTGCTCGCGTCATGATTCCGTGGCTGCGCGAGCGTGCTGCCGAAGTCGAGGCCGCACGTTCGGTCCCCGCCGACATCATCGAAAAATTCGTTGAAGCAGGTTTTTTCCGTATCCTCCAGCCGCGTCGCTGGGGTGGCTACGAGATGAATCCGGCTGTGTTCTTCAAGGTGCTGATGGAACTCGGCCGCGGCTGCTGCTCCAGCGCCTGGAACATGATGATTCTGGGCGTCCATCCGTGGGAATTCGGGCTCTTTCCGCAGCAGGCCGGTGACGACGTATGGTCGGCCAAGGATGACGTGATTGTCGCGTCATCCTATGCGCCGGTCGGTTCGGTCAAGAAGGTCGAGGGCGGCTACATCATCGACGGTAAGTGGCCGACTTCGAGCGGTACCGATCACGGTGAATGGGTGATTCTCGGCGCGTTCGAGCGCGACGACGAAGGCAAGCCCATCGACAAACTCAGCTTACTGCTTCCACGATCCGACTACCAGGTCATCGATGACTGGCATGTCATGGGTCTTTGCGGCACCGGTAGCAAGAGTCTGCTTGTCGAGAAGGTCTTCGTTCCCGAACATCGGACACACAGTATTTCCGATTACTCGATGGACCCTCGTGGCTCCGAGTTCCTGTTCCCGTTCGTGCAGATTTTTGCGGGTTCGGTATCGGCGGTCACAGTCGGTATGGCTCAGGGCGCGATCGATCACTACATCGAGCAGATGAAGTCGCGGCGCAATGGCACGACCGGCAAGCCCGTCAGCTCGAGCCCCTACGTCAAGGACAGGCTGGCCAACGCGGTGCTGCTCGTGCGCTCGGCGCGCGCCCGTCTGCTCCAAATGATGATCGAAACGACAAAGATTGTGCAACGTCGTGAACTGATCTCGATTGAAGACCAGGTCCTGTACAGGCTCGATGTCGCATCGGTCGGTCGTGACTGTCAGGAAGCGGTGCAATTGCTGTTCACGGCGACTGCGGCGAAAGGGCTTTTTAACGACCAGCCAATCCAGCGCATCATGCGCGACGTGATGGCGGCCGCAAATCACATCACGCAGAACGCGGACGATAACGCAGGGACGCTCGGCGGTTTCCTGCTCGGTGAGGCACTGCCGCCGTTGCAATATTCCCGCTAATCGTCCGGCATAAATTTCTAAATCGGATATCTCTGGAGCACGCCAAATGTCCTTCACCGAAGCAGGTACCAGCCAGTTCGTGACGATCAACGAACCGCGCCTCGAGAATTTCAAGCTCCACTACAACGACATGGGCGCTGGCCCCGCGGTCATCATGCTCCACGGCGGCGGTCCGGGTGCGAGCGGCTGGAGCAATTACTACCGCAATATCGAAGCACTGGCGGCAGCGGGTTTCCGCGCCATCCTGCTCGATCAGCCTGGCTTCAACAAATCCGATGAACTGAAAATGACGGACACGCCGCGCAATGTGCTGAACGCGCGTGCAATCAAGGGCGTGATGGATGCCCTCGGTCTCGACAAGGCGAATCTGGTCGGCAACTCGATGGGCGGTGCGACGGCCATCGCATTCGCTCTCGACTTCGCTGATCGCCTGGACAAGATGATTCTGATGGGGCCGGGTGCGCAAGGTCCGAGCCTTTTCCAGCCGCAGCCAGCAGAAGGCATCAAGCGTATGTCGCGTCTTTACGCGCAGCCTTCGTACGAGAACTTCGAGGCCATGCTCGAAGTCTTCGTCTACAACCCGGCTGGTATTACTGAGGAACTGCGTCAAGGCCGCTGGAACAATATCCAGTCGAACCTGAACCACCTGAAAAACTGGGCAGAAGGCGGCAAGATCATGCCCTCGACATCGATGGACCTGTCAGCACGTTTCCCCGAGATCAAGCACAAGACGCTCATCACGTGGGGCCGTGACGATCGTTTCGTCCCTATCGATCACGGTCTGCGCATGATCAACACGATGCAGGATGCGCGCCTGCACGTATTCCCGAAATGCGGCCACTGGGCACAATGGGAACACGCGGAAGAGTTCAACCGTCTGATCATCGACTTCCTGCGCGACTGATTCGCACCGCCTGCTGTGTGCCTGATGAGCCCTGACAGATCGAAATCTGTCAGGGTTCTTTGTTTTTTGTTGTTTTGTATCGACACAACGTCGACAGCGTTCGCGCATCCAAACCTGTTTGTTGGTCTCACGAGACGGCTGATGCCGGCTTCGGTGTACTTCAGTTTGTTTCGGGTCGTGAACGTGTCCTCTGCGTACCTGATGGTTTTGCTGCGCTCTGCTGCTTGAGCAGATCGAGCGCGACGTCGACGATCATGTCTTCCTGCCCGCCGACCATGCGGCGTTTGCCCAGTTCGACCAGGATGTCGACAGTGCGCAGGTCGTATTTCTTCGCGGCGACTTCCGAGTGACGCAGGAAGCTCGAATATACTCCGGCATAGCCGAGCGCGAGCGTCTCGCGGTCCACGCGCACCGGGCGGTCCTGCAGCGGCCGCACGATATCGTCGGCCGCATCCATCAGCGTGTACAGATCGGTGCCATGGTTCCAGTTCATGCGCTCTGCCGCGGCGATGAACACTTCCAGCGGCGCATTGCCGGCGCCGGCGCCCATCCCTGCCAGCGATGCATCGATACGGTCGCAGCCCTCTTCGACCGCGACGATCGAGTTCGCCACGCCCAGGCTAAGGTTGTGGTGCGCATGAATACCGGTGCTGGTTTCCGGCTTCAGCACCGCCTTCAGCGCGCGGAAACGGCTGCGCACATCGTTCATGCTCAGCGCGCCGCCCGAATCCACCACGTAGATCGTAGTCGCGCCGTAGCTTTCCATCTTCTTCGCTTCCTGCGCCAGATTCTCCGGCGAGGTCATATGACTCATCATCAGGAAGCCCACGGTATCCATGCCGAGTTCGCGCGCATACTCGATATGCTGCTTCGAGATGTCGGCCTCGGTACAGTGCGTGGCCACGCGCACGATGCGCGCACCGGCGTTGTATGCCGCCTTCAGGTCATGGATGGTGCCGATACCCGGCAGAAGCAGTGTGGCGATCTGCGAGTGCGTCACGACGTCGGACACCGCCTCGATCCATTCGAGGTCGCTGTGCGCGCCGAAGCCGTAGTTGAAGCTCGAGCCCTGCAGGCCGTCGCCGTGGGCGACTTCGATCGAATCGACCCTGGCTTTGTCCAGCGCGCGGGCGATGTCCTGCACGTTCTGGATCGAGTACTGGTGGCGGATCGCATGGCTGCCGTCGCGCAGCGTCACGTCGGAGATATAGAGTTTCTTGCTCATGGTAAACAGTCCTTTATGCCGCCGCTGCCGAAGCCGCAATGCGCTCCGCCGTTGCCAGCGCCGCCGAGGTCATGATGTCGAGATTGCCGGCATAGGCTGGCAGGTAGTGCGCCGCGCCTTCCACTTCGAGAAAGATCGAGGTCTTGAGACCGCTGAACTTGCCGAGGCCCGGGATAGTGAGCGGCGCGATCTCGGGGATCACGTCGAACTGCACCTTCTGCTTGAGGCGGTAGCCAGGCACATAGGCATTGACGGCTTTGGCCATCTGCTCGACCGAGGCTTCGACTTCGGTCTGACTGGTCGCTTCGGACAGCACATACACCGTGTCGCGCATCATCACGGGCGGCTCGGCCGGGTTCAGGATGATGATGGCCTTGCCCTTGGTGGCACCGCCGACCACTTCGATGGCCTTCGAGGTCGTTTCGGTAAATTCGTCGATATTGGCGCGCGTACCCGGGCCGGCCGACTTGCTGCTGATCGAGGCGACGATCTCGGCGTAGTGCACCTTGGCCACGCGCGATACGGCCGCCACCATCGGGATCGTGGCCTGGCCGCCGCAGGTCACCATGTTGACGTTCGGCGCTGCCAGGTGCGCTTCGAGGTTCACCACCGGCACGCAATACGGGCCGACGGCCGCCGGCGTCAGGTCGATCACGCGGATACCGGGCTTGTGCTGGCGCAGGAAGGCGTCGTTTTTAACGTGCGCTCCTGCCGAGGTGGCGTCGAACACCACATCGATGTCCTTGAACATCGGCAGGTTCACCAGACCCCGCACGCCCTCGTACGTGGTCGCCACGCTCAGACGCGCGGCGCGTGCGAGGCCGTCCGAGTTCCGGTCGATGCCGACCATCGCGCCCATTTCCAGATGCTTGCCGTGCCGCATGATCTTGATCATGAGGTCGGTGCCGATATTGCCGGACCCGATGATCGCGGCCTTGAGTTTTGCCGAAGCCATGTGTTTTCCAGAATCCTGAAGAATTGGTTGACGAGACCTGAGCAATGACCTGTTATGCGAAGGTCGCGCGCACGCTGCCGAGGCCTTCGATCTGCGCCGTATAGGTACCGGGCCGCGTGACCGCGACCATCGGTCCCAGCGCGCCCGTCAGCACCACATCGCCGGCGCGCAGCGGCGTACCGAACTGCACCATGCGGTCGGCCAGCCAGATCGCGGCATTGAGCGGATTGCCAAGGCAGGCCGCGCCGCTGCCCTGCGACAGCACTTCGCCGTCGCGTTCGAGCGTCATGGCGGCCTTGAACAGATCGAGGTCCGCGAGCGGTACCGGGCGGCTGCCGACCACGAAGGCCGCGCTCGAGGCGTTATCGGCCACGGTATCGACGAAACGGATATCCCAGCCACGGATGCGGCTGTCCACCACCTCGATCGCGGCCAGCGCGAAATCGGTGGCGTTGATCAGGTCTGCATAGGTGTGCTTGTCGCACCTCAGGTCCCGCCTGAGCACGAGTGCGATCTCGGCTTCGACCTTCGGCTGGATCAGACCGGCCAGTTGAATCGGCTGGTGGTCGCCGTAGGCCATGCTGGCAAACAGCGCGCCGAAATCGGGCTGGTCCACGCCGAGCTGTTTCTGCACCGGCAGCGAGGTCAGGCCGATCTTGCGGCCGACGATGCGCTCGCCTGCCTCCACGCGTGCATCGACGTTGGCCTGCTGTACCGCGTAGGCGGTCGCCAAGTCGTCCAGCGGTATGCCGCCGAGCGGAATGCCGCCCAGCGGATTGCCGCCCAGCGGATTGCCGCCCAGTGCGACCTCGCGGCGCACCGGATCGATCGCTTCGCGGGTACGTTCCGCTTCGCGCAGACGCGCGGCGATGGCCTGAATGTTCTCCTTCGTCATCCTTTGTTCTCCTCTCGCTCCGGCTAATCGGTTAGCGTGTCGGACTGAACAAATGGAGAGCCGACCATGAGCAAGCCGAAAAGCCCGGAGGAATTGTTCGCAGGTCGTCACCTCGACCGCGAGGTGATCATCGTGTGTGTCCGCTGGTACTTGCGTTACAAGCTCGGTCTGCGGGATCTTGTGGAAAACACGAAAAACGACCCGGGCGCGCATGCGACCAGGTCGCCAAATCCCGCCCTTCGCGTTAGTCCGTGCGGTACAGTAGAAAAGACATTAACTGAACGGCATTGCCGCCTAAGCGGGGTTCTTGTTACCCGGATTCAAATCACTTCGAGCGCCCGATACTCCTCGCCGCAGCAAAGAACGACCACGTTGCGATCGCGACCATGATGATCGGGGCAATCATTGCATAGCGCAGACCTTGTGTACCCGCCACGTGGCACGATGCGGCCACTGCGTCAGCGATCGGAGCCTTGCAGGCCGCCGCATAATCGCCGCTGCCGGTAAAGATGTTCGCTGCGAACCTGTCGCTCATCCAGCCCACCCATGCCGGGCCCAGACCTTGGCCGACAAGATTCATCAGCAGGAACACGAGTGCCGAGGCCGTGGCGCGCATACGCGGTTCGAGTCGGCTGTGAATGACCGAAAACGAAGGACCGTTCCACACGTTCAGCGAAGTCGCCATCAAGAACATTGCGACGGTGGAGACCGCGAAGTTCATCGACGTAAATGAAATGATCGTGAACGGAATACCCAAAAGCGATCCGACCGCCGGAATCCAGCCGTACCAACGACGGTCACGTTTCGCCATCCAGTCCGAACCATAGCCACCGATCAAGCCGCCGACGAATGCGCCAACGCCATTGACGATCGCAAGCGTCAATCCCGCCTGTTGCATATTCAGGCCAAACGTGCGACCCATATAGATCGATTGGAACATGAACGTGCCGTAAATCGAAATCGAGGTCGTCACGATACCGAGAGACATTTGCCAGAACGGCTTTTCACGCACGAACGCGGCAAGGACTTCCCTGAGCGCCGGAACATGCTTGGACTCGATGGAGTCGAAGTTGCCACGCTTCGGTTCACGCAGCGTGAAATAAGCAATCAGGCCCAGGATGATACCCGGGAAACCGAATGCGTAGAACGCCATGCGCCAACCATAAAGGTGGGCAATCGTACCACCGCCGAATGCGCCAATGAAAACGCCAACTGCCGGTCCCAGTGCGTAGATACCGTAAACGGTTGCACGCTTGGACGGTGGAAACTGATCCGAAAGCAGCGAGTGCGAAGTCGGGGTCGAGCCCGCTTCACCGATACCGACGCCAAGACGGTAGACCATCATCGAAGCGAAGCTACCTGCGGTACCGCAAAGCATCGTCATCAGAGACCAGGCAACAATCGAAACCGCGATCATCAACTTGCGGTTATAACGTTCAGCCAGTCGCCCAATTGGAATACCGAGCGTCGCGTAGAAAATCGAGAACGCGAGACCGCTGAGCAAACCAAGCTGGAGATCCGAAAGCCCCATTTCACGTTTGAGCACCGGAGCGACTATTGCGACCAGAATGCGATCCGTCATACTGGATGCATAGATTAGAACGAGCAAAAACAACAACCATCGCTCGTAACCTCGACTCCTGGTCGAAATCCGGGTTGCTTCTGCGGTGGACATCTTCAGTCTCCTGTTACGCTCAGAATCTGAGCATTTATATCGATTAGTTCATTCTTTTATTTGCTGCCCTTTACGCCCAGGTAACAAACCCTGCGCCGACGCCGGTACCTGCGGGAGTTCGCCTAAGCGGGAAATACTCGGCACTCTGCACATTCAGGTGCTCGAGCGCGCCCGCCACCGTTACCCAGTTCAGAATTTCCGAGGAACCGGAATTGAGTGCGCCTCGCGGGATGCTCTGGAGAAAATCGGCATCCTTGTTCTCGAAGGCCGCAATGATCTGACGGTCGAGCGGTTCATCGACCACGAAGTGGCTCAGACCGCCGCTCGCGATGACCATTACGCGCTGGTTGCCCGGGATCGCTTCGACCACACGACGAATTGCACGGCCCACGTTGTAGCAACGACGCGACGATGGGACGTTCGGACTGAAATAGGTATTCAATAGCACCGGTACGATCGGAATCGGGAGACCGGCAAACAGACGTTTGACCACGAAGCCGTACGCATGACCAAAACCCTTGTCCAGCGGGTCCTCCACGTGGTCCGAAGCCGCGACATCCACCTCTTCATCGATCAGTCCTTTGATCAACGTGAGCGCCATCTGGGGATCACAAGGCAATCCGTGGACCTGATCGAGCATATAGCCTTTGCGCACCGTACGTAGCCAATCAGGCGTCGTCGGCTCCTGGAGCTTGTCGATCGTGTATGCGGTCTGTCCGTGGTAGATCGCGAACGCCGGTTGATTGGCGCTGTTGAAAAGTTCTGCCTGATCGTCACCGATGATGATCGCGACATCGGGCTTGACCTGAGCAACGAATGCCGCGAGCTTGTCTAGCGCGTCATTGCATTGCTGCTCCTTTTTGGCCAGCGTCGGAACATCCACTTCGTTCTCGTAGCGCGGCCCTACTTCAGTCAGCAACTGTGAATACGTCATCAACCGTCCATCGGACGTGTTGAGTTCCGGGTTTTCATAATCGACATTTGCCCGATGAATCCATTGTGCAGCACCGAGCGTCAGAAGGGGCGTATGAGAAGTCGCGACGCCAGCAACGATTTTGGCCATGATGTTTAATCAATTCCGAATTTGCTTACGACAAAGCGCGGGACCGATGTCCCGCGCTGCGTTTCTCTGCCGATCGATTACTATTCGCCGGTACGAAAACGCGAGTACAGCTTCATGCAGTTGCAGCGGAAGATGTTGTCCTTGTCCTCTTGCGAGAGCATGGCCATCGATTCGATAACCGGCTTCAGATCGTCCAGGTCCAGACCCGTTTCCGGATCGACGGCGCTGCCGGTGCCAGGCTTTTCGGTGGCGAACAGCACCCGATCTGCACCCACCTTTTTGATCAGGAGCTCGAGCGAATCCTTGTCGTAATTGGTGGTGTCGTAGTGGAGCTGACGCAGCTTTTGCTCGAAAGGCATCACACCGCGACGGATGTTCCAGGCACGGAAGCGGCCCATCTGGTAGGGAATTGCGCCGCCGGCGTGCGGGACGATCAGCTTCAGGTTCGGGAAACGATCGAACACGTCCGATTCCATCAGCGACAGAATGGCGATGCTTTCTTCGTTGATAAATTTCAGCGTGTACGACTCGCGCGGCTGGCAACTGCCGGCTGAGTGGATCAGCGCAGGAATATCGAGTTCGCACAGCTTTTCATACAGCGGGAACCAGAACGAATCCCCCAGTCCTGGGGGCGGCGTGTCATCGCCTTCGGTCGGATCCGGATTCAGCAGACAACCGATAAAACCCTGCTCCTTTACGCGGAATTCGAGTTCTGCGAGGCAGTTGACCGGGCTTTCATTACGGTACTGCGGCAAACCTGCTACCTTGCGAAAACGCGTGGGCCACATTTCGGCGGTCTGGTGAACCAGATCGTTCATGTGCTTCGTCCATAGCGCCGTCACCTTCGCGGGCTTGATCGAATGCATCTGCATGTACGGACGCGGCGACAGGAACTGAATGTCCGTACCGACACGATCCATGATCTCGATGATCGTCTGACCGGCTTTGCGCACCGCGTCATCGCTCAACCTGGGCACACCGACGTGCGGATTAGCGCGGTGAGACGCGAGTTCGGCCATGAATTTATAGCTTTCGCCTGGAATCACGACGTGAGCATGCGAATCGATGATAAGTGACATTTTGGATATGACTCGTAGGGAAAAGATTTCAAATTACAACGTTGCTTGCCATTGCTGGTCGTTCTCGTAGACGCCGCCCAGTGGCATGACCGACCTGTAGTCGATCTTTTCGTGCTGTGCCAGCTTCGGCACTGAACCTGCCGAAAATTCGGTTAATGAATTCATCAGGCAGCGACGGACCTGCATCACCGCACCGTCACCGGCACCGAGATATTCTTTGGTGCGATCCTGGAGCGTGCCCATACTGAGAAGGATTGCGAAATCTTCGGTACCAAGCGTTTGCGGGAAGCCAGAAAAGTGACCGTTCTTCATCGCTTCGCGATCCTGGCCCCAGAGATCGTCGGGCGAACGCGACGAAACCGGAGGCCAGTTGTCGCGATCGGCGGGAAAGATGTAATCTTCATGGGGAACTGGCTTGTCCAGGATGAACGTCATGTGCCAATACCACGTGTTCTCGTCATCAATAGGCACAGAGAAGAACATCTGCGAGCGCGTGGTGTCACCGGCCTTACGCGGTGAAATCATGCCGTACCATGGCATGACGAACGAATTGGTGCGCACATATGACCTGCCATCTCCGAGTGCGCGTACAGCCGCGTAACGGAAGCCGTATTCCTTCTGCCTGATTTTGTAGACTGGAGCCTGGTTGACCGAGGCATTGGTCATTTCGTGTTCGAGCCACGACTGGTGAAGAACACCGACGTGCGCCGAGTCCATCGTAGTCTCGACTGCTTGCAGCCAGTTGCATTCGAGGCGCTGACGATGCACCACTACCTGATCGGCCGGCAAGCCCACGAACGGCAAATCAGCGAATTTCGGGGGTTCGCCCGGTCCGAGATATACCCACGCGATGCCACCCGCTTCCTGAGTCGGATAGTGCCTGAGCGGCACGTGTTTGCAATACTCCGCTTCGTTATTTGGCTGCGTCGGCACCGCGACAGTCACGCCTTCGGAATTGAATTTCCAGCCGTGGAAGATGCAACGCAGCGCGTTGTCTTCGTTGCGGGCGAGTGCCAGCGAAGCCCCACGGTGCGGGCAAGCTTCGTCAAAGAAGCCGACCTTGCCATTATCACCACGGAAAGCTACGAAATTCTGACCGAAGAGTCGCACACGCTCAGGTCTTCCGCTAGCGACGAGCGACGCCGAACGCAACGCCGGAATCCACCAGTTCTGGCGAATCATTTGACCCATCGGAGCGTCGCCCGAGACCCTGGTCAACAATTCGTTCTCGTCTTTAGTCATAGCACACCTCCTTGGAACTGAATTCTGAATACCTAATCACCGAGCACTGCGATCACTTCAAGCTGGATCTGCATGCCGCCCGGCAGATCCACGATCTGTGCGTGCCGCGCCGGACGATCTTCAGGATCGGGAAACAATTCAAGCCAAGGCGGGTTGACGATCGGACGAAGCGATCCGTCTTTGAGAAATACCGTGACACGCACAATATCGTTGACGGTACCGCCACCTGCTTCGACGAGCGTCCGCATATTCTGGAACGCGAATTTAGCCTGCGATTGCGCATCTTCAGGCAGCGTATCCGTCTGCGGATCTTTACCCGCGATGCCTGACGAAAAGATGAAGTTACCCCTTCTGGCACCCATCGGAATCGGCGTCTGTCCATGAGTCACACCCGGAACTTCAATCGATCGTTTGCCTTCGTATTTCATCACCGTGCCTGATAATAATGTTCCGCCCGAGTCTCGGTTACAGAGCCGATTCCACTATCGTGATGTGACGTTACGGAAGCGTCGGGTAAGCCGAGACAAACAAGTACCCTTATGAATACTATCAGTCGAAATTCAATCGATGAGTAGGGGTGTTCACCTATGCAGCGCATCGAGCAATAAGAAAGCCAGACTTATCGTGAGATAAGCCTGGCTTCGTTACTGCTTCTACCTATATTAGTTACGACGCGCGATCAGAACAGCGTGCGAATGCCGGTGTTCACGCCGACCGTCGTGACAGACGGAGCAAACAGCGTGGTCGCACCGTCGCTTATGTTCAGGCCGTGATTGTTGTTGCCCTTGTTGTTGACGAATGCAACCTGGGCGTATTGAGCGAGGCTACGCGGATCGAGTTCGAACACGTCGAGTAGTGTGCGAAAGGCAAACACCAGGGAGAAAACGCTGGACAGGCCTATTGATAAAGGACTCTTGTATGATCAACCAAGAGGCCTTTATCGATGTTTAAGCCTCTATCACTATCAGATTCGGGGCCTCGACAACATCGTAAAGCGCCTGGACTTCGATTGCCCTCGATTCCAGGACCTTCCGCTGATTGATGTAACCCTTATCGTTAGTCTCACCCCGATCCATGGACGCCGGCTGCTCCAGCAGCCATAGGCGTTTCATCTTCATGCTGGACCCGGGGTTGCGCTCATTATGCGCCTGGAGTGCGGAACGGAGCGCGCGCCTGATATCCGGATTCTTTACCAGATCGGAAAACCCGAGGCCACTCTGTTTCAGATACATATTGCAGGCTTCGATGTTCAGCCACGCGAGTGCCCCTACATAGGGACGATCGGCGCCCGTGATCACCATGTCGCGCACGAGAGGGGCACACGCGCTGACGCATTCAGCTTTGAGACACGAAACGCGAACGAAAATACCGGACATAAGTTTGAATTCTTCTGCCACCCGACCCGCAAATACCATCCCTTCTTCAGGATGCTCCGGATCGACAAATGTCGCCGCGTCGCCCATGATAAAAAAGCCTTCATCATCGAATGCCTGCGCCGTCAGCTCCGGGTTTTTCAAATAGCCGGGTGTCACGGCTTCACTGCGGACCCGGATTTCATAGCGGGTCCCATCCTCGAGCGGTACGAGCTTGAGTTCGACGCCCGGATGTGGAAGTCCGATCATACCCGTGCGATCGGTTGCCCAATGCACGTACGTCACAGCGGCTGAGGTCTCGGTCGAACCGTAAGCCGAAACGAACGGAATCTTGCGGCCCGAGTACTTGATGGCTTCGCGTTGCATAGCCTCATACGTCGCGTCCGGCAGACGCGAGCCCGAATACGTCATACGCTGCATATTGCTGAACATTGCGGATCCGAGTTCCGGGTCCTTTTGCAATGCATCGACAAGCATCGCATATGCGACAGGGACGCCACTGAAACGTGACGGCGAGACCTCGCGCAGATTGCGCAACGTCTTCGCGAATTCGGCCGGTGTCGGCCGGCCATCATCGAGGTACATCGTGCCGCATTCCTCAAGCACGCAGTTGAAGATCGAGTGACCGCCGGCAACGTGCGACCACGGAAGCCATTCGAGCAGCACCGTTTCCGGCATTGCGCCCGGCTTCCACGCGAACATCTGTTCCGTCATCATCAGCGAGACCGTGAGCATACGCTGCGTCACAATCACGGCCTTCGGAGTCCCGGTCGATCCTGACGTGAATTGATACTTGGCAATCGTATCCGGCTTGATCGAATCAATCGAAATGCGTACCTGATCCGTTGCTTCGGTCGCGATCACCTGATCCCAGGTCACGACATTAGGTGCATCGATCGGATCTTCGACGCAGATCACGAGTGCTTGATCATCGATTGCCTTGACGGCCCGCTCATAGCGCTTGCCGCTCTGGACGAAAATTACAGCCGGTTCGAGAAGTGCGGCCATCGCCTTCAGCTTCTCGTGGTCGCCACTCAGCAAGGAATATGCAGTCGTGATCGGCGAATACGGCATATGCGCCTGCATCGCCGCGATTTCGATAACGCCATGCTCCGGCGAATTCTCGCTCAGTACCATCACGGTCCGACCGTGCTTGTTCAGATCGAGCAAAAATTGAGTCGCGGCCTGAATCTGCGATCGCGCTTGACCGTAGGTCAGTGCTTGCCATTCGTTATCAGGTCCGCGTCGTTGAACCAGCCACGGATGATCAGGCCGACGATCGGCGCTCCGATGCAACAGGAACGGGACATGCGGCACCGCTGATTTGAGTTCGATACTGCTCCTGAGAATCAATGTCCCGTCTTTGCGCTGCTCGAGGTTAATGTCACGATGCAAAAACGGGACATGGCGAAACGGGGCGTCTTTCAGATCAGTCGTCATAGCCAAAATGGTGAGTCTTGAACAGCACATGACAAAAGTACCCGGCAATTTTCATCACCGAGCTTCATGTACGTAAATTGCGAATCTATTTCAGCAGCGCACGCCACCCGGCTTCGTCTTCGAACGTACCCGACGCCGGGGCTGCGCTCTTGTAGTCGATCTCTGCGTGACGTGCGAGCTTCGGGGTATCGCCGTTCATGAACTCCTTGACGGAATTCATGAGGCAACGCCGAACCGCCAGGACAGCACCGTCACCGGCACCCAGATATTCCTTCGTCCGGTCCGAAATCGGTCCCATGCTCATGATGACCGCGAAATCCTCGGTTCCCAGCATCTGCGTGAAGCCCGTAAAGTGACCGTTCTTCATGGCCTCACGATCTTGACCCCAGTTGTCCTCAGCCGGCCCCGGAGGTAGCGGGGGCCACGAATCGGCGTCGTCGAATACGAGCGTCGGATTCAAGACCAGCTTACCGTCCGTGCGATACGTGAGCTGGTAGTACCAGATATTTTCGTCATCGATCGGCACGGAGAAAAACATCGAACCGCCCCTGATCCCCGAACTATTCCCAGAGATAACGCCATACCACGGCATGACGAAAGAGTTGACCCGCACATACGAACGGTTTTCTTTCAGCGCGCGGACCGCCGCGTAGCGAAAGCCAAACGGTTTCTGCACGATGTGATAAACCGGAGCCATATTCGCGGATGAAAGCTCAATATCACCGAACCCCTTGAGCCACTCCTGGTGCAGGACACCCAGGTGCGCGGAATCCATGGTCGTCTCGACGCCCTGTAGCCAGTTGGCATTCACTTTTTGACGGAAGACCACGAAGTTTTCGCGCGGGAGCCCGACACACGGCAATTCGGGGAACGCCGGGGCCAGGTCTCCCTGACCGAGCCATGCCCAGACCATGCCGCCTTCTTCGCGCACCGGGTAGTGCCTGAGCGGCACGTGCTTGCAATACTCGGCTTCGTTGTTGGGTTGAGTCGGCACCGCAACGGTCACGCCTTCGGCGTTGAATTTCCAACCGTGGAAAATGCAGCGCAAGCCATTTTCCTCATTGCGGCCAAGTGCCAGCGACGCGCCCCGATGCGGGCACGCCTCGTCAAAAAAACCGACCTTGCCGTCAGTGTCGCGAAACGCGACATAGTTTTCACCAAACAGGCGAATACGTACGGGCTTGCCGTCCGCTTCGAGTTTGTCGGATAGCGCCACCGGCATCCACCAATGCTGGCGCAACATTTTTCCCATCGGAGCGTCGCCGCATACGCGGGTCAACAAATCATTGTCCGCTTTAGAAGGCATGATGTCTCCTTGTGAATCAATCGTGGGTTTGATTGCGACGTTCGTTGAAGAAATCGGTGATGCGCTTGTCGGCACCGGTGTTGGCGGCTCGTGTCATCGTCGTCACCATCGTTTCGGCAAACAGGCCCTCGCCAAGCGGCATTTCCGAAATGCGGGTGATACCGTTGATAATCGCGTAATTCGTGGCCGCTGCATTGGCCACGATTCTGGACGCGAGCTCGCGCGCCTTGTCAAGGCCTGCGCCATCTTCCGTCACATAGTGCGCGACACCCATGCGCTCGGCCGCCAAAGCGTCGAACGTGCTACCCGTGAGCATCATTTCGGTGACGCGGGATGCGCCGATCAGACGAGGAATGCGAACCGATCCGCCACCACCGAGGAAAATGCCGCGTTGCCCTTCGGGCAACTGGAAGAATGTCGATTTTTCTGCGACGCGCACATGCGTGGCAGCCGCGAGTTCGAAGCCTCCGCCGATCACGCCGCCCTTGAGCACACTGATAACCGGAATCTCACCAAACTGCATCAGGTCGAACGTTCGATACCATCGACGCGAACGGCGCTGGCTCACAATCACGTCGGAACTCCGATTCGCCATCAGTTCGAAGAGGTCGAGGCCGGCACAGAAATGCTCACCTTCGCCGTGAAGGATCACAGCGCGCGCGCCTTCGAGACCGGATACGAAGATCACATTCAGTTCATCGAGCAATGCATCGTTGATCGCGTTGCGCTTCGTCGCGCGGTTGAGCTTCACGAGCGCGACATCGCCTTCGCGTTCGACCTGTATCAGGGTTTCAGTGTTTGACATAGAGTGAGACCGCGTTAGTCGTGGATGGATCAATCATAAGCCTATATTACCTATAGATAGCCGTGAATTCGGTAGAAACCCTCGCTATCATGGAGTCCGGCTTTGATGGAGAATCGTACTATATAAAGTAACCTTACTAATAATGATCGGATTCAAGGAGCCTCCCCATGGGTAGCAAAGGTGGTGCGTACATTGCTGGGATCTATGAGCATCCCGTGCGTCGTGCTGATGGGATCTCGACGGCACAGCTTCATGCGCAGGTTGCGCTCGGCGCACTGAAGGATGCGGGCCTGACTCTCGATGATGTCGATGGTTATTTCTGTGGTGCGGACGCTCCGGGTCTTGGAGGTCTCACCATGGCTGAATACATTGGCCTGCGTAATCTGCGGCACATCGATACCACCGAGAGCGGGGGTTCGGCCTATCTTTTGCACGTGGCGCACGCGGTTGAAGCGATCCGCGCCGGTCACTGCAATGTGGCCCTTGTGACAATGGCAGATCGCCCGCTCTCGTCGGGCACGGGTACCGCGCTTGCGGGTGTCGATCGCTCGACGATGCCAAATCTGGCTTTCCAGTCTGCGGTGCCCCCTCCCCCGATGTACGGCTATGCGATGGTTGCGCGTCGCCATATGCACGAATTCGGTACCACGAGCAAGCAACTGGCGTGGGTCAGGGTCGCGGCTTCCCATCACGCGCAGCACAATCCAAACGCGGTGCACCGTGAAGTTGTGACCGTGGATGATGTACTCAGCTCACCGATGGTTGCCGATCCGCTGCACCGCCTCGATTGTTGCGTTGTCACCGACGGGGGCGGCGCGCTCGTGATCGTGAATCCGGCAATTGCGGCCCAACTGAAGCGTCCGAAAGTTGCGGTTGTTGGAACTGGCGCCGCCGTCAAGCATCCTGACGCAGGGAGAATCGATCTACTGACTTCGGCGGGCGCTCGATCAGGGGCCAACGCATTTGCCGAGGCCGGGATCACACCCCGGGATATCGGATATGCATCGCTCTACGACAGCTTCACGATCACGGTGCTGATCCAGCTCGAAGACCTCGGTTTCTGCGCCAAGGGAGACGGTGGCAAGTTCGTAATGGACGGCAATCTCATTTCGGGCGTCGGCAAGCTCCCGTTCAATACCGATGGCGGGGGCCTGTGCAACAACCATCCGGGCAATAAAGGTGGCATGACCAAGATTCTCGAGGCGGTGCGCCAGTCTCGGGGTCAAGCGCATCCAGCGGTCCAGGTCAAAAACCGCGATTTCGTACTCGCACATGGCACGGGCGGCAATCTGGCGAGCGCACACGCCGCGGGCACCCTCATTCTGAAAGCGGAGTAATCATATGGCGCAAAAACGGAATCTGCCTCCGGCACCTGTTCTGTTTCCGGGCGACGAGCCCTTTTGGGAGGCAATGCGTTCGGGTCAGCTGCTGGCGAAACACTGTCAAGACTGCGATACGTTGCATTATTATCCGCGTTCGCACTGCCCTTTCTGCGGCAGTGAAAAAACCGAATGGCACTCATTGTCTGGGCGCGGCACCATCTATTCCTATTCAATCGTTGAACGCAGCCCCAAGCCTTTTGCGCCGGCAATCATCGAACTGGAAGAAGGATTGCTCATCAATTCGGTGGTCACCGACGCGGATGTTCGAAGCCTCAATATTGGTGATGAGGTCATTCTGCATTCGATGCCGACTCAGGATGGACCACCCGCCCCGGCTTTCACGACCGTACGTGCGAACGCCGCACGCGAATATACGAAAGCCGCGTATACCGCGCTCGAGTGTCGGATTTCGGATCAGCCGCGGCTGTTCGAGCGGGGCGCGGTCATCGGTAGTGGCAATATGGGGATCGGCATCGCGACTGCCCTTCTCAATGCCGGACTATCGGTCCGACTGATTGATCAGTCGGACGACTCGCTTGAGAACGCGGTCACCCGTATCACGGAATCACTGAACCGTGACGTGGAGCGGGGAAGGCTGACCGAAAACGAGCGCGATGCGCGACTCTCGGTGTTGACGGCGGATCGAGATCTATCGGCAATTGCGAGCGCTGATGTCGTCATCGAAGCCGTGTTCGAAGACATGGAGGTCAAGCAGAAACTATTTGCCGAAATCGATCGATATGCATCGCCTTCGGCGCTTCTGGCGACCAATACCTCGACCCTCGACATCGACCAGATTGCCGCGGCGACGACGCGTCCGCAATCGGTAATTGGCCTGCATTTCTTCAATCCGGCCAACGTGATGAAGCTCGTCGAGGTCGTTCACACAGACACGACATCGGCGGAAACGCTCGATGCCGCGCTCCAGTTTTCGGCTCAAATCAAAAAGACGGCTGTCCCGGTCGGCGTATGTGACGGCTTTGTTGGCAACCGTCTGATGATCGCGCGCGAACGTCAGGCATCGCGTCTGCTGCTCGAGGGTGCGCTCCCCGAACAGGTAGATCGTGTGCTGCGCGAGGTCGGCCTTCCGATGGGTACGTTTGAACTCCAGGACATGACGGGCGGCATTGAACTCATGTACCGTTCGCGCCAGCGTCGCGGTCAGAAAGACTGGCTACTGGATGAACTGTATAACCGGGGGCGCACGGGCTTGCGCGCCGGCCGTGGTTTCTATCGCTACGAACCGGGCAAGAAGCGGCCGCTAATCGATCCGGAGGTCACAACTTTGATCGAGGAAGCATCGTGCGTCGAAGGCATCGAACGCCGCGCGATTTCCGATCAGGAAGTGCACGATCGCCTGATTCTCCCAATGATCAATGAGGGCGCGAAACTTCTCGAAGAGGGCATCGTTGATCGCGCGTCCGACATCGATCTGATCTGGCAACTGGGTTACGGTTGGCCCGACTGGAAGGGCGGACCGATGTACTACGCGGACCAGATCGGCCTGCCCGAACTGGTGCGCCGACTCACCGCACTCGAAAAGCACGGTGACGTATTCAAACCGGCTGATCTGTTGGTTGAACTCGCGGGAGCCGATGCGGCTCGCATTTCCGATATTAAAATTTCTGATTAAACGATGGCGAACTATCGAGCCCCGGCCCAGGACTGGCTTTTTATTCTTCATGATTTCCTAAAGATCGAAGACCGGACCGATCTTCCTGGTTTTACGGATCTCACACCCGATTTCACGTCCGCCGTTTTCGAGGCAGCCGCCACTTTTCACGAAGAAGTGCTGCACCCGCTTGATCAGAAGGCGGATGAGGCAGGCGCGCATTTTCACGACGGCCAGGTTTCGACTCCGGCCGGATTCAAGGCCGCATGGGATGCGTACCGCGAAGCGGGTTGGCATTCATTGAGCCTGGCATCCGAACTCGGTGGAGGTGGCTTGCCGCCCGTTATGTCGGTGCCGATTTCGGAAATGCGTGCCGCAACCGGTCATTCATTTTCGATGTACGGCAGTTTCTGCTCACCTGCGGCGTATATGCTGGGCACACTTGCTCCGGACTGGGTCAAGGCGCACGTGGTGCCCAAACTCGCGAGCGGCGAATGGACGGCGACCATGAGCATGACGGAGCCACAAGCCGGTACGGATCTGCGTCAGATCACGACCCGCGCTGTGCCTCAGGAAGATGGAACGTGGCGCATTACTGGCAACAAGATTTTCATCTCTGGCGGCGATCATGATCTGACGGACAACATTGTCCACATTGTGCTCGCGAAAGCCGTGGACGAAGAGGGGCGTATTCCTCAGGGCCTAAGCGCGGTGAACGTGTTTCTCGTATCGAAGCAGAATATCGATCCGCAGACGGGCGTACTAGGTGATCGCAATGGGGTGCACGTGCGTTCAATCGAGCACAAGATGGGTATCGAAGCGAGTGCCACCTGTGCGCTGGATTTCGAAAACGCCGTTGGCTACCGCATTGAGAGCACCGAAGGTCAGGGAACGACGGCCAACATGGCGCCAATGTTCCACCTGATGAATTACGCTCGTGTCGGTACCGCCGTATCGGGTATCGGCCATGCGGAGATCGCGCGCCAGAATGCGGCGGAATATGCTCGCGAACGTCGTTCAGGACGCGCGGCCAGCAGCTCTCGTGACACGAAAACGGTTGCCGATCCGCTTATCGCGCATCCGGATGTTCGACGCTTACTGCTCGAATCATCGGCATTTGCCGAGGGCGCACGTGCGGGTGCAATGAAGGCCGCCGTCCTGCAATCCGAAGCCCGATATTTGAGCGACAGGGCAGCACGTCAGAAAGCGGCTGATATTCTTGATCTGCTCACTCCGGTGATGAAAGCGTTTTTCACCGACCGGGGTTTCGAGACCACTGTCGCATGCCAGCAGGTTTTCGGCGGTCACGGTTACGTCAAAGACTATGGAATCGAGCGATTGGTCCGTAATTCGCGAATCACGCAGATTTACGAAGGCGCGAATGGTATCCACGCGTCCGATCTGGCGAGCCGAAAAATCATGGCCCACGACAGACGTATGTGGAACCATTTTGCGACCGCGATTTCCGAATTTATTGCCCGGCATTCCCAAGATAAAAGGCTCGATGATTATGTGCAGCCACTCGAGTACGCGTTGCAACGCCTGGAAATATCGTTGGAACGCCTGACACACATGAGCGCCCGTAATATGGGGGCGCTCGAGGCAGGGGCATATGATCTGATGACCGCTGTCGGGGTGCTTTATCTCGGATGGATGTGGGCGGAAATTGCGGCCATCGTAACAGACGGTCGAACGGCGCGCTTCGTTGACGAACAGACGCGGATTCGCAAACTCGCACTGGCCGAAGTTTGGATGCAGCGTCAAATGCCGCTCATCGATAGTCTGTGTCGGCGAATCGAGAGCGGAAATGCTGGGCTGCTAAACCTTCCAGACAATCTGATTTAAGTAGCGGACGGTGCAACGCCGCCTCCCCTGCCCCAGATCTTCTGAAAACTATCGCTTTTACAGGTGTAACTTGATTGACGATTCTTTTATCGACGTGCGAATCAAGTCCATGACTTGGGAGTCGAAAAATACTATCAGTCTGGTGCTCGAGCGCGTGGATGGCTCCGATTTGCCGAAAGCCGAGGCCGGGTCACACATTGATATCAGGCTGGGCTCACGGCTGTCCCGCTGTTATTCCATTGTCAGCGCACAAGGAGCGCCCCGGGTCTACGAAATCGCGATCGCAAGGGACGCGAACAGCAGGGGCGCGTCGCAATATGTCCATGATGCGATGCGTGTCGGCGACGTAACGAAGATCAGCACGCCTCGCAATCTGTTTCCGGTCGATCCGGGTGCCCGTGTCAGCATTCTCTTCGCTGGCGGCATCGGCATCACCCCGATCTGGTCGATGGTTCGCCAGCTAGAGGCGCTGGGCCGCGAATGGCATCTCCATTACTCGGCGCGCGACCGGCAACACGCGGCCTACCTCAACGAGATCGAGCGGTTTGTGCAGGGCTCAACTGTGGGACGGCTCTACACCTATTTCGATGAGATCCCCGGCGGCACGCGCGTGAACATGGCGACGGTGATCGCCGAATCACCGGCTGACGCCCACGTCTACTGCTGCGGTCCCACCGGTATGCTCGACGCATTCGAGGCCGCGGCGTCATCAAAGCCTGGATCGCAAGTTCATCTTGAACGGTTCTCGGCTGCGGAGCCTCCATCCACTGGCGGGGTTTCCGAATTCGATGTCGTGCTCGCGAAATCGGGGGCAACTTATCGCATACCTGAGGATCGGTCTATTCTCGACGTGCTGCTCGACCATAACGTGGACGTTCAATACGGCTGCATGCAAGGTACTTGCGGAATGTGTGAGGTCAAGGTCATTGACGGCACACCGAGCCACGCGGACAAACTCCTGTCGGCCGAAGAGAAGGCCGAGCGTCAATGTATGCTCGTCTGTTGCTCGCGCAGTGCGAGCCCGACGCTCACACTCGATCTGTGATCATCACGGAGCCTGAGCAATGTTGTGCCTGCCGAAGTAAAGCGCAGCAAGTGACTCGGGCAAGCGCTCTGATCTTATGCACTTGGGGCGTATCAGCCGGAAGGGCTCACGGCCCCAATCTCCCCTTTAATGTGTTTTACTCGACTCCGATCGCGTCCTTCAACTGGCGCAATACCTCAGGCGGCTGACCGATCGAGAAAACAAAATTCGTGAGGTGGCGTTTAAAATTCTCATTCTGCATCCACTGCTCGCGAGGTACGGCCTTAAGTTGTTCATCGGGGAACGCGACAGGCAGGCTCACATTTTTGGCTTGTTCCGGATCGCGGATTAGTCCCTTCGGATCGCGACCTTCCGCAATCGCCTGAAGGTCGGCCTCGAACCGGCGACGCAGCATTACCACGCCCTTGTCGCTTGAACCCAAAACCTCTTTCGTGCGATCGGCAATCGTACCTTGCCCGACCCAAGCCATGAAATCCTGGTTCAGAATATGCGAATCATGGTATTTGCCATTCGCATCCATGACAGGCGATTCCCACGTCGGGATCTGGTCCTGTACATAGGGCCGTGCTTCAGCGGGAACCGGAAGATAAAACCAGGAAATACTCAGGGTATGCCCGTCATCGACCGGCACGCGCCATTCGAAGTGCTCACCGAGGAAGAACCCATTTGGGTACAGACAGACGCGGCCCGTGGTCCATAGCGGATGCTCAGCGTTGGTGTCCGTGCGCTGCCGCTTATACTGATAACCGAATTCGAACTCTGTGAAATCGAGTGCTGTGTGCCTCGGAACGTATTTCTCTTTCGTGCCCCCCATGCGACGCACCGAATAATTCGAGTGCTGCCATTCGAAATGAATAGGGTCGATCGAATTCTCCTGGCACTGGAGCCAGTTGCAATTGATGACCGAGGTCACGATCTGGCAAAACCCGTTTTGCCAATTGAAGGGCTCCCAGACAGGCAGTTCGGGCATCGTCTCAATCGGACCCATATAGGTCCAAAGCATGCCGCCTGCAACCCTGACCAGGTAGCTCGTGATCTTGAGACCGGCTCTGGTCGTCGCGTCGGGAACCGCTGTATCTTCGTAGGGACGCTCGGAGCACTTGCCATCCGCCTCGAATTTCCAGCCGTGATAGGCACACCGGATGCCTTTGTCCTCAACGTAGCCAAATTGGAGACTCGCACGACGATGCACACAATGACGATCGAGAAGGCCGTAATTGCCGCTCAAATCCCGGTACAGAACCAGATCTTCACCAAAGAGACGCATTGGCTTGATCAACCTGGTATCGAATTCCGAAACCCCGGCAATCGGATGCCAATAGCGACGCAGGAACTCACCCATCGGTGTGCCTTTCGACGTCGCGATCAGTAGATCGTTCTTCTCTTTGCTCAGCAATTGCGTCTCCTGCTGGGGTATGTGGGCCTGATCTTGAGGTGTATCAGTTGGCGCCCGCGATCGCAGCGTATTTGCCCGCGTGGAAAACTAGTGGCGGTGCCGGACCCTGGTCTTGAACAAGCGCCGTGACCTCGCCCACGAACAGTGTGTGATCGCCACACTCATAGGCGTGACGGAGAACGGTCGCAACCTGAACGTTTGCGCCTTCCACGATTGGCGTATGTTCAAGTTGTACGAAATTGGGCACCAGGACAGGATGGGTTTTGCCCGCGAAATGGTTTGAGCACCATTCCTGATCCTGAGCCAGGATGCTGATGCCAAAGCTCTGCGCTTTGGTTATCCGTTCGTGCATTTTTGCTGATTTCGCGATCGAAACCAGAACAAGCGGAGGTTCGAGCGAGCCGGACATAAACGAGTTGGCCGTCATTGCGTGGACTTCGCCCTCCGTGTTAGCAGTGACAACGACAACACCAGTCGCAAACTGACCCATGGCATTGCGAAATTCACGGCTCGTAAACGGCAACGTGACTCCGGACTCTGGTGCAACAGTCAAACTCATGGTTAATCCAATCTATGTAAACGACACAAATGGAGAGCCAATTAATGGTCGATCAAGTAGTTGATTGGAAGGTTGCCTTAGTTTTTAATGGTCAGGAATTCGGGTATGTACCGACCGGAGAGCGCATGGATCCGATAAGACTACGTGTTGAAGTGCAAAAGCGCCGCGGATGCAAAAAGGCGAACGGGTCCGCCTTTTTGCGCAAGCAGTGAACCACTTAGTGGCTCGCTCCGGCAGGCACTTTAGCCGGGGGGTTCTGAGTCTTGTCCGGATAGTCCGTATACGAATCGCTCTGACCGCCCTGTGCCCCGACTCTCTTCAGTTCAGCATTCTTCGCTGCCCGCTGTTCCTTGCGCGCTGCTTTGCGTTGTGCCTTGATCTCGGCTTTCGTCATCGAGGCGGCCGAAGCCGATGAGGACGTTGCGGCCGGCGCGCTGGCAGGCTTGGCCTGAGTCTGGGCCGCGAAGCTGATGCTCAAGGCGGTAATCGACGCGGACAATACCAGCTTGCGATAGAGTGAAAAGGTCATGTTTTCTCCTTCTGGTGCGGGTTCAAGTGCCGGAGTCCCAGGAGGCCCGGCACGTAACATAGCTACGCGTATGGGATTAAGCGCGCCGGCCCAAAGGCTGCGGTGCTTAGAACATCTGCCTGATGCCGATCTGCACTGCGGCCTGGTTGCTGCCGCTCGAAAACCCGGCAGCCGCCCCCGTCGGCCCGATACCGGTGCCGGCCACGGGACCGAAGACCGGTGCGCCGGTCACGAGGAAGTTGCCGGCCGGCTGGTTGCCGGCGAAGGCGTGCTGGAACGTGCCGAACGCGTAGATACTGGTCCGCTTCGACAGCAGGTAGTCAATCCCTGCGCTGGCAATGCCGAATTTCTGCGTCGGCGTCAGGCCCTGGACGTTCACACCGCGCTGCATGAAGTACGAATAGCCGACGCCAGCATGCAGATCCGGTGCGAACTCATACTTTCCGCCAATTTCGAAATCCTGAGTAATCATCGACGAACCGAGCGGAAGCGTCAGGTTCGTATACGAATACACAGCGTTCAAGTACGCATTGTTGGCAACCTGGAGACGCGCGCCCGCGGCGACCGTATAAACTTTATCGCCGTGGAACACGATTTGGGCAATCGTTGCGTCCGTCGTCGGCGACGAGCTGCCATTGGTGCGCGTGTATGCCAGCGATCCAGAGAAAGGACCCATCAACCCCTGCGGCGCATAGGAGAGCCCGGTGCTCAACACATGGTTGGAATTGCCGTTGCTAAACCCGTACATGACGCCTGCCCGCAGGCCGCGATAGTTCGGCGTCTCGTAGTCGACGGCGTTCGCAACCGCTTCGCCAGCGGTGCGGTCGATGTCATAGGAGAGGTGGAACGAATAGGCAGGTGCAAATTGCACGCCATTCGTATAGAACGTCACGTCGCGGTACAGGTAGTCGAACATCTGCCCCATCTTGACCGTCCCCCATTGATTGCTGGTCAGGCCGACGTACGCGTCGCGGTTGAAAATCTTGCCGGCCGCAGTCATGTTGCCGTTCGTCAGGTTAAAACCGCTTTCGAGTTTGAAAAGCGCCGCCAGTCCACCGCCCAGATCTTCCCGGCCGGTTAAACCCCATACGTTTGGCCGGTCGATCCCGCTGTCGAGTTTCCAGACCGAGTGGCCGCCACTATTGCTAATGTAAGTGACGCCCGAATTCACAACCCCGTATAGCGTCACGCTGCTTTGTGCATATGCGTGTCCGACGCCCAGCAATGACAGCGCTGCTGCGCAGCTGATTTCCTTCAGTTTCATGCGATCTCCTCCGTGGTTATAAACGCCATAAACTTGTTGAATCCATACAATTCCATGCAACGCTTAGTAATACGCATTCACATGAGTCCAGTGGCCGATAAAATCATTCGGGAGCGTCATCAAAGAAGCTCGCGTGGCGCGCTTGCCTGGTGCCGCCTTAAACGACCACAGCTACCGGCGGTCATGTCAGGCGGATGGAAATCATCAGCTCTGGCTGACCTGCAGGCTGCATTGCCGTTCAGAATCCTTGAGCCGTGCGTATTTGCAACCCGCCATCCAGTAGTGAACCGCGTCCCAGAGCAGGATCGGAACGGCGCTCAGCAAGGCATACTTGATGCCCGTGGCACTCGCGGCCCGGGCGCATGGACACCAGCTGATGCGCCGTAGCAGTGATTGGCAGAGCCCGAGGCCGATACCGGTACCTGCAGGAGTGCGATAGACCGGGATGTATTGGTCGTAGACGCAAGATCGTCTTTAGCACGTCGCTGCCAATTGTCTCCAGGCAGATTCAGGATCGGACTGTGCGAATCGCCAATGCCAAGTGTGATGCGGGCCATATTAGATTCCCCACGTAGAGCGGACCGCACGGTCAGCTTTAGTAATTGTCGAGGACGACGATCCAGTTGTCCGGCACGGTATCGGTAATGCCGAGACGATCGAGCGCTTCGGGGACAGCGCACGTGTCGAGCCGCTGCAGGCGTTGTGTGAGATCGTTGTTCATAGCAGCGCGCGCCACTTAGCCTCGTCCTTGAACACGCCCGAAATCGGGCCGGTGGTGTGAAATCCGATCTCTTCATGGCGCGCACGCGTCGACACCGAGATGTCCATGAATTCGCGCACGCTCTTCAAAAGGCAGCGCTTCACCGCCAGAACCGAGCCGTCCCCGGTACCGAGGTATTTCTTCGTTCGATCCACGATCGGCCCCATGCTGAGTATTACGGCAAGCCTTGGCCACGGAGAATGACGGCACGCGCGCCCTTCAGTCCATCGGAGAACACGGACGTGAGTTCAGCCAGTAATGCGTCGTTGATGGCGTTGCGCTTGTCAGCACGATTCAGTTTGACGAGCGCGATCTGATCTTCGCGTCGAATCTCGATCAACGGCCCGGCTGTGGTGGACGTATCGGTGGTCACGATCTTTGTCGGAAAACTCTCGGAATACTATTCTTCGATCGTCACGACGTTAGCGCCGGGTTGGTCCGCGTATAGCGCCGCTATCGCGCTCGCGCGACGCGCGAGAACGGCCCGCTGATTGATATAGCCCTTGTCGGTTATCTCACCGCCATCGATCGATGGCGGTTCGTTCAACAGCATCACACGGCGTATGCGCGTGCTGCTACCGGTGTAACGTCCGTTGTGGCGCAGCAGTGATTCGCGCAACGCGTCGCGGAATGGCGCGTGGCAGGAAAGCGCCTGCGCGTCGCGCAGGCCGAAACGTTCGTGACATGCTTCCTCATTGGGCCATGCGAGAAGCGCCACATAAGGCAGATCGGCGCCCGCGACGACCACGTCGCGCAGCAGGGGGGCGGCGCTGCTGATTACCTCGACGCGCAGCGTACCGACGCGCACGAAGATGCCCGACTGCAGTTTGAATTCTTCTGCGACGCGACCGGCAAACGCGAGTCCTTCCTCCGGTTTTGTCCGATCCACGAAGGTCACGGCATCGCCCAGACGGTAGTAGCCTTCGTCGTCGAAGGCGAGACGCGTCAGCCCCGGCTGTTGCAGATAGCCAGTCATGACAGAAGCCGCACGCGCGCGGATTTCGTAGCGTTCTTCGTCGAGCGGCACCAGCTTCAGTTCGACGCCAGGCTGCGGAAGACCAACCAGACCGGCCTGCCCGGTGGGCCAATGTACCACCGTGGTGGCAGCGCACGTCTCGGTCGAGCCATAGCTGGCCACAAACGGAACGCGGTGCCCGAGGTGGCGAACGGCCAGCGTTTGCAGACGTTCATAGAGACTGTCGGGAAGCTTGGCGCCAGATGAGGTCAGGCGCCGCAGGCGCCGGAAGAACTGCTGACCGAACGTCTCGTCCGCCTCCAGCGCATCGGCAAGCATGGCGTAGCCTGCAGGCACGCTGTTGAAATTTGTCGGCGAAACCTCCTTGAGGTTGCGCAGCGTCTTCGCGAACTCGCCGGGCACAGGGCGTCCATCGTCGATGTACATCGTCCCGCCATCGTGCAGGACGCCGTTGAAGATCGCGGTGCCGCCTGCCACGTGGCTCCATGGCAGCCATTCAAGCAGCACGGATTCCGGAGCGGCGGGATTGTGGCGCACAGTCTGCGCGTGCATGGCCATCGACACGCACAGCATGCGCTGCGTGACCGGCACGGCCTTGGGCTCGCCAGTCGAGCCTGATGTGAAGAGGTACTTGGCCACCGTATCGTGCGTAATGGTGCCGATCGACGCCTGCACCTCCGAGCCCACTGGCGTGGCGAGGACCGCGTCCCACGCCGTGGCGTCGATGTCATCCGCCGGTTCATCGACGTAAATGACGCGCGCGTCACATAAATCGACGGCGTGCAGCGCCGCGCGGAACTGGCTCGCGCTTTGCACGAAGATCACTGCTGGGTTGATCAAGGCGACCATCGCCTTGAGCTTGGCGTAATCGGTGCTTAGCAGCGAATAGGCCGGGGTCACCGGTACATAGGGCATGCGCGCCTGCATGGCCGCGAGCTCGAAGACCGCATGTTCGAGGGTGTTGCCGCTCAGCACCATCACGCTGCGTCCGTCGAGACGTTGGGACAGCAACCACTGAGTCACGGCGTCGACCTGGAAAGAGGCCTCGCCGTACCTGAGCATGCGCCAGTCGCCAGTGCGTGGGCAGCGCTGTTTCAGCCATGGCTGCTCGGCGCGCTCGACCGCACGACGCCTCAGGACGCCCGGCAGATGCGCCTCGACCGGACCAAGTGGCACCTTGCTGCGCATATGGACCGCGCCGTCGGCTCGCTCGACGACCTCGATATTGCGCTCGAGGAAGGGGAGATTGATGAAAGGAAACTGGGCAATCATGTTCACGAAAGACTCTGAAAAGGAGCAACGGCACGATCGGACCACGTAATAAGGCAACCTTATATGCGTTTCAGCGCCGAATCTACATGGTAGAAACACTTAATGGGCTAGACGCCGACTATTTTTGAATTTCGCAGTGGCGCATGATATAAGGTCACCTTATACGTGCGACACGACGGCTCCTCACTGGCTCGAACTTGCACACGAACCACGGAGGAATCCTTACCATGAGTACCAAAAGCGCCGCATATATCGCGAGGATCCACGAACATCTCATTCGCCGGGCCGACGGGCTGTCGACAGCCCAGATGCATGCGGACGTCGCGCGCGGCGTACTGGAGGACGACCCGGTGACGCTGCGTTTCTGCCGACGCACGATGGGCCGCCCGTGCGGGCCTTCACCACGTCTTGCGCCGAGGCCGCGCGGGCCTATTCGCAAGCGGCGCGCTGAGATGGAGGCGCAGTCCTGGATGCCGTTGGTGTGCGGCGTCACGACGTGCGCGGCTTTGCGATGGGTGTTGCTTCCCACGCCATAAGTACCGCCAGGGCGTTTGGGATCACTCTTGACGCCTTGACGCAATTTGCCGTCGGATCTTGTCGACGCGCAACATGAGTCCCGCCGCGTAACAGATGTCGCAAAAGTCCTGCCAGGAAGGCGCAATGCGCTGAGAAATCGGCATGCACCGGCGACACCAACTGCTATTCTTCATATGCTGCGACTCACGCCTTTCCGGCCGGCACTGCGGGGTCGTCGGTAACCATTCCGCACGCACGCGGAAAGGGGGCTGTATGTCACATCCGGAACAACCTCGCCCCACGCGACGCACACCGAGTCGACGGCAGTCGAGCGGACCCCTCTGGCTCTCCATCGGTATTTCGCTGGCTGGACTGTCCCTCACACCAGTGGCGTTCGCGGCGGGTAGCCTGCCGCAAGGCGGCCGTTACGTCGCCGGCACCGGCACGATAGCGGGCGCAGGCAACAGCCTCGTGATCACGCAATCCGGTTCGACACGTGGTGTGATCGACTGGAACAGCTTCTCGATCGGCGGAAGCAATAGCGTGACGTTCAATAACGGCGGTGGTGCGACGCTGAACCGCGTGACGGGAGGCTCGCTCTCCGCGATCTTCGGCAAGCTCAGTGCCACGGGCAGCGTGTATCTGGTCAATCCGCAAGGTGTCGTCGTGGGTCCATCCGGCGTGGTGACGACGGGCGGACGCTTCGTCGCATCGACGCTGGACACGGACAACTGTGCGTTCATGAATGGCGGCGCGCTCACCCTGTCGGGCAACTCGGACGCGGTAGTCGTGAATCTCGGGAAAATCAGCTCCAGTGGCGGCGACGTGTTCCTGATCGCGCGGACCGTAATCAACGGCGGCACCGTCAACGCGCCTGACGGTACGGCGGAATTCGCGGCCGGGTCGAAGGTGCTGCTGCAGGACTCGTCGAGCGGCCAACAGGTATTCGTCCAGGCGGGCAGCGCGGGCAACGTGGTCGATTCGGGTACCACGCGCGCCGCGCAGATCAGCCTGCAAGCCGCGGACGGCAACGTTTATGCACTCGCGGGCGGCGGCGCGCGCATCCGTGCGACCGGCAGTGCCACTCGCGACGGGCATGTGTGGCTCGTGGCGGACGACGGCACGGTGTCGCAACGAGGCGCAATCGTAGCGAAGAACCCGGACGGCAGTGGAGGCACGGTCGATACCGAGGCAGCGCAACTGTCGTTCCAGCGCGGCGCCGCCGTGTACGCCGGTCGATGGAACATCGCAACGCCATCGCTTACCGTGGACGCTTCAGTGGCGCGTGCGCTCCAACGCAGCCTGAATGCGGGGAGCACGGTCGAACTCTTCACCACCGGCGCCAACGGTGCGGCCGGTGACCTGCTGATCGCATCCGATATCGACTGGCGCGGTGCGTCGGCGCTGACGCTCGCGGCTTACCACAACGTCGCGCTTTCTCCGGGCGCGACGATCCGCGACACAGGTTCTGGCAACCTTACGCTGCGCGCGGACGCGACGGGCATCGATAACGGCGGCAGCGTGACGAACGGCGGCACGATCGACTGGTCGAAGAGCACCGGGACGGTCAGCGCGCTATACGACATGAACGGCACCTACGCGCCGGGGACACTGCTCGCCAACACGACCTGGACGGCGCCGTCCGACAGCGGACTGATCACTCAGATTACCGGCTACCAGCTCGTCAATTCACTTGCGGATCTGGAAAACATTTCGCTCGATCTCGCCAGCAACTATGCGCTCGGCAAGGACATCGACATCAGCACGCCACGTTGCTGCGGCACAGGCGTTTATGTGCCGATCGGAACTGGCGCCGCGCCGTTCGCCGGACAGTTCGACGGCTTGGGCCACACGATCTCGAATCTGAATGCGTGGCAGAGTGTTCCCGCCACGGGCGATCCGGCGAATCCCGAGGCAGCCAGTGGTCTATTCGGTGTGGTCGGCACGACGGGCGTCGTTCGCAACGTCAGCGTGAGCGGCTTCGTGAGCATCAGCGGCTATGGCTCCTTCGGCATCCTGGCCGGCGTCAACGACGGCCAGATCGTGCGCGCCCAGACGAGTGGCAGCCTTTCCTTATCTGAACCTTTCGTTTCGATCGATGCGATGAGCGGCGGTCTCGTGGGCTCGAATTACGGCACGATCACACGCTCGTCCAGCGACGCGGCGATGGTGAGCGAGGGCGTGTTGGGCGGCCTCGTCGGATACAACTTCAGCACCGGCGTAATCCGGCAGTCGTATGAATCGCAAAGCCCGGACATCCCGCCGTCGTTTGGGCCGGGCACCGTGAATTCCGCGGCTCACGGTCTGGGCGCCGGCGGTCTGGTCGGCACAAACGACGGTCTGATCACGCAGTCATATGCGACCGGCTCCGTTACGTATGCGCCCGACTACTGCGGTGGTGGTGGCGGCTTCCCCTGCTTTGGGACGGGGAGCGCGGCGCTCGTTCAAAGCAACACCGGCACGATCGAGCAATCTTTGGCGACCGGCACAGTCACCCAAATGGTCCTGGCCGGTCGTGGCCCCCCGCCGTTCGGCCTGGCGCTAAGCAACACCGGCACGATCGCCAACGACGTCTACTGGGACACGCAGACAACCGGGGCCACAGTCGGCGTGGGCACGGGTACTCCGGTGCCGATCGCGAATGGACTCACCACCGCGCAGATGAGCGTGCCATCTAGTTTCGGCCCGACGTTCGACTTCGGCTCAACCGGCGTCTGGGCACTTCCGGCCGGCGCGACCCATCCGGTACTGCGTTGGCAACTCGGTCCTTGAGGGGAACGATCATCGCAGGGGACAAACACCCGAAGGGTATGGCTTCACGGAGTGACTCGAGGTACGCAGAGGTAGCCTTGGCTGAGGCGCTTAAGTCCAAGGGCTTATGCCACCGTTGTATCGCTTCCGAACTGGAGCCACGCGCAGGCCGGCGCGGCTCTCGGGTAGCGGGTTCTCGCTACTGCGCAGAACCGGTCGGCCAGCTACGGACGGTGGCCCGCATTTCCATGTGGACGCTCGAACGTCCTATCCACCTCAGATAACCGACCGTCGCGCATGAGCATGTTTGTGTGCGTCCCGCTGCGTTCACCGCTGCCGTCCTCTTTGCTGCAGTGAATGGAGGCACATTGGGTTCCCGCCCCCCGTCGTCCGCCCCTCCCTCTCGCCCAGGTCTTCCTTTGTATCCCAACGTATCTGCAAACAGACTGGATACGCGCGCTTACACACATCCAGCTCCCGGACACAAACGCGATACGTTCATCCGGTCAAATACGCCCGTCGCGAGCCGAACGCCGGGCCGCGAACCGCACGTATGACTTCGTGAAGCTGTACGTCGCAGACTTCACTCGTAACACGCTGATCAAGGCAGGAGATCGATTCCATGTCAAAAGACACCCCACAATCCGCATCGCGTCGACACTTCGTCGGTGTGGCCGCCGCGGCGCTCGCCGCAGGCTCGCTGAGCCGCCTCGCATTCGCAGATACGAACCCGGAAGTCGGCAAAATCGTGGAACCCGCGAACGGCGACAGGTCCGCAATTCGTCCGCTCCACGTTCATGTTCCCGACTCGCAGCTCGTCGATATGCGGCGTCGCATCAAGGCCACGCGCTGGCCGGATCGCGAGACGGTGTCCGACGAATCGCAGGGTATTCAGCTCGCCACCATTCAGGGGCTCGCGCAATACTGGGCGACCGGCTATGACTGGCGCAAATGCGAGGCGCGGCTGAATTCGTATCCGCAGTTTGTCACCGAGATCGATGGACTCGATATCCATTTCATCCATGTGCGATCGAAGCACGACAACGCGATGCCATTGATCGTGACGCACGGCTGGCCCGGCTCGGTGATCGAACAGTTCAAGATCATCGATCCGCTCGTCAATCCGACTGCGTATGGCGCGCCGGCTTCGGACGCCTTTCATCTCGTGATTCCATCATTGCCCGGTTATGGTTTTTCAGCGAGACCAACCACAACGGGCTGGGGTCCGGAGCGCACCGCCCGCGCGTGGGTCACGTTGATGAAGCGGCTCGGATATCAGCGTTTTGCATCGCAGGGCGGCGATCTCGGCGGCATCGTGACCAACATCATGGCTAAACAGGCGCCGCCCGAACTGATGGGGATTCACGTGAACTTCCCTGCTTCCGTTCCCGCAGAGGTTCTGAAGTCGCTGGCCGCGGGCGACGCGATGCCTGCCGGCTTATCGGACGAGGAGCAGCACGCGTATGAACAGGTGAGCGCCAACTTCAAGAAGAAGCGCGGCTACGCATTCGAAATGGGCACACGCCCACAGACGCTGTACGGACTCGCCGACTCGCCGGTCGCGCTGGCATCGTGGCTGCTCGATCATGGCGATGGTTACGGCCAGCCCGCTGCGGCGTTGAGCGCTGCCGTGCTCGGTCATCCCGTCAACGGTCATTCCGCAGGCGCGCTAACCCGTGACGACGTGCTCGACGACATCACACTCTATTGGCTCACCAATACGGGGGTTTCGGCGGCTCGCTTCTATTGGGAATCGCACGCGAACTTCTTCCTCGCGGCAGACGTCAATGTGCCCGCCGCTGTGAGCGCGTTTCCGGGAGAGAACTACCAGGCGCCAAAGAGTTGGACCGAAAAGGCATATCACAACCTGATTTACTTCAACAAGCCCGAAACTGGCGGGCACTTCGCCGCGTGGGAAGAACCGATGATTTTCGCGAACGAAGTGCGCACGGGGTTAAGGTCCTTGCGCGCCCAAGTTTGAAGCGCTCTGACGAATGCGCCGGCGGCTCAGCGGTCGCTAGCAGCATCGCCTCAATAGTCCGCTCGCCCTGCGGATGAAACCGCCGCGCCGGGAGTGCGCGGCGGTTCCCGGTTGTGGTGCCCAGCGTACCTCGTGCAGAACACGATCAGAAAGGCCACCATCCCTTACCGCCGCTGCGATCGTCGTCGCTGTCCGGCCTGCCGTGGTCATGATCGTGATCGTCGGATTCCCGCTTGAAATCGAACAGATCGAACAGGTCACCGATCGCAGGCGCATTCACCGGCACGTATGGGTTATGGCTGCGTTGGATCGGATTTGGCAGGTTGTCACGACTACGACCGGTGATCGGCGGCAACCCCCAGTTGCGCTCAATGAATTTGACGAGTGAAGCGTGATCGGAGTAGCTGTGGGAAATGCGTCCTCCGGTCGAGAATTTCGATACTGCGATCATCGGGATGCGCGAACCATCGCCAAAATAGTCAATGGGTTGAACATAGCCTGAATCGTAGTAGCCGCCGCCCTCGTCGGTGGTGATCAGGATCGCCGTCGTGGCCCATAGCTTCGGGTCGCTTTTTACCGCATCGACCAGTTTCCTCACGAACGCCTCGTAAAGTCCAAACTTCGACGATGTCGGATGTCCATCAAGCAAGCCGCCCGGCTTTACAAACGATACAGCTGGCAGATTGCCCGCGCCGATGTCCGCATACAGGTCCGGCAAATCTGCAAGATGCGTGTCCCGCACCTGCTGGTTCGTCATGATCGACGTCTCGTACAGGAACGGATTGCAGATGTTGCAGTAGACGCTTTTCGTCGGATCCTTGATGAAGCTCTGCCAGCCTTCCCCGTAATACTTCCAGGGGATGTTGCGATCAAGCAGAGTGTCCCCGATGGTGCGCACCGGTGACGGCGGGATCGTGAAAGGCGACTTCGACCTGTCGAGTTCCGTGCCGTCGCCGTTATATCCAGGGTTGTAATTGTTCAGCAGGTAATAGTGCTTTGGCGCGCAGTTCGCCTTGGGGTCGTAGGGCAACGATTCGAGGTATCGAAGGATCGGGCCGACGCCCGGCTGGCCCGGGTCCGAACAGTTGCTATAGCTGCCGCCTGAGTAGCCATCCTGGGTGTACCAGTTGTTTGTGCCGGTCAACGGATCGGGATTTTCAATCTGATCCGAAGGTGGCGTTGCCGCGTTGCCGTTGCCGTCGGTGTAGTAGTACGCATCAGCGGCGCCGATCATGATGCTGTTGGCCCCCGTACCGCCCATCACCGGTTGGTGATAGTTGTCGCTCATCGCGTACTGCCGCGCCAGTTGCGTGAAGTACGGCATGTCGCCATTGTTCACGTTGTAAAAGCCGAGCGCATTCGAGCCTTCACCGGTGGTCTGATCGCTAAAAGGCGTCGGTCGCCGCTTACCGTTGCTGCCCGCGCCGATGGTAGTCTCGACCCACGCAAACAGGTCGCCCAGACAGCCACTCGGATTCTCGCGGCTCGCATGCGCGACGGCACAGTCCGCTTGCTGCCAGGCTTGATAGAAGCGGTGCACCGGACCACCCATGTACGCATCATAGAGCGGAGGCTGCAACAGGTACGGACCATTCAGCAACGCATTGTAGTTGGCCACCCGCGAATCCTCTGCATGCGTCGGCAGCCCTGTCGCGCCGGTCAACAGTTGATCGATGTCGGACGCTTCGAGCGCCGTCCCCTCGGCCTGCGCGGCCGCATCGTGAGTCGCGAATGGTGGCGGGCTCGCATCGCTCGCCGCAGTCGGCGCCCCGCCGGTGTTGGGCGCCGGCAGCGTCCCGTACGGTGTTTTATTCGACGGGGCCAGCGCGAATTTGGCCGGTCCAATCAATTGCGCCTGATATTGCTGCGCCTTCGCGAAGTGTGGCCCAGGGGAGCCATCCGCATTGACGATGCCGCGCGACAGCAGGTTCCACACTGATTGGCCTTGCGGGGGTTGATAGGTGCCGAAAACGTGGTCAAACGTTCGGTTTTCGCCGACAACAATGATCACATGCTTGATCGGCGTCAGTGTTCGGGACGTTCGATCGTTGCCTGCCGCAGATACGCCGGCGGGTAACGTAGCGAACGCTAACGCGGCCACTCCCGCGAAAGCTGCGATAGAAAGTCGTACGCATGCCTTATTGCATCGTTGTGACAGTTGGGACCTCACCATTTGTCGTCTCCTTACCGTTGATTACAACGGTAAGACCTTAGGGCCGTTCCATGAAGCTGGAGAGTCGTTGGCATTACAGACGGCTGTCGTCGTGTGCGCGAACCCGTTGGACAAAGATCCAGACGCCGGCTCGGTATTGCAATCGTTCCGTGGCTTTTCGACACGGACGATCGAAGAGACTCCGCCCTCCGCGGTTGTTGCAAGGTCCCCGAGCGCGATGATGCTTACGACATGGCTTTTGGTTGGGAATCGCACAGTGCACATAGCAGACAATAAAGACGGCGAGCAATCCGGCGACGAACGACATGGCCGTAATCATTTGACCTTCCTCTCCTGCAATACTCGCGATTTCGGATTGCCACTCGCTAGCCTAGAGCACGCCTGGTTTTCAAGCCGGTTGCAGCGGGCGCGTCGGCCATGAGGTGATCGTCAAGATCGATCCTGACGACTGACGGTGCAAGGCGCGACCGTTATCGCGCAAAGCCCGACTAACGCGGAATTCGAGCCGTCAGTCGACTTCCGAGACCCTGCTTTCCGCATCACATCTCTGTCACATACTCTTTGTAGGATCCGGTTATCCACTTATCTAGATAACCGCATCTGAGCTTGTACGCTGTCAGTCGAGAGCAGGGCGAATCCTTGTATGCCCAGATCGCACGACAACTGGAACAGGAAATCGCCAACGTCTACGCACCTGGCGACTACCTGCCATCCGAGGGCGAACTCGCGTCACGTTTTGGGGTGAACCGGCACACGCTCCGTCGTGCCATCGACGAGTTGGTCGAGGCCGGCCTGGTGGAGCGCCGTCATGGCCGCGGCATCCTTGTGCTCGATAACCAGATCGACTACCAGATCGGCAAAACCACCCGCTTTACCGAAACCCTGAACGCTCAGGGTTTGCTGGCCGGAAACCGCATCCTGCGCAGGCAGACCTTGCCTGCCAGTGTGCGCGTTGCCGAACGCCTGGCCATCCTGGAAGGCGAGCCCGTGCATTGGCTGGAAACGTTACGAAGCGTGGACGGCAAGCCGATGTGCCTCATTTCGCATTTTTTGCCAGCACAACCCTTCCCCGATCTGCTGGTCCGTTATCAAGGCGACTCCCTTCACGCTTTTCTGAACGCAGAGTATGGCTGCCAACTCCGTCGCGTCGATAGCGCCGTTACGGCAGTGCTACCCCAAGGTGACGACGCGCGAATCCTTGGCATGCCGCAAAACCGGCCAGTGTTGCGGGTCAAGAGCGTGAACGTGGATGAGCGCGACAACAAGCCGGTCGAGTATGTGATTACCCGGTTCCGCGCAGACCGCGTCCAGTTGCGCATTCCGCTGCTGTAAAGGGTCTCGGGTCATCCCTGAGCCAAAGGTCGCGGCCTTCGGGCCGTATGAATCGGCTAAGAAATCTAACTGCTTCACCAAGTTTCTAGAGCTATATGTACATTCAGAAGGACAACTCATGAACGCGATAGCGTCGCAGCTCGCTCGCGGGGACTGGATGCGCTACTGGACGAACGTGCCGGCACAGCGCATTCGCGCACTCGCGCGTCAATTCGGTGAGCAATTTCAGGTGGAAGACCTGGAAATCCCGCAATCGGGCCTCGCCTTGGTGCCACTCACCGACGCTGCGATGGGCGAGACTTACTACCTCGGTGAGATTCCGGTCGCAAAGGCGCATGTGCGCCTGACCGACCCACAAGGCGGCACCGCCGAAGGCGCGGGGATCGTCATGGATGACCGCACGAGCCTGATTCGCGCACTCGCGATTCTCGACGCGGTGACGGCTGCCGCCTGGCCTGGACATGATGCGGCCGTGGAACTTCTTCGTGAAGGCAAACAGATCGTCGAAGCAACCGCGGCCGATCGCAAGAAGCTGCTGGCGGCAACGCGCGTGGACTTCGCGTTGCTCGCCGCGCAGGAGGACGATGATGAATGAGCTGCAGACGCATATCGTCTCGCATCCGGCCGACTGGACACCACTGGTTCAGCAGCGCGCATTTCGCCGCATCGTGGATGCGTTTTCCTATCCCGGGCGAATTAACGAACTCGAGACTCAGGCTACGCATGTGCTGCCACTCGTGCTTGCGACGCTGGCCGATCCCGCAACCACACTGGCCGATCCCGGCGAACTGGTAGCTGCGGCGGACCGTCAGCGGCTCGGTGCGAAGTCCGCCAGCGCGGATCAGGCCCAATTCGTCGTGATGCCGGGCAGTCAACTACCCGCTGTCGAGCCTGCTTTCGGCACGCTCGACAGCCCGGAAAGCGGCGCAACACTCGTACTGGTGGTCGATGAGATCAAGCAAGGTGGCGAGCTCGTCCTCAGCGGTCCAGGCATTCAAAGCAGCGTTTCGCTGCAGGTGTCGGGAGTCGACCCGCAGTGGTGGAAGTTGCGCAAGCAATGGAACAGCGGCTTCCCGCTTGGCGTCGATCTGGTACTGCTGGACGAGCGCAGCGTAGTCGCACTGCCCCGCACGATCAAAGTTGCCATCGAAGGAGGCCGGTAATGGGTTATGTGGCTATCAAGGGCGGCGGCCGGGCGATCGAGGGCGCAGAGCGTGTCGTCGACGCGTTGCGTACGGCCGAGGGCGAGCACGGCACGCCGCTGACCCTGCAGACGATCGAACATCAGCTTCGTTCGCTGACCTCGCGAGTGGTTTCGGAAGGCGGGTTGTATCACCCGCGCCTCGCCGCGCTCGCTATCAAGCAGATGCAGGGCGATACGCTCGAAGCAGCGTTCGCACTGCGAGCCTATCGTTCGACCAAGCCTCGACTGCTCGAGGCGCCCGTACAGCACACGGGCGAAATGCGCGTGATCCGCCGTATCTCCAGCGCGTTCAAGGACATTCCTGGCGGTCAGATGCTCGGTCCGACCAACGACTACGCGCTGCGCCTGATGCGCCTCGACCTCGCCAACGAATCACCCGAAGCGTTTCGCTCGGTTGCACGCACGTTCCTCGACTCGATCGACGAAAGCGATCTGCCCGACACCTTCCCGAAGGTCGTGGATGCACTGCGCGCCGAAGGACTGCTCCCGGCGCTGCAGCCGTCACGCATCGAGCCTTTCGATGTCACGCGCGATCCGCTGATCTTCCCGGTTCCGCGTTCCGCCGCCCTCGCGACGATGGCGCGCGCCGAAACCGGCTCGCTGCTCGCGATCGCTTACTCGAACATGCGCGGCTATGGCGATGTCCACCCGACTGTGGCCGAACTGCGTGTCGGCTATGTGCCGGTGCGGCTTCCTCATCCGGTCACCGGCGAACTCGTCGAGGCCGGCGAGGTGCTGATGACCGAGTGCGAGATGGTCGCGATGTACGAAGACGACGACAGGGGCGGCCCACCCGTCTTCACTCTCGGCTATGGCGCGTGTTTCGGCCACAACGAAGTCAAGGCGATCTCGATGGCCGTGCTTGACCGTTCGCTGCAGAACGGCATGCGAAATGGTCCGACCAATCCGTCGGAGGACCCGGAGTTCGTGTTGCTGCATATCGACGGCGTCGATTCGATGGGTTTCGCGAGCCACTACAAGATGCCCCATTACGTCACATTCCAGTCGGACATGGACCGGCTGCGCACGACCCAGCAGAAGGCTGCGGACAAGCAGACCGAACAGGATGCACAAGGAGTCGAGCTATGAACGATCTCTACGAACTGCCGCTCGACGAAGCAGGTTACAACTTTGGCTTCCTCGATGAATACGCGAAGCGTGAGATCCGCCGCGCGGTGATCAAAGCGATCTGCGTTCCCGGCTACCAGACGCCGTACGCCTCTCGTGAAATGCCGATGGGCCGTGGTTTCGGTACGGGCGGTCTGCAGCTCACGCTGTCGCTCGTCGGTCCGGACGACACGCTCAAGGTGATCGACCAGGGCTCCGACGACTCGGTCAACGCGGTCAATCTGCGTCACTTCGTCGAACTCACCTGCGAGGGTGTTCAGACTACCGAGCACACCAGTGAAGCCACGCTGATCCAGTCGCGCCACCGGATTCCCGAAGTCGCGTTGACCGAAGAGCAGATTCTCGTCCTGCAGGTGCCGTATCCCGATCCGCTGGTCGTCGTGGAACCGTCCGAGGCGCGCCGCAAGACGATGCACGGCGAAGGCGACTACTCGCGTCTGCTGACCAAGCTGTACGAAGACATCGTGCAGTTCGACGAAATCACTATCTCGCATCGCTATCCGACGCGTATCAACGGTCATTACGTGATCGACCCGAGTCCGATTCCGCGCTACGACGTGCCGCAGCTGCATATGTCGGCCGCGCTCGTGCTACTCGGTGCGGGACGCGAAAAGAAGATTTATGCGGTGCCGCCCTATACCCGCGCGGACCCGCTCGCGTTCGACGACGTGCCGTTCCGCACCGAGGACTTCCACGACGAGCACGGCAATCGCCGCGCCTGCGTGCGCTGCGGCTCGATCGACAGTTTTCTCGACGAGATCATCGGCGAGGACGGCGACAAGTCGTACCAATGTTCGGATTCGGACTACTGCAACGACTATCGCAACGGCCGCACTCATCAGAAGGCCAACGCAACGAACGAAGGAGCAGTCCAGTGAGTTCCATTCTTCAAGTGCGCGGCTTGACCAAGATTCACGGCACAGGCTGCGAGCGCTGCATCGAAAGCACCGGCCCGGAACAGGACACCAACATCTGCCCGCATTGCGGTTCGGTGGTGGCTGCCCACGACGTCAGCTTCGACCTGCGGCCCGGCGAGATTCTCGGGATCATGGGTGAGTCGGGGTCGGGCAAGTCGACCGTCGTCAAAACACTGTACTTCGATGAAAAGCCAACCGCGGGCACCGCGCGCTTCTTCGATGAAGACAATGACTGGGACCTGTTCGCAGCGAATGCCGCCGCACAGCGCTGGCTGCGCAATCATCGCTTCGGCATGGTGTACCAGAACCCACACCTCGGCTTGAACTTCAACGTGTCAGCCGGCGGCAACATCGCCGAGCGCCTGTTGATGAACGACGTGACGCTGTTCGGCGAGATCCGGGAGCGCGCACGCGATCTGCTCTCGCGCACCGAGGTATTGCCCGAACGTATGGACGAGTCGCCGAAGAAGTTTTCGGGCGGCATGCAACAGCGCGTGCAGATCGCGAAGGCACTCGCGACCCGTCCGCCTCTGCTGTTTCTCGATGAAGTGACCACCGGCCTCGATCTCTCGGTGCAGGCGCGCATCCTCGACCTGATCCTCGAGATCCAGCAGGAACTCGGCACGGCGATGATCGCCGTCACGCACGATCTCGGCGTGATCCGCTTGCTGGCTGGTCGCACGATCGTGATGAAGTACGGCCGCATCATCGAGTCGGGCCTGACCGACCAGATTCTCGAAGACCCGCAGCATGCGTACACGCAGCGGCTTGTGGCCTCCGCTCTCTGAGGTAAACCAATGTCCGCGATCCTGACCGTTAAAAATCTGAGCAAGCACTTTGCGCTGCACGATCAGCGCAAGACCATCCCGTCCTGCGCGAACGTCTCGTTTGCCGTCGAGCCGGGCCGCCTGTCTGCGCTGATCGGCCCGACCGGTGCCGGCAAATCGTCGGTGCTCAAATGCATCTACCGTACTTACCTGGCGAGCGCCGGAAGCCTGCTGTTCCGCACCGCAGCCGGTGAGACGGTCGATCTCGCGCAGGCGTCCGAGCACGAAGTGCTCGCATTGCGCAAAGACGAGATTGGCTTCGTCACGCAATTCCTGCACTGCCTGCCGCGCAAGGCCGCCGTCGATGTCGTGGCCGAGCCGCTGCTCGTGCGCGGCACCGCGCGTGCCGAGGCGCGCGACAACGCGCGTGGAATGCTCGATGCGCTGAACGTGCCCGAGCGTCTTTGGGAAGTGCCCCCTGCGACCTTCTCGGGTGGTGAAAAGCAGCGCGTCAACCTGGCGCGGGGCCTCGTCGCTCGACCGCGCCTGTTGCTCCTCGACGAACCGACCGCCAGCCTCGATCCGCGCACCACCGACAAGGTCGTGGAGATCCTGCAAGGGATCAAGGCCGAAGGTGTGGCGATGCTCGCCATCTTCCACCACCCGGACCTGGTAGAGCGCCTTGCCGACCAGGTGATCGAACTGGCACCGCCGGTTGTCCACTCCCCTCTTTCGGAAGCGATCACGCAATGAGCCGCCAACTTCTGACGAACGCAACCGTCGTTCTCGCTGACGAAGTGCGTGAAAAACTCGCCATACTCATCGAGGACGGCAAAATCGCGGCGCTCGACCCAGAGCACACCGCCGGAGCGACCGTGGTCGACCTGCGAGAACATACGCTGATGCCAGGTATGATAGACCTGCACTGCGACTCGCTTGAAAAAGAGGTGGAGCCTCGTCCCGGCGTGTATTTCCCGATCGACTTCGCTTGCGCGCAGGCAGACAAGCGCAATGCGTCTGCGGGCATCACCACGGTATTTCATGCGCTGTCTTTCGCGAACCGCGAGTTCGGCGTACGCAACAACGAAACGGCAGCCGAGCTCGGCCGCTCGATCCACGCCTGGCAGGCGCATGCGCTGATCGACAACAGATTCCATGCACGCTTCGAGGTAACCGACGTCACCGCCCCTCCGGTTCTGTCGTCGCTGATGGACGAAGGCGTGATCGACCTGATCTCGTTCATGGATCACAGCCCGGGCCAAGGTCAGTTTCGCGACGTCGAGTCGTTCCGCAAATACCTTGCGAACGCCTACAAGGCCGACGATGCCACGCTCGACGAGATCATGAAGCAGAAGGCAGAGGCAGCCAGAGGCGCGATCGAACGCATGCAGCAGCTGGCTGCGCTGGCGCGCGCCAAGGGTGTCGCAATTGCAAGCCACGACGACGATTCGGCCGCCAAGGTCGACGTGGTACGCGATCTCGGTGCGACGATCTCGGAGTTCCCGATCAACCTCGAAACGGCCCAGGCCGCGCGCAGCAGCGGCATAGCCACGCTGTTCGGCGCGCCGAACATTCTGCGCGGCAAGTCGCAGTCGGGCAACATGCGGGCGCTCGATGCCGTGCTGGCAGGCGTCGCGGACTGCCTGTGCGGCGACTACTCGCCTGCCTCGTTGCTGCCAGCCACGTTCAAGCTGCCCGAGGTCGCGGACGTTTCGCTCGCGCACGCCGTCGCGCTCGTGACGCGCAATCCCGCACGGGCAGCCGGGCTAAACGACCGCGGCGAGATCGCGGTCGGACAGCGCGCCGATCTGGTCGCAGTCCAGCGGATAGGTGGGTTGCCGCATGCGGACCAGGTGTGGTCTCGCGGCAAGCTCGTACTCGGCGCGAGCCGCGTGCATCACTGAGGCCGCTTCCATGTCAGGCAATCTGATCTACGTAAGCGGTCCTTCCGGCAGCGGCAAGGACAGCCTGCTGCGCTATGCGCGCGAGCAGTTGTCCGGCCACGCCGGGATCTGCTTTGTTCATCGCTACATCACGCGCGCAGCGGACGCCGGTAGCGAGAATCACGTCGCGCTGAGTCCCGAAGAGTTCGCGGCGCGCAGCAACTCGGACCTGTTCGCGCTGAACTGGGCGAGCAATGGGCTGCAATACGGTATCGGGGCCGAGATCGACCATTGGCTGGATAAAGGGTTGACCGTCGTGATGAACGGGTCGCGCGAATATCTGCCGCATGCACGCACGCGCTACCCCCACCTCGTGCCGGTGGAAATTGCAGTGCCGCAAGCGGTACTGCGTGAACGCCTTCTGGCGCGCGGTCGCGAAACGGTCGAGCAGGTGGAGCAGCGCCTGCGGCGCAACCATTTGCTCGAGCAGCGTGCCGGCAAAGTGGAGATCATCCGCAACGACGGCGATCTCGAACAGGCAGGAGAGGCACTGGTTTCGCTGATTCTCCGCTGCGCGGAGCCATCATGATGCGCGTTACCTTCCTCGGCACCGGCGCGGCAGGCGGCGTACCGCTCTACGGCTGCAACTGCCCCGCATGTACACGAGCGCGAGCCTTACCCGCTTGCGTTCGTCGCCCCTGCAGCGCGTTGATCGAAACGGACACGACCCGCGTTCTGCTCGATGCCGGACTGGTGGACCTATCCGAGCGTTTTCCCGCTGGAAGTTTCGACGCGATCGTACTCACGCACTTCCATCCAGACCACGTGCAAGGGTTGTTCCATCTGCGCTGGGGCGTCGGGAAATCCATCCCGACCTGGGTCCCGCCAGACAGCAACGGTTGCGCCGATCTGTATCGCAACCCGGGCCTGCTCGCATTTAATCAGGCAGAGAAATTCGGCACGTTCGATCTCGGTGACCTGCGTTTCACGGCGCTGCCGCTGATCCATTCCAAACCAACGTTCGGCTATGCGATCGAAGGGCCGGCCGGAGAACGATTCGCCTATCTGACCGACACGATCGGCTTGCCGCCTTCCACGCTGGAGTGGCTGCAGGGATGGGGGGCGTTTTCGCTGGCTCTCGACTGTTCCTTCCCGCCAAAGGCTCAACCGGGCAACCACAACGACTGGAATACCGCTTGTGCGCTGATCGAGCAGCTGCGGCCAGTACGTACATGGATGACGCATGCATCCCATACGTTCGATACGTGGCTACTTGAGCAATCAGAAGACGTCATGCCAGAAGGCGTTTTGATCGCGCGGGACGGCATGGCTCACGTGCTTCCCGCTGATTTTCGGACTGCACCGACGTTCGAAGGGGGCCGCCATGGCTAGGTAATCAGCGCGGTATGACTCGCATGTGTCTTCAAGATTTCACTTTACTTAGTATGACGAATATCGCAACGAATCAGGAAAGGAACATATCGACATGACTTCCCGAACCACCATCAAGACCGACGCCCTAACTCGGCTCGATCACATGCCGTGGACCCGCTTCCACACGTTGCTGACGGTCGCGCTGGGAGTGGGCTGGACGCTCGACTCTTTTGAAACCAATATCATCGGTAGCGTGTTCGGCACGATCAAGGCGCTTTGGCACCTCGACGCGGCCCAAAGCTCACTGGCCGTAAGCGTGTGGGTGCTCGGCATTCTGGTCGGCGCGGTCGCGTTTGGCTACCTGGCTGATCGCTTCGGCCGCAAACGCCTGTTCCTGGCTACGCTCCTCTGGTATGCCGCGTTCAGCGTGGCAACCATCTTCGCGTGGGATTACCACTCCTTCCTCGTGTTCCGCGCGCTCACCGCGCTCGCCGTGGGCGGCGAATACTCCGCCGTGACGGCCACCATGGGTGAATTCATTCCGCGCCGCAATCGCGGACGTACCGACGCGCTGATCCTGTCGGGTTTTCCCCTCGGTGCCGTACTGTCCGCCGTTGTTTCGTACTACGCGCTGAATCTCCTGCCGCCCGACATCGCGTGGCGCGTAGGTTTCGGCCTGGGTACCACGATGGCCCTGATTTTCTTCTGGATTCGCCGCGTCATTCCCGAATCGCCGCGCTGGCTTCTGCAGCAAGGGCGCGTGACCGAAGCTGAAGCAATCGTCGATGAAATTGCCGCGTATGCAAAGGGTGCCGGGATCAGCGCGGCAACCGAAGCGCAGAAACGCTATGAGCCCACCGTGATCGTGCCTGCACACCCGACGTTCTGGCGCAACGTGAGTGAGCTGGTTGGCCGCTATCGCGGACCGTGCGGCCTTGCCAGTGCTTTGAACTTCTCGCAAGCCGTCGTTGTGTATGGCGTACTGTCGTTGATGGCGCTCGTCATTCTGCCGTACATGAAAGTGCCTGCTGCTGCAATGCCGATCTACTACATTTACGGCAACGTAGCGGCTTTGCTCGGTGGCTTCCTGGCATCGCGTGTGCTCGAGTCGTGGGGGCGTCGCTCGTCGCTGTTCACAAGCTACACGTTCACTGTGCTCGCTATTCTGGTGGTGTACTTTGCGCAAACGCTGCCTTCCATGGTGGTCGGCTATTGCCTGATCCAGTTTGGCGTCACGTGGGGCTATATCTCGGCTTACGTGGTTTCGTCTGAGATCCTGCCGACGCGGTTGCGCGCGTCGGGTTTGGGCGTGTCCGTTGCTTTCGGTCGAGTGGGCGCAATGATTACGCCGCTACTGTTGACCAGCGCCTTCAGCACGACGGGTACCCCTTCCGCACCGTTGCTCGTACTGCTGGCGCTTGCGCTGCCCGGTCCGGTTGCCGCCGCGATCTGGTGGGTCAAGGGACGCGAAACCCGGAATATTTCGCTGGAGGAAGGTAGCGATGATGCGTTGACGGAAGCCGCACCGCAGCATAATTTCCGAACGCGCGAAGCGTAGACGCCTGGAAAGTCAAAGGGCTGCGGAGAAATCTCTGCAGCCTTTTTTTCATTCTGGTTTCGGAATGGCCACCGTCGAGTCGTGGATTCAACTGGTCGGTCTCAGCAAAGCGAACCCGGGCAGCCTTCGCCGATACGAACGTGGTACTTGCATGAGTGCACGGCATGCCCAAGGGCATCAGTACAGATTTCATTTGCAAATCCGTTTTGCAGCGCGCCCCGCACCAGACCATATCTGTTTGCAAACATGGAATTGCGGGGAAAGACGAATATTCATACAAAACAGTCACTTAGCGAGCTACGTCGGGACGGGTATTGTTTGCACACATCCATCTATCGCGGTTTTTTCCAATCAACGAGCGCTGATCGGCGTCGGGTTTGATTTGCCATAAATTGTCACTTAGAATTTTCCGCAAGGCCTCCTTAGGAACCGATGACATGCCTTCGAACAACGGAAAACCGGTGTCGTCGTTCGTTCCTCGGGGAATGCCCGGCCTCTGGGTCATCCTGTTCGTCATCTGGATGGTCGCGAATGCATCGCTCGCGGTCGAACCCGTTCTTGCCGGTCTCGTCATTACCTTGGTCGTCGCGCGTGTCTTCGTATCGTCGAGCGAAGCATGGCAGCGCCTACGTCTAACGCCAGCCGCGCCGTATCACTTCGCCGCGTATAGCGTGACTTTCATCGTCGAGCTCGTACGCGCCAATCTGAATGTGATGGCGCTGGTGTACTCGCCGCGTATCGACATCAAGCCCGGCATCGTCAAGGTTCGCACCCGCCTCCAAACACCCCTCGGCCGTCTCGCGCTCGCCAATTCGATTGCGCTCACGCCGGGCTCGCTCGTGATGGATATTCGGGACGACATACTTTTCATTCACTGGCTCGACGTGAAGACGACCGATATCGACGAAGCGACCAACGCACTCGTCACACCGTTCGAAAAGCATCTGGAGAAAGTCTTTGGCTGAGATCATGCTCCGGATCGCCGGCGTGCTGATCTTGTTCGCGATCCTGTTCGGCGTGATCCGTCTCGTGATCGGCAAGACACTCGTCGACCGCATCGTCGCGATCGACGTGCTGACGGTCATCTCGCTATCGCTGATCGCGCTGTATGCGCAGTTCTCCGGTCGTTTCGTCTATATCGACGTCGCGCTCGTGTACGCACTGCTCAGCTTTCTCGCGGTGCTCGCGATTGCGCGCTTTCTTGAAAGGGGGCTGTGAGCGATGCTCGAACTGCTCCTGCTGCTGATGTGCGCGAGCATCCTCGTGAGCGGGGTGCTGGCCGTCTGCCTGAAGAATCTGCTGGCCGCGATGGTGAGCTCTGGACTCGCGAGCCTGTTCGCGGCGGTCGCCTTCCTGCTGCTCGCCGCGCCGGACGTCGCGATGGCCGAAGCCGCGATCGGCTCGGGACTCACGACTTTCGTCTTTCTGTACGCGATCCGCAAAACCGGCTATCAGAAGGGCTAGCGCATGTTCGAACTGACCGGCAGCGTGTTCATCCTGTTGGGCGCCGTCTTTCTGTTCTCCGCCGGCCTCGGGCTGCTGCGCATGCCGGATGCGTATACGCGCATTCAGGCCGGCACCAAGGCGTCGACGCTCGGCAACATGCTCGTGCTGATCGGCCTCGCGTTCTACCACCCGAGCTGGACCTTCCGTCTGATCCTGCTGATCTACTTCGTGCTCGTGACCAACCCGCTGTCCTCGCATGCGTTATCGCGCGCCGCCTGGCTGATCCGCACGCCGATGACCCCGTCCACGATCACCGACGCGCTCGCCGACGAAGATGCGCGCACCGCCGGGAAGGCCGAATCATGATGCGTCGCGTGTTCGGGCTGCTGACGGTGCTGCTGTTCGCGGTCGTGTTCTGGCGAATTGTCGGCGGCTATACGGAGTTGCAGGGGCTGCGCCCGCTCGCCTGGTACTACGTCGTCAGAGGGCCGCTCGAACTCGGCGCTCCGAACATCGTGACCGGCATCCTGATTACGTTTCGCGGCTTCGACACGCTCGGCGAAGTCGCGGTGCTGTTCATGGTCGCGGCGAGCGTCGGCGTGCTGCTGAAAGAGGAAAGCGCAACGCCCACCGCTGTGGCGGACGAAGCCGCGCTTGCGCGCCGGCCCGCCGGCGAGATCGTACATACCGGCAAACAGGTGCTGCTGCCGATGATCTTCACCTTCGGCGGCTACGTAATCGTCAACGGCCATCTGTCGGCGGGCGGCGGCTTCCAGGGCGGCGCGATCGTCGCATCCGCGGTGATGCTGATGCTGCTCGCGCGGCCCCGCTCGACGCTGAACCTCGCGCTGCTGAGCGTCGTCGAATCGCTCGCGGGCGTGCTCTACGTGTGCATCGGCATTCTGGGCCTCGTGCTCGCGGGCGGTTTTCTCGACGCGCGCTTTCTGCCGCGCGGCGAATTCGGCACGTTCTTCAGCGCCGGCGCGATCCCGCTGATTTCCGCGCTGCTCGGCGTCAAGGTCGGCGCGGAGCTTAGCGTCATCATCGACCGGTTCAGAAGCTGAACGAAAAGGAGAGCGCATGAGCACAGGCATCCCGGTTTCGAAGATCCTGCTGATCACGGGTTTCTGTCTTTCCTTGATCGGCCTGTGGGGCATGCTGACCCACCGCAACATCCTGCGCATCATCATCGGCTTCGCGGTGATCGACACGGGCCTGCACATCGTGATGGTCGCGACCGGCTACATCACGGGTGGCACTGCGCCGATCATCGATGCGGCGCTCAGCAAATCCGCAGCCGCGCACCGTGCGATCGATCCGATTCCATCGGCGCTCGTCGTCACCGCGATCGTGATCGGGCTATCGGTCACCGCCATCATGCTGTCGTTCGCAATCCGTCTTTACGCCGTCAAAAAGACGCTCTCCATCGACGCCTTCACCGAGTCGAAATGGTAGCCGCACTGTTTCATCCGTTGCAGATCTTCATTCTCGGGCTCGGCGGCGGCTTTGTGATTCCGCTGCTGTATCGGCTCGGCAAGCCGTGGCTCACGCTCGGTTTCTTCATCGCGCTGTGCGGGATCGTGCTGGTCTCCGGCGTGTCGTTTTACGGCCTGCTCGATGGCGGCGACACGATCGAAGTGCTGACCGCGGGCGCGCTGCCGCCGGTGTCGATCAATCTGCGCTTCGGCTTGTGGGAAGGCCTTTTCACGTTCAGCGTCAACGTGGTCGCGCTGCTCGGCGCCTTGCATCTGTGGGACCGTCTGCGCGGCAACTACGCGGCCTTGCTGCTGTACCTGATTCTGGTGATGGGCATCGACGGCATGGTGATGACCCGCGACCTGTTCAACCTGTTCGTGTTTCTCGAGATCGTGTCGATCGCGACATACGGCCTGTTCGGGCTCGAGCGCACACCCGCCGCGCTCGCCGCCGCGTTCAAGTACATCCTCGCGACCGTGATCGCGTCGACCCTGTTCCTGCTCGGCGCAGTGCTGCTCTACTACGTGAGCGGCACGCTGAACATCGACGAATTGCTGTCGCTGCGAGAGCAGATCGGCGGCCCGATCGGCACGGCCGCGATCCTGCTCGTGTTCGCGGGTCTCGTGATCGAGTTGAAGCCGTTTCCGGCCAACGGCTGGGGGCTCGACGTCTACGAGACCGCGCCGAGCGGCGTCGCCGCGATGGTATCGGTCGGCGTGTCGGCGGGCGTGTTCTTCGCGCTGCTGAAGTTGCTGCCGCTATTCGACGGCCAACTCACGCTGCTCGCCGTGTCGGGCGGCGTCACGTTTCTGTTCTCGAACCTGCTCGCGATCAAGCAAACGAAACCGCAGCGCGTGCTCGGCTATTCGTCGATCGGGCAAATGGCGCTACTGATGCTGTCGCTCGCGTTGCTGCGCCAGGTCGGCGGGGACGCATCGATCCCGCTCGTCGTCGGCGGCCTGTTCATCAACCATCTGTTCGCGAAGGCGGGGCTGTTCTGGCTGACCGGCGTACTGCGGCGGCACGGCGGCGACGCACGCGCGATCCTGTCGCGCAGCCCATTGCTGATAGGCCTGCTCGGCCTCTTCCTGGTCGCGATTGCGGGGCTGCCGCCGTTCCCCGGCTTCTGGGCGAAGTGGGAACTGGTGATGCGCCTGACCGCCGCCGGCAAGCCGTACTGGATCGTGCTGATCCTGACCGGCTCGCTGCTCGAAGCGGGTTATATGTTCCACTGGTTCGTGCGCGCGCTGGCTCCGTCCGATGTCGAGGCCAAAGCCCGGCCGAATCTCGCCGCGCTGCTGCCGCTGTTCGGCGTCGCCGTGCTGCTGATCGCGGCGGCCTATATGGCGGCCGTCTTCTCGGGCGTCGCGTCGGCGTGGATCTTCTCGCCGCTCACGGCAGGCGCGCTGTTCTATGCGGCCGATCGTCTGCCGGGGCGCGTGAAAGGCGTGCTCGCGGTCATCGCGATTGGACTGATCGGCAGTCTGCTTTGCGAAGGCGTGGGCCGTATCGCCGGGCTGTTCGCCTGGCTGCTGCTCGCGGGGAGCCTCGTGATCGCCGCGGCGAGTCTCTATCGCGACGATGTGCGCCCCGGCTTCTATCCGATGCTCGTTGTGCTGTCGCTGTCGATTCCGGCGCTGCTGCGCTCATCGACGTCGCTCGAATTCTTCTATAGCTGGGAAATCATCACGCTGTCGTCGTGCTTCCTGATCGCGAAGTGCCGGCGCGCGGGCCCGCATGTGCTGACCTTCCTGCTGTTTTCGTTGCTGGCGGCGTTCTTCCTGCTGGCGGGTTTCGCCAACGTCGCGGCGATCGACGACACCATCGCACTATCGGCGCTGATCCATTCGGGGCCGGAAGCGAACTATGCGTTCGTGCTGCTCGCGGCCGGCTTCCTGATCAAGGCGGGCGCGATCGGCGTGCACGTATGGCTGCCGGGCGCCTACACCGAAGCGGAAGACGACGTGACCGCGATGCTGTCGGCGGTGGTCAGCAAGGTCGCGATGTTCGGCCTGCTGATCGGCACCTATCTGACGATACGCTCGGAGGTCGGCCTCGAACTCGCGCACGTGATGACATGGATCGGCATGCTGACGGCGCTGTTCGGCGCGCTGATGGCATTGCGGCAGAACGACTTCAAACGCATGCTCGCGCTGTCGAGCATGAGCCAGACCGGCTATATCGTCACCGCGATCGGCCTGATGAGCCATCTCGGCTGGGTCACCGCGCTGTACCTGGTCGCCAATCACATGTTCGTGAAGGGCATCCTGTTCCTCGCGCTCGCGGGTGTGATCTTGCGCACCGGCACGCGCAACTTCGCCGCTGTGGGCGGCCTCGCGCGCGAGATGCCGCTGACGTTCGCGATGGTCGTGATCGCGCTCGTGTCGATGTCGGGCCTGCCCCCGCTGATGGGCTTCGGCGGCAAGTGGCTATTGCTGAGCGCGATGACCGACAAGGGCTGGTACGGGCTCGCCGGGTGCGGACTGCTCGCGACCTGCGCCGGTTTTCTGTACATGCTGCGCCTGTTGAACGGCGTCTTCCTCAAGCCGCGCCTGCTGCAGCGGCCGCAGGTGCGCGAAGCGCCGGTGATGCTGCTGGTGCCCCAGTTCCTGTTCGTGGTCGGTATCGCGATCCTGTCGTTCTTTCCGAAGGTGTTGCTCGAACCGGTATCCGCCGCGATCGATCCACAGTTCGCGGCGACCCTGGTATGGGGTGGCATGTCGCTCGAAAGCATCTACGGGTTCTGGAATCCGACACCGGTCGTGATCGTCGTGCTGATCGTCACCGCGATCGTATTCGGACTCGGTGCGCTGTACTACCGCAGCCGTCGCGGCAACGCGCGCAACGCCCCGGACTTTTACCACTTCTACCGGCCGATGCTGAGCCGCACGGTGCCGCCGGTCGCGCAGATTTTCTGGCGCGGCCTATCGCACTTCGCGCTCGCGGCGGCGGCACGGATACGACGCGTCTATACCGGCGACGGGCAGACCTACGCGCTCTACGTGCTGCTGTATTTTCTCGTGATCTATTTCGCGAGCACGGGATTGAGTTCGGCGGGGACACCATAACGGTGCGGGTGGTCCTGGCGCGGCGGCAAGGGGCCGCCGCCGCGCATCAGGTGCCGCGCGATCTGGTCGTGCACCGCGTCGTCAAACTCGGCGATCAGCGAACGAAATATTCTTCCGCCACCCAGCCGTCCTTGGTCAAGCGCACACCCTCGCGCAGTTGCATCGTGCCGGCGCCTTCGATCACGCGCTCCACCATCGGGAACACTCGCTGGAACTCGGGAGTCCTCGCAAAAGGCACCGGGTCGATCTTATAGGTGTAGAGCACCGAGGTCCTGGTCTCGCCGTCGCGGGTCAGCGGCGGCTCCCAGCCCACCACCTTGTCCAGGCTCAGCGTGGCCACGCACAAGTCGGCGTCGTGCGTGACGCGCCTGGTAGCCGTTGCAACCACGACGGGCTTGTGCAGGAAGAACTTCTTCCCTTCATCGGTCAGTTCGTACTTGCGCCCCGGCGCCGACACCTTGGCGCCATCATTGTCCGTGCGCTCGACGGTCATGTCGGTGCCTTTGACCACACCGAGTTTTTCCAGCACAGGCAATTGGACGGCGTCGCGCGAGTTCGAAGTCTTATCCTGGTCGGCCACGTAAATCGGCCAGTCGTATTTCGCGAGGCACAGGTTGCCGCGCTCACCCAGGTAGCTGCTAATGGTCTTGGTGAAGTTCTCCATGCTGGGTTCGCTGAGGTTCTGTTTGCTTTGGCAAGCGCCTAGCAGCATCAACGAGAACAGGGAAACCGCAATACCCGCGCTACGCGCTGTAGTTGAAATTCGCTTCATCGTCAAAAAACAATCGGTCCAAGGTTGAGGAATCAGTTTACGCACGTGCCGCTGGTCGGCTGCGTTGCGGGCGGCTTGTAGCCGTCGCTCAGGGTGTTCAGGAAGCAGATCAGGTCCTGCATATCGTGCTCGGTCATGATGGGCGTGCTGCCCTGCGCCCGCGGCTGTGTGCCGCTACCCAGGGTATTGCTGCCGCCGTCGCCGGTGCCCATCGGAAGTTCCTCGTCGACATTGCCCTGGAAGGCCGCCGGCAGGTCGTTGAACTTTTGCACCGTGGCACCCGACGCGTACTGCGGGAACAGCGCATAGCTCGGGTTTGTGATGAGCGCGCCGGTGCCCCCGGTAGCCGGGTACCAGTATTCTGGGTTGGTGTCTCGCGTATTGTAGAAATGCACGACCTGGACCAGCGAATGCAGGACCCCGTTATGGAAGAACGCGCCGCGGGTCGCCACGTTGCGCAGTGTGGGTACCTTGAACATGCCGCAGTAGGGATCGGGCGTCGCAATACCTGCCGTGCCCGGCTGATGGTCGGTCCGTAGCGGCCCGCACAGGCCCATGTCGTAGTAGGCCGGATCCTGGTTTGCCGGGATCGGCGACGGATTGTTCGGGATCGAAGTATCGTTGCGCGGCAGACCAATCGCCTGATAGGTAAAGTCCGTCATCAGGCCCTGGTTGCCGTCGAAGTTGGCTCCGGCATAGTGGCAGGCCGAGCAGTTGCCGATGGTGCCGCTGTTGAAGATCAACAGGCCGCGGGTTTCGGCCGCCGTCAAAGTTCCACCGATCTTGTTATGCACGTAGAGATCGTACTTGCTCGTGTACGGGTGGAAGCTGGTGTCTTCATGTTCATAGGCCTCGATCGCTTTGCCGACATCGGCGAAGGCGGCGTCGGGGTTGCTGAACACATCCGCGCCGAAGGCCTGCTTGAACAGGTCCACGTAAGAGGCGTTCTGCACCGCCTGTACCACGGCCGTTTTCGAGGAGTTCATCTCGACCGGATTGAGGAGCGGCATTGCGACCTGGTCGGCCAGCGTTGCGGCGCGGCCATCCCACATGAAGCCGCCTCCGGGCGCGTTGGAGGTGACGTTATCCGGATTCGCCGCTACGTCGTTATAAGGCGGTGTCGCGTCCTTGTAGCGCAACGAGGGCACGGCGCGTGCGCCGGATTGCGTCGGATCGGAGCCCAGTTGCACGGACAGGCTGTTCGGCGGCCCATAGGAATAGGCAGGGTCATGGCAAGTCGCGCACGCCATGTTCTTGTTGCCGGACAGGTTCGAGTCGAAGAACAGTTTCTGACCGGCCTGAGCGGCAAGGCTCAATGTGCTCGCATCAGAAGTACTCGTGCTCCCCGTAGTCGCGCCTGACGCTGTGTTCGGTGCTGAAGCGTCGCCGCTGCCGTTTCCACAGCCGGCCACGCTCAGCATGATGGCCACGCACGCGACCGCGCGAAAAACTGTCTTACGCATCGTATTGTTCTCTTGATCTTATAACGGACAGGGGAGCGGTCGATACCGCTCCCCTGTGCCGCGTTATCTACCGCCTGATGGGGTAGCTTTAAGCATCACCACGCGCTTACTTCAGCGACCAGATGTTTTTCTGCGTTGCGTCCGGTCCCGTCTGCGTCGTCAGCGCGGTCGTGCTGATCAGGTTGCCGTTGTTGTCCTTGACGCCCGTGATGTCGGCCGGATTCAGCTTCTGCACGTGGCCGGCTGGGATCACGTAGGCGTGGTTGATCGGACGAACGGAGTCGAAGTGCGTATCGGCGCTGCCCGTGAACTCGGGAAGGTTCGCGATGTTCTGCAGAATGAACGCTTCCGTGTACTTCGCGCGGTTCACGTACGAAGCATCGACAGCCGGATCGGCGATCTGGAACATGTCCTGCAGCGTGCGCACCAGCGAGAAGTGGCTGTAGGCGTCGCTGTCGACGATGCCCTTGGCCGCCGTACCGACGTCTTGCTGGTTGGTGATAACGCCGAAGATCGAGTTGCCGTGGCCGATGTTGCCGCTTGCGTAGCCACTCGGCGCCGTCGACTTGGTCACAGCGCCGTTGCTGATCACCAGCGGTGCTGCACCGGAGGTCTTTCCACCTGCGTTCCAGCCACAGCAGGACGTGGACGAACCTTCACCTTCGTCGAACATCACGACGATCGCAACGCGCTTCTGCGGGTTCTTCCAGAGCGCCGAGTTCTGGATCGCGGTGACGACATTGTTCAGATAGATGTCGGCCCGCGTGATGCTGGCGTTCTGACCGTTGTTGCTGTTCGCGCCGCCGTTACAGGTCTCCGTGTCCGTACCTACACCGTGCATGTCGTCGCACTGGTCGGGCACGATGAAGTTGATGTTGCCGACGTCACCCTTGGCCAGGTCGAGGCTGAACTGGTCGTAGATCCACTTCGACGTGTCGTAGGTGCCACCGTTGGCGCTCGAGTACGGAGACGTGCTCTTCCAGTCGGCTTCGTTGTACTGCGTGCCGAAGATCGTGCGGTTGTCGGCGTAGAACTCCGGCAGGCTGCGCGCGTCCTGGAAAGCGATCGACGGACCGTGTTTGACCTTGTACAGACCGCCCGGCATCGGGTAGGCCTGGCTATCCTGGATAACCGTGCCGTCGATGGCGGTGCCGCTGTACGCCTTCGAGACGCTTTGCGCAACGCTGTCGGCGCGCGCGTCCTGACCAGGGTTCATCGATTCGCTGTAGGTACGCGCGGTCAAACCGGCCTTGGACAGCAGCGTGAACAGGTTGTCGCCGGGCACGTTGTGAACCGTACCGGAGGTCGGGTTGACGCTGCAGGCAGCGCCGCTGGTCGTGCTGAAACCAGCGAGGTGGGCGCTGTCCTGCGGCGGGAGCACGCCGGTAACCGGAAGCAGCTGACCGTCGGAAGCAGTGCCGCCGTTAAAGGCAACGTCCTTGATCGCGTAGGCGCCAGTGGCACCGCAGCCCCACCAGTTGTCGTCGGTAATGCCGTAGTCGTCGGCGCCGCCCATCGCCGTGTAGTTCGGCTCCGACGGGTTACCGGTCGAGTAGTAGGTCGTCAGCTGGTTGTACGTGCTGAGCAGCTTGTTGATCGCCGGGGCCCGCGAGTTGTTCAGAATCGCGTCCGTCGACTTGTTCTCTTCGACGATGATGAAGACATTGTCGTAGGCCGGGATGCCCTCGATGTTGAAAGCGGCCTGCTGTGCCTGCGCGAACGTGATCCGCTGTTGGCTCTCGAGCGGCTTGACGAGGTTCGCCGCGGTGGCGCTCGTCCCGACCAGACGGGGATCACCGCCCTTGACAGCGAGGTTGTCCGGGTACATATCGCCACGATCGAGCTTCGTGGTGGCGTACGTGTAGCGGTTGGTCAGTGCGTTGTCTTCGAACAGCACGGCGTACTGCTCGGCGCCGGACAGCGTGTTGACGTCGGCGAGGGCGTCGGCGCCGGAAACCGTCACCGACGCGTTGTTGAACGACGGGCCCGACAGACGGGTCGACAGATTAGCCTTCTCGGTCGCGTACTTGGTGCCGTTGGCTTCGACGAGGCGCTGCACTTCGCTCGACATCGGGCTGATCACGACTTTGCCGGCGCCCTGGTCGGCGATCTGGTCGACCGAAGCGCGCAGGATCAGGTGGCTCGCCACGTTTGCGCCCGATGCCGTGTTGGTCGCCGAGGTCGTGATGTCAGCGACGAGCGGACCCGAGGCGGTCGTGGTCAACGAGAAATGGCCGTTCGCGTCGGTTTTCGCCGAGGCTTCGCCGTTGTCGAGCACACCGTTGCCATTGGCATCGACGAACACGGTCGCACCGGCGTAGTAGCCGGCCTTCAGGTTCGGGTTACCGGTCGAGCTGCCCGGTACGAAAGCAGCTGCCGCGACCACGCCCGAGTAGGTCGTGCTGGCGTTGTTGTTGCTGGAGCCGAGGCTGTCCGAATTTCCGCCGCAAGCTGCGAGCACGCAGGCAGCGGCAACGGACGTTAGACAAAGCGCTGGACGCATTTTGTGATGCGATGACATTTGGAGGACCCTGTGTGAGTTGTTTCGGCAACCGCTTCTTTTATCGGGGGCAAGACTTAGTAAAACGAGCGAATAATATGAAGGGATTGTGTAAAAAGTATGTCTGCCCACGATAAGGATTACCGTGACAACCTGGCTTGGTTCAGTTCACATCTTTTTGAAAAGGCGCAATGCACGGGGAAGCAGAAAAAATACTCCCGATTCGCCTCAAGTGGGGCGAACCAATGCATAAAGGTTTAAAAAAACGATGCCTTTTCAGGCAAAGACGCCCTCGCAGGAAGAGGGACGACAGGCGCGATAAGAGTAACGAGAAATATTTCGTTTTCTTACTATCGATGAATTAAGTTATCGACGAGTACAAATAAACCAAATACCAGGACCAATAACGACGCCGGCTATTTAAGTGATGACTCACTCGCTCGTCGAATCGACCGTCATTTGCGAACCGCTATCTCGCGCGGGACGCTGCACGACACGAACGAGCCCGCTGCCGCCGCCGCCGCAGAAGAACAGATCCGCGCCGTTCGATTCGAGTCCGGAGATACCCGCGCCGGCAGGCATCTCGACACTCTCGAGCACCTCGCCCGTGCGCGGATCGATATGCCGCAGATCGCTCTCGTCTCCTTCCCACGTGCCATGCCATAGCTCGCCGTCGACCCACGTAATGCCGGTCACGAAGCGATTCGATTCGATCGTGCGCAACACCGCGCCAGTGTCCGGATCGACCTGATAGATTTTCCGTTCGGGATACTGACCGACCCACAGCGAACCCTCGGCCCAAGTGAGCCCGGAGTGGCCGCCGTCGCCGGGCGCCGCGATCGTCGACAGCACACGGCCGCTCTGCGGATCGATCTTCTGGATGCGGCCATTCGCGATCTGGAACAGGTGCTCGCCGTCGAAAGCCGTGCCCGCGTCGGCGGGAACCGCGATCGAGCGCAGCGTCTCGCCGCTCGCCGGATCGAACGCGTCGAGTCGTTCGCCGGTCGCGATCCACACCTGCCGGCCGTCGTAAGTGACTCCGTGCACTTTATCGACGCCCGTAAAGGGCCCATATTCGCGGACAATTCTGGCGGCAGAGTGGTTCATGATGACCATCCTAATCACGAAGGGAACGGGGAAGGGAGTAACAAAGCCGTCGCGAATCCGGCGAGCGGCGGCGTCATCCAGCGGCGCGCGCGCCCCTCGCCCACCGGCTGCACTTTGCCGGCCGCGGCGAGCGTGTCGAGCGATCGCTGCACGGTGCGCTGACTCGCGCCGAGCACGAGGGCAAGCGCGGAACTCGACCACGATTCGCCATCCGCTAGAAACGCGAGCAGCGCCGCATGCTCGCCTTCGACTGGCGGCGCCAGCACGACGACCTCGCGCGCTTGCCGCGGGGCGAGCGCGAAGCCGCGCGTCGTCGCGCTGACGCTCGCGAGCGTGCCGAGCACCGCGCGCAGCCGGCCGATCTCGACGCGCAGCCGCGCGCGATGCGATTCGTCGGCGCGTTTGGCGCGGAACGCGCGTGCGACGAGCGCGTCGCGCGGCACGTCGTCGGGCCATGCCTCGCCGAGCATGCGAGCAAGCGCGAACAACACCGGTCGGCTCGCCAGCGCAATCGCCGCGTTGGCGTCGCGGATCGCGTAGCGGCAAGCATCGACGATGAGCGGACCGCCCGCCTGGTTCGAGGTCAGCAGCTTCTCGATTTCATCGAGGAGGATCGGTTCTTCTTCGCCACGCGCGATCATGCGCGCCGCCGGCTCGCTCAGTGCGGCCGAAGCGCTTTCGACTTCCGCGATCAACGCCGGAATGCCGGCCTCGCGTGCCGCGCGTGCGGCCCGCGCCAGCGCGGCACGGGCGGCGCCGCTGCGCAAACGCCGCAGCGCGACCCCCGCGACCACCAGCTCATGCGCGGCACGCAACGCGGGCGGAAACGGCCGGGGATCGAGCGCGGCAAGCTTGCGCTCCGCTTCGTCGAGACGGCCGATCAGCAGCAGACGCCGCGCCGCCAGATACCGCGCATGCGCGGCATTGACGCGATCGCCGTGCGCGTCGAGCGTGGCGGTCGCGGCATCGAGTGTTCTGGCGGGCCATGCGAGATCGCGCGACGCGAACGCGATCTCCGCTTCGGCGACCACGCAGCGCGCACGCGCGACCGCATGCTGCGCGCCGAACGCGCGCGCGGCGCCGCGCACCAGCGCCCTTGCGCGCACGAAATCGCCGAGCTGAGCCATCGCAATGCCGCGCAGCGCGAGCGCCGGCGCGTCGTCGCGCAACGCGACGCGGTCGAGCGCGCCGAGCGGATCGCCGGCCGCGAGCGCGCGCGCCGCCGCCGCAATCAGCGCGTCCACGGCGTGCGAGTCCGCGCGTAGCACGTCAATGCATCAAGCGAATCCCGCCACACTTGTCACTCCCATCCGATCGATGCCCGGTTCTAATCTAGCACGACCATCAACCGTCACCGACGCCTTCGGGCAAGAGCTCGCGCGGCGCGGCACGACCCACGGAGGAACCCACGATGACCACGCATCCGGTCGGAACACGCGAACAGTGGCTCGACGCGCGACGCGCGCTGCTCGACGCGGAAAAAGCCCACACGCGACACAGCGACGAGCTCGCGCGGCAACGTCAGGCGCTGCCGTGGGTGAAGGTCGATAAGGCCTACCGCTTCGATACCGACGAAGGCAGCGCGTCGCTCGCCGAGCTGTTCAGCGGACGTTCGCAGCTGCTCGTCTACCACTTCATGTTCGGGCCCGACTACAAGGCGGGCTGCCCGTCGTGCTCGTCGATCGCGGACGGCTTCGGCGGCTTCGCCGTGCATCTCGCGCATCACGACGTGATGCTGATGGCGGTGTCGCGCGCGCCGCTCGAGAAGTTGCAGGCGTATAAGCGGCGCATGGGCTGGACGTTTCCATGGGCGTCGTCGGCAAGCGGCGATTTCAATTTCGACTTCAATGTCTCGTTCACCGAAGCACAGCAGCGCGCCGGCGATATCGAATACAACTACGCACGCAACAGTCACGCGATGGACGTGAGTCCCACGCCCGAACCCGTCGCGCAATTCGCGGCGACCTGCGGCACCGACGCGGCCACCTATTCGCGCGACCGGCCCGGCATGAGCGCGTTCGTGCTCGAAGACGGCGTCGTCTATCACACGTATTCGACCTACGCGCGCGGCGTCGATGCGCTGTGGGGCATGTACCAGTGGCTCGATCGCGCGCCGAAGGGACGCAACGAGACAGGCATCTGGTGGCGCCGTCACGACGAGTACGAGCGGTGATGGGCCCGCTCGTGCGCGCTGCCTGCGTGAGCGGGCAGCACTTCTCTACGTGGCGCGCGATGCGCTTATCGCAGCGCGTGTTCGTCGGCGTCTGCACGTTGGTGTTCATCGCGAGCGTCGCGGCGACACTGGCGCACAACGCGTCGATGTCGGCGATGGGCGCGCTGCCGATGCCCGGCGGCTGGTCGATGTCGACGCTGTGGATGCCGACTTGCGGGCGCACGTGGGCCCGCACCGCGGCATCGTTCATCGGCATGTGGATCGTGATGATGGGGGCGATGATGTTGCCGTCGTTGATGCCGACGCTGCTGCGCTATCGCGACGCGGTCGGCCCGCGGGCCAGCGCGGGGCGACTGGCGCTGCTGACCGTGCTGGTGAGCGGCGCGTATGCCGTCGTATGGACTGCGCTCGGCGTGGCGGTGTTTGCGCTCGGTGCGTCGCTCGCGGCGTTCGAGTTGCGGTGGCTAGCGCTCGCTCGTTCGGCGCCGTTAGCGGCCGGCGTGGTCGTCCTGCTCGCCGGCGCATTGCAGTTCAGCACGTGGAAAACGCGCCGCCTCGCCTGCTGTCGCGCGACACCGAGCCTCGCCGCCAACGCGGCAAGCGCGTGGCGCTACGGGCTGCGCATCGGGGTGGATTGTGCCGGTTGCTGCGCGGGGTTGACGGCGATTCTGCTGGTCGCCGGAATGACTGATTTGCGCTTGATGGCTGCCGTGACGGCCGCCATCACCGCCGAGCGAGTGGCGCCGGACGGCGCGCGCGTCGCACGGGCGATCGGCGCCATAGCCATAGGCGTCGCTGGCTGGCTGCTTGTCCAAGCCGTGTCAGCCGGCTGATACACGCGCCCGACCACCTTGGATGGCTTCGCAAATCGATGCTCGACAGCCTTGCCGCCCCAATATTGTTCTAGTTATGGAAACAGTGAGTTCAGGAATTAGGTATTTACCCTAGTTCCGGTTCCCCCTAGACTGTCATCACTGCTGCAAACAAACGGTTTCGCAGCCTAACAAGACAAAACCTGGAGGTAGTAAAAATGAAATCGCTCGTTCAAGCTGTCGTTATCGCCGCTACCCTCGCTGCTCCGGTTGCTGTTTTCGCTCAATCGAACCAGCCGCTGACCCGCGCGCAAGTTCGTGAAGAGCTGGTTCAGATCGAAAAGGCCGGCTACAACCCTGCGCGTTCGAACCCGAACGAATATCCGTCGAACATTCAGGCTGCCGAAGCCCGCGTCGCGGCGCAAAACAGCGCGGTCGGCGGCGTGACCAGCGGTTCGTCGCAACAGGGCCGCGCAGCGCAGTAAGCCGCGTTCCCGGTTGGAAAGTTGCCGTTGATGTAGCTGTACCTGCCGGAGCGCTTTGCCATAGCGCTCTTGCAGCTTCCCCTGCTGGCCCGCCATCGCGATTGAATGCAATGGCGGGCCAGTTCCGTTTTGGGAAGCCCTGCTAGTGTCGCGTCAGACCGCGCCCGGGTTGATATACGCGGTCTTCACCGACGTATAGAACTCGCGGGCGTAGGCGCCCTGCTCGCGCGGACCATAGCTCGATCCCTTCCTGCCGCCGAACGGCACGTGATAATCGACCCCCGCCGTCGCGGTGTTGACCATCACCATGCCCGCCTGCACATGGCGGCGGAAATGACTCGCGTACTTCAGCGACGTCGTGCAGATGCCGGCCGACAGACCGAACTCGGTGTCGTTAGCGACCGCGAGCGCTTCCTGGTAGTCCTTGACCTTGATCACCGAGGCGACCGGCCCGAACACCTCTTCGCGGTTGATGCGCATCGCCGAGGTCGTCTCCGTGACCAGCGCCGGCGCGAGGAAGTTGCCCGGCGTCACGCCTTGGACGCGCTCGCCGCCGAACACCGTGCCACCCTCTTCGCGCGCGATCGCCAGATAGCGCTCGTCCTGCTCCAGTTGCTTGTCGTCGACGACAGGGCCGATCTGCGTGCCGTCCGCGAGCGCATCGCCGACCTTCAGTGCGCGCATGCGCGCCTTCATGCCGTCGATGAAGCGGTCGTAGATCCCCGCGGTGACGATCAGCCGGCTCGATGCCGTGCAACGCTGGCCCGTCGAGTAGAACGCGCCGTTGATGCAGGCTTCGACCGCGACATCGAGATCGGCGTCGTCGAGCACGACCATCGGATTCTTGCCGCCCATTTCGAGCTGGAATTTCTTGCCCGACTCGAAGCACTTCGCGCCGATCGCGCGGCCCGTCGAGACCGAACCGGTAAAGCTGATCGCATCCACGTGCGGCGACGACACCAGCGCCTCGCCGACCACCGAGCCGCGGCCCATCACGAGGTTGATCACGCCCGCCGGCGCGCCAGCCTCGGCGATGATCTTGACCAGCTCCCACGTGCTGCCCGGCACCAGATCGGCCGGCTTGATGACGACCGTATTGCCGTACGCGAGCGCCGGCGCGATCTTCCACGCCGGAATCGCGATCGGAAAGTTCCATGGCGTAATCAGGCCGACGACGCCAACCGGTTCGCGCGTCATTTCGACCGTCATGCCCGGCCGCACCGACGGCACGATTTCGCCGCCGACGCGCAGCGCTTCGCCCGCAAAAAACTTGAAGATCTGGCCGGCTCGGCCCACTTCGCCGATCGCCTCGGGCAGCGTCTTGCCCTCTTCACGCGCGAGCAGCTTGCCGAGCTCTGCCTTGCGCGCGAGAATCGCGCTGCCCGCCTGGTCGAGCACGTCGAAGCGCTGCTGCGGCGTGGACAGCGACCACGTCGCGAAAGCCTTGCGCGCGGCGCTGATCGCGCGGTGCGTCTGCTCGGCGTCGGCTTGCGCGAATTCGCCGATCACGTCGTCGAGATTCGACGGATTGACGTTACGCGATACGCTCGCGCCGTCGACCCACTGTCCGTCGATGTAGTTTGCAAATTGACTCATGTCCTGATTCTCCTTTCGAAAATTGCAGCGACGATCCAGTTATTCAGCAACCAGCAGGCCACGAGCCGCGAGGTTGCGATAAAGCGCGCGCACGCCGAACGTCCACGGTTCGATTTCGGTGGACAGGCGCACCGTGTTGGTCAGCGCGCCGAGCTGCGGCGTCGAAATCGTCACGCGGTCGCCGAGGTGATGCGTGAACCCGGCGCCGGGCGCGTCGCGGTCCTTGATCGGCGAGAACATCGTGCCGAGGAACAGCATAAAGCCGTCCGGGTACTGATGGTGACGGCCGCAGGTCTGCGCGACGAGGTCGGCCGGGTCGCGGCTGATCTCGCTCATATGGCTCACGCCGTCGAGCACGAACTCGTCGTCGGTGCCTTCGACGCGCAGCGACACGCTCGCGCTGCGCACCGAGTCGAGCGAGAAGGTGTCGTCGAACAGCCGCACGAACGGGCCGATCGCGCACGAGCCGTTGTTGTCCTTGCACTTGCCGAGCAACAGCGCCGAGCGCCCTTCGATGTCGCGCAGGTTCACGTCGTTGCCCAGCGTCGCGCCGACGATGTTGCCGCGGCTATTCACCGCGAGCACGATCTCCGGCTCCGGGTTGTTCCACACCGACGCGGCGAGCAGACCGACGTCCGCGCCGAAGCCGACCGCCGACATCGGCTGCGATTTCGAAAATACTTCGGCGTCCGGACCGATGCCGACTTCCATGTATTGCGACCACGCATCGCGACGCTCGAGCTCGGCCTTCAGCTTCATCGCGGCCTCCGAGCCCGGCTTGATCTTCGACAGATCGGTGCCGATCGTCGATGCGATCGTCTCGCGCACTTCCTTCGCCTTCGCCGGATCGCCGCCGGCCTGCTCCTCGATCACGCGCTCGATCAGGCTCACCGCGAACGTGACGCCACAGGCCTTGATCGCCTGCACGTCGCACGGCGCGAGCAGGCGCACGGCGGGGGTGCTCGCGCCCGGCAGGTTTGCGTCGATCAGTTGCGCGACCGGCCCGAGCGGCGCGCCCGGCGCGCTGCGCGCAAATTGCGCGGCATCGTCGCGTTCGAATAGATCGGCGGTGGTCGGCACGCTCGCGGTGATGTCGAACACCTCGCCGCCGCGCACGACGACCACGCACGGTCCTTCATGCTGCTCGGTCTTGCGCCACACGCGGCCGATCAGCAGCGCGTCGTTCAGATCGCCGGGAAGAAAGCTGGAGGAGGAAGTTGCGGACATGGGATGGGCTCTTTCGAATAAGTGGAGAAACGGGCAAGGCCGGGCGTCGCGTTGCGTGCGAAGCCCGGCATTGTCACCTGCAGGTCAATGCGAATGCCGTGGATTGCCGCGCTCGGCAATCACCTTCAGATAAAGCGTCGCCGGTTCCAGACAGCCGCCGGTCGAAAGCTGGCCGACCGTCTTGCGGTACAGCTCCTGCCACGGCGTTTGGGCGGCCGGAATCTCGAACTTCACGGTTTCGCGGCGTCGCGCGAGTTCGGCTTCGTCGACCAGTACGTTGACGCTGCGCGAATTCAGATCGACACGGATGCGGTCATTCGTGCGCAACAGCGCGAGGCCGCCGCCCACCGCCGCTTCCGGCGACATGTTCAGAATCGACGGGCTCGCGGACGTGCCGCTTTGCCGGCCGTCGCCCAGTGTGGGCAGCGACGTGATGCCCTGGCGCACGAGCGCCGCCGGCGGCGCCATGTTGACGACCTCGGCGCTGCCCGGATAGCCGACCGTGCCGGTGCCGCGAATCACGAGAATGCAATGCTCGTCGATTTCGAGGGCCGGGTCGTTGATGCGCGCGTGATAGTCCTCGGGGCCGTCGAACACGATCGCGCGTGCTTCGAAGGCGTTCTCCGCACCCGGCTCGCTCAGATAGGTCTTGCGGAACGCATCGCCGACCACCGACATCTTCATGATCGCGCTGTCGAAGAAGTTGCCCGACAGCACCATGAAGCCCGCGCCGTGCTTCAGCGGATCGTCGGTCGTCTTGATCACCTCGCGATCCGGCGTCGGCGCGGCGGCCGCGATTTCGCCCATCGTGCGGCCCGACACCGTCAGACATTCCTCGTGCACGAGGCCGGCTTTGGCGAGCTCGTGCATCACGGCCGGCACGCCGCCCGCGCGATGGAAGCTCTCGCCGAGATACTCGCCCGCGGGCATGCAGTTGACGATCAGCGGCACCTGCTCGCCGACGCGCTGCCAGTCGTCGAGACTCAGCTCGACGCCCATGTGCCGCGCGATCGCGATCAGATGCGGCGGGCAGTTGGTCGACGCGCCGAGCGCCGATGCGACCACGATCGCGTTTTCGAACGCTTCTTTAGTCATGATCTTCGACGGCCGCACGTCCTCGCGCACCAGATCGACGATGCGCTTGCCGGTCGCGTAGGCCATCTGGCCGCGCTCGCGATATGCGGCCGGAATGCTCGCGCAGCCGGGCAGCGACATGCCGAGCGCTTCCGCGAGGCTATTCATCGACAGCGCGGTGCCCATCGTGTTGCAGTGACCGATCGACGGCGACGATGCGGTGGTCAGCTCCATGAAGCCTTCGTAGTCGATCTCGCCGGCCGCGAGCAGATTGCGCGCATGCCAGATCACGGTGCCCGAGCCGACGCGCTTGCCGTCGTGCCAGCCGTCGAGCATCGGGCCCCCGGACAGCACGATCGCCGGCATGTCGACAGTGGCCGCGGCCATCAGGCACGCGGGCGTGGTCTTGTCGCAGCCGGTGGTCAGCACCACGCCGTCGAGCGGGAAGCCGTGCAGGATTTCGACGAGACCCAGATACGCAAGATTGCGGTCCAGCGCGGCGGTCGGCCGGCGGCTCTGCTCGGCGAGCGGATGCACCGGAAACTCCATCGGAATGCCACCCGCGTCGCGAATGCCGGCTTTCGTGCGCGCCGCCAGTTCGATGTGATGCCGGTTGCAGGGCGCGAGGTCGCTGCCCGTCTGCGCGATGCCGATGATCGGCCGGCCCGACTGCAGCTCTTCGCGCGTCAGACCGTAGTTCATGAAACGCTCGACGTACAGTGCCGTCATATCCGCATGCGAGGGATCGTCGAACCATTCCTGGCTGCGCAGCCGGCGCGGGGTGGATGCTGACATGATGCGTGTCTCTCTGTCTGGGTGAGGGTTGCTGATACGCGCTTATGCGTGCTCTGCGTGTTTCCGTGCGCGCGCCGTCTCGCGGCCAGGCGCGCTGTTTTCATTCGACGTGGCCCGCGTCAGCATCGTGCGCGGCACGAGCAGGATCAGCACGCAGCTGACCAGCAGACACGCACCGAGTGCGTAGGTGCCGTTGTTGATGTCGCCGGTCAGGTTTTTTGCCACGGCGGTGATCATCGAACCAGTAAATCCGGACAGATTGCCGATCGCGTTGATCATCGCGATGCCGGCCGCCGCCGCGGCGCCCGACAGCAACTGCCCCGGGAACGTCCAGTAAATCGGCATCAACGCGAGGATGCCAGCGGTGGCGATCGTCAGAAACGTGATCGCCCACACCACATGATGCGCCAAAGCCGCGCTCATGATCAGACCGACTCCGCCGATCAGCGCCGGAATCGCCGCATGCAGGCGCCGCTCGCCGGTCTTCTTCGAATGCGCGGCGTTCGCGAGCGTCGCGACGATCGCCACGCCGTACGGGATCGCGGTCAACAGGCCGATATGCAGCGGGTCCTGCACGCCGGTCGCCTTGATGATCGACGGCAGCCAGAACGCGAGACCGTAGAAGCCGGTATTGAAGGTGAGCAAGATCGCGACCAGCAGCCAGACGCGCGGATCGCGCACCGCGGAGCCGAAGCGCGCGGTCTTGTGCGCGCTTTCGCGCTGCAGATTCGCCGCGAGCAGGCTCTTTTCCTGGGGCGTGAGCCAGCGGGCGCGGTCGATGCCGTCGTCGAGCGAAAAGTACACGACGAACGCGGTCAGCAGCGACGGCACGCCCTCGATCAGCAGCATCCATTGCCAGCCCTGATAGCCGAGCAGGCCCGCCGTATGTTCCATCAGCCAGCCCGACACGACCCCGCCGAGCATCAGACTGACCGGCATCGCGATCAGAAAGCCGGACATCACGCGGCTTTGGCGCTGCGCGGGAAACCAGAAGTTAAGGTACAGAATCACGCCGGGGAAGAAGCCGGCCTCGCAGAGCCCGAGCAGGAAGCGCAGGATGTAGAACATCGTCGCGGTTTCGACGTGCGCGATCTGCGCGAGCGGCGCGACGAACGCGAGCGCCATCGACACGAGCCCCCACGTGAACATGATGCGCGCGATCCAGAAACGCGCGCCGTAGCGATGCAGAAACACGTTGCTGGGCACTTCGAAGATGAAATAGCCCCAGAAAAACACGCTCGCGCCGATCGCGTACATCGTGTCGGACAGGCCGAGATCGTCGAGCATCTGCAGCTTCGCGAAGCCGACGTTCACGCGATCCAGATACGCAACCACATAGCACAGCAACAGTATTGGCAGCAGCCGGCGTACGACCTTGCGATAGGTCCTTTCCTCGAACTCGTCGACGCGCGCGGTGGGCGCGGCGATGGCGGACGGTACAGCGGTCATTCGTTTCTCCATCAGCGTGTTTTGTTGGCAAATGCCGTTGCCGGCAAAGTTACCGGTAACATTTCTGGCTGTGGATGTTACGCCGGGCTTACCGTCCGGACAACCAAGGGATATCCCTGATCTGTCTGATTAAGGGTAGTTCGACGCATTCGCGGCTTGCGAATTCAGCGACGCGCCCATTACGCGCTATCGCGCGCAATCACCGTGAAATCGATCTTCACCGCTTTGCTGCGATGCACGCCGCCGGCTTCGCGGTCAGCGAGCGCCGCGAGCAGCGTCTCGCCGGCGCGCAGGCCGATGCCGTACGCATCGACCGATACCGTCGTGATGCTCGGCTGACAGCACCACGACACCTCGAAGTTGCCGAAACCGGCAACCGCGATGTCGCCTGGCACCGACAGCCCGCGCCGATGGCACTCCATGATCGCGCCGAACGCCGACATGTCGCTCACGCACATCACGGCCTCGGTATCGGGCCACGTGTCCAGCAACGCGCTGACTGCCGGCGCGCCGTGGCTCATCGTGATCGGCGAATCGCCAAGCCGGATCACGCGCGGCTCGCCGAGGCCCAGCGCCTTGACTTCGGCGACGTAGCCGCGCATCCGGTCGTGCCCGCGCCGGTCGCGCTCGCTGGCGCCCGCGATAAAGCCGATCCGCCGATAACCGCGCTCGTGCAGATGCCGAACCATCGCGCGCGCCGCCGCCGAGTTCGAAAAGCCGACGACCGTATCGATCGGATCGCTGGGCAAATCCCACATTTCGACGACCGGGATACCGGCGCGCTGCAACAGCATGCGCGTCGCGTCGGTGTGCCGGCCGCCCGTCAAAGCGACGCAGCGCGGCTGGTGGCGCAGCATCGAGCGCACCAGCAGTTCTTCCTGTTCCAGCAGGTAGTCCGTATCGCCGAGCAGCAGTTGCAGACCGTGCGGATTCAGTGCGGCATTCAGGCCGCGCACGGTGTCGGAGAAGTTCGAGCTGGACAGCGACGGCACCAGCACCGCGACGAACTCCGAGCGTCCCGACGACAGCGCGCCCGCCGCCGCATCGGCGACGTAACCGAGTTCGTCGATGACCTTTTGCACGCGTTCGCGGGTCGCTTGCGACACGTTGCGGCCCGCGAGCACGCGCGACACGGTCATCTTCGAGACTCCCGCTCGTTCGGCAACATCGGACATGCGGGGCGGGACTGGCGGCCTGGACGTCATGATAGGAATCGGGGCGAATGCGCGGAAGTCATGGAACGCACATGATAGCGGGCCGCTCCTTGCGGAGCGACCAGGCAACGTCAGGGTTGCGTATTGCGGCTTGTCCTGTCGCTGTGTTATGTCGTTTTAACGCTCGAAGCCCACCGTGCAGCGAGCATGAACCTGTCCCGCCACTGGTGCTCGGAACGAGAACAGCCCGCCGGCCCGCGGCTGATGCTGGCGCTCGACGGCAGTCAGCCCCTTCCATGCGGTCGTCACATAGACGGTTTGCAGATCGTCGCCGCCGAACGCGAGCTTCGTCACGTTCGCGCACGGCAACGGCACCTGATCGACCAGTTCGCCCGCCGGTGAATAACGCTCGATCCGCCAGCCGCCGAACAGCGCGATCCACACGAAGCCGTCGGCATCGACGGCCATGCCGTCGGGATGGCCGTCGCCCGAGATCGCGGCGAAGATGCGCTTGCCCGACAGCGTGCCGTCCGCGGCGACGTCGAACGCATAGACCACGCGCCGCATCGTGTCGTTGTGATACAGCGTGCGGCCGTCCGGGCTCATCGCCGGGCCGTTCGTGATCACGTAGTCATCGTCCTGCGCGATCGCCGAGCCTCGCTCGTTCACGCGATAGAGCGTGCCGCTCGGCGCCTCTTCGGCATCGTCCATAGAGCCGAACCACAAGCGCCCTTGGGCATCGACGAAACCGTCGTTCAGGCGGTTGCCCGGCAGATGCGGTTCGACGTCGACGAGCTTGCTGAACTCCCCGCTCGCCGGATCGAAGCGATGCAGGCCGCCTGGCAGCCCGCACACGAACGTGCCGTTAGCGAGCGGCGCCAGAAAACCGGGCTGGTCCGGCGCCTGCCACGTCCGCTGCTCGCCGCTCGCGACGGACAGCCGATGAATCCGGCGCCCCTTGATATCGACGAAATACACGGCGTTCTCGGCAGCCTGCCACAGCGGCCCTTCAGCCAGTTCGGCGCCGACCGCCCATACGCACACAGGTACCTGCATGCTCATTCTCCGTACCACCCTGCGTCGACGAAGTAATCACGGCCGGAGCAGCGCGACGCGTCGTCGGACGCGAGGAACAACGCCATGCGCGCGACGTGCTCGGGCTCGATGCGCAGTTGCAGACACTGACTCGCGACGACCTTCGCTTCGCTTTCCGCCGATTGCCACAGCTGCATTTGCCGCGGCGTCTTCACCGCACCCGGAATGATGCAGTTCACGCGGATGCCCGCGCCGCCCAGATCGCGCGCGAGACCCCGCGTGAGCCCTTCGATACCGGCCTTGGCCGTCATATAGATCGCGAGGTTCGGCAGCGCGAGATGCCACGACACCGAGCCCAGATTCAGGATCACGCCGCGCCCCGCGCGACGCATGCCGTTCGCGGCGGCTTGCGCGCAGAAGAACTGGTGGCGCAGATTCACCGCGATACGGTCGTCCCAGTAGCTCGCGGTGAGATCGCCGATTTCGTGCCGGTCGTCGTTGCCGGCGTTGTTGACGAGCACGTCGATCGGACCTGCCGCTTCGACGATGGCCGCAAACGTGCTTTCGATTGCATCGACATTTTTCAGGTCGCAGCGGCGGAACAGCGGTTGATGCTTCGCGTGGCGAAGCGTTTCCTGCAGCGCGAGCGAATCGTGCTCGGCGACGTCGAGGAAGAACACGCGCGCGCCTTGCTGCGCGAAGGCCTCGACGATCGCGGCGCCGATCCCGCTGCCGCCGCCGGTTACGACGATGGTTTTGTCCGCCAGGCTTGGATAGGTTGCGTACGACATCAGATTTTCCACTTGTAACGAGTAGGACCACACACAGGGCGGCACTCGCCGCCCGACCCGCCGCTTAGGCCACGATCTCGACTTCGCTCAGCATGCGCCAGTTGCGTTCGAGCGTTCTGGTCGCGGAGCCCGCGACCGCGACCGTGCCGCTCAGATGAATGTCGCGGCTCGAACTGCCGACGAGCAGATCGAAATCACCGGGCTCGACGATACGCTCGCCGCGCGCGTCGGTGAAGTTGAGCATATCGACCGGCAGCTTCACGCGCACACGCGCCGAGGCACCGGCCGCGAGCGGCACGCGCGCAAACGCTTTCAGCTCGCGCACCGGCCGCGCGACCGACGCGTGACGGTCACGCACGTAGATCTGCACGATCTCGGTGCCGTCGCGCGCACCGATGTTGTCGAGCGTGAAGCTCAACTCGATCGTCCCGTCTACGATCGGCACTTCGCTGTGGGCGAGCGCGAGATCGCCGTAACGGAACTGCGTATAGCCGAGACCGAAGCCGAACGGATAGCGGCAGCCGAAATGGTATGCAATCGGCGTTCCAGCGCTCTTCAGACGATGGTTATACACGTACGGCACGGCGCCCGCGCTCTTCGGCACCGACAACGGCAGACGGCCGCTGAAGTTGGCGCGGCCCACCAGCAGATCGGCCAGCGCTTCGGCGCCGCGCTCGCCCGGCGCGAACGCCATGATCTGCGCGGCGATGCGATCTTCGAGGCCGCCGAGATTGTACGGGCGGCCGCCCGTCATCACGACGACCGTCGGCGTGCCGCTGTCGACCACCGCCTGCAGCAACGCCTGCTGCACGCCCGGCAGGTCGAGGCTGTCGGTATCGGACCCTTCGCCGACCGTGCCGGACTGGAACAGGCCCGCCAGATCGCCGACGAACACCAGCGCGACGCCCGCTTGCCGCGCGGCCTCGACCGCCGCCGCGATGCCGTCGGTGTCCTTGCTGATCAGTTCGTCGCAATGCGCGTCGCCGGTCAGATCGAGCGACACGTCGCCCGGGAACACCGGCGCGCCCGCGCGGCGTTCCTTGATGATGTCGCAGCCCTGCGCGTGAATCACGCGCTCGTTGCCGAGCAACGCGCGCAGCGAACGCAGCGGCGTCGAGATCGAAGCAGTGGACTGCTCGCCGCTGTTGATCAGATGCACCGGGAAGCTATAGCCGGCGAGGAGCGCGAGCGGATCGTCGGCGGTCGGGCCGATCACCGCGATTTTGTCGGCGCCGTTCGCGTCGAGCGGCAGCACGTCGCCCTGATTGCGCAGCAGCACCGCCGATTCGAGCGCGACCTGATACGCGGTATCGCCCGCGGCCGCGCTCTTCACGTCGACGCGTTCGGGATCGACATACGGATTCTCGAACAGGCCGAGCTGGAATTTCACGCGCAGCACGCGCGTGACGGCGGTGTCGATCGTCGCTTCGGTGATCTCGTTGCGCTCGAGCGCCTCCTTCAGATGCACCGCGCACTCGTGGCCCGGCAGCTCGACGTCGAGGCCGGAGTTGAACGCGAGAGCCGCGGCCGAAGCGCTGTCGCGCGCCACCGCGTGATGGCTGTAAAGCAGGTCGACGCCCGCGTAATCCGCGACGACGAGACCGTCGAAACCCCACTTCTCGCGCAGCGTGTCGTGCAGCAGCGTGCGATCGCCATGGCAGGGCACGCCATCGACGTCGTGATACGCGGGCATCACCGAGCCCGCGTTCGCGAGCTTCACGGCCATTTCGAACGGCAGCATGAACACGTCGTTGAGCTCGCGCGGACCGACATGCACCGGCGCATGATTGCGGCCGCCTTCGCTCGCCGAATGACCGACGAAATGCTTGAGCGTCGCCAGCAGATCGCGCTGTTCGCCTTGCAGGCCTTTCACGTAATGGCACGCGAGCACGCCGACCAGATACGGGTCTTCGCCGAGCGTCTCCTCGGTGCGGCCCCAGCGCGGATCGCGCGACACGTCGAGCACCGGCGCTAGCCCCTGGTGACAGCCGATCGAACGCGCCTGCTCGCCGATGATCGTGCCGACTTCGCCGACCAGTCGCGGATTCCACGTCGCTGCATAGTTCAACGGCGACGGGAACAGCGTCGCGTCCTTGATCATGAGGCCGACGAGGCACTCCTCGTGCGCCATCACCGGAATGCCGAGGCGCGTGTCTTCCACCATCTTGCGCTGCAGTTCGTTGAGCGCGCGCACGCCTTCCTTCGGTTCGACCGTATGCGTGCCGAGCGGACGCGTGATCTGGCCGAGGCCATATTGCAAGATTTCGTCGACCGTGATCTGGTTGGCACTCTGCGCGAAATCGATGCTACGCGCCTTGTGATTGCCATCGGCCGACAGCACCAGCCACGCGGCATGAAGCTGCGCAATCTTTTCGTCGAGTGTCATGCGCGCGAGCAGATCGCCCACGCGCTCTTCCACGGCTGCGGCGGGATTGCGGTAGAGCGGCATCTCACTTTGGCGAAGCAACATCGAAAACTCCTTTTATTTATCCTGGTGTACGAAGCGCATGAAGCGCCGACAAATCCGTTGTTCCTGACAAGCGTGCGGCAGGGCGTTGCTTCGACCCGGAGCCATCCCGTTCCATTTCAGATACCTTTCCGTACTTCGCAGTCCTGCTAATCGACCGAACGCGGCCGCGACTCTAGATTCGCGGTGTTTGATCGGCTGCGGGTCGTTCGGTGCGACTAGCGACGCGGTTCAGTAGGACCGCGCTTGCCTGCTTCGCGCAGCAAAGCGCGGTCACAAGCGGATCAGTGCAGACGCGGCAGCGCGAAATCCTTGTCGTCGAATACGTGGCACGCGTGCGGTGCGAATGCCAACTCGACGCGTTCGTCGTGGTTCACGCCACCGTCGCCGGGCAGTTTGGCGATCATCGTGTTGCCGTCTCGCACGCCACCGTCCACGTGCACGTAGCTGTGCTCGCCCATCCGCTCGACCAGACGCACGGCGCAGCGAATCGACTGCACGCCGGGCTGCGCCGACGGCAGAGCGAGATGCTCCGGCCGGATGCCGAGCGTGACCTGCGAGCCGACGCGCTGCCTGCTGCCGTCGACCTCGGCGCGCACCCGCTCGCCCGTGGTCAGTTCGACCTGAATGCCCTTTTCGTCGACCGCGAGGACCGTGGCCGGCATGAAGTTCATCTTCGGCGAACCGATGAAGCCCGCGACGAAGCGGCTCTTCGGCCGGTGATACAGATCGAGCGGCGCGCCGATCTGCGCGATGCTGCCGTGTTTTTCCATGTCCGCGCCGGCGTGCAGCAGCACGATCTTGTCGGCGAGCGCCATTGCTTCGATCTGGTCGTGCGTGACGTACACCGCGCTCGCACGGTTGAACTCGCGATGCAAACGGGCGATTTCAGTACGCGTTTGCACGCGCAGCGCGGCGTCGAGATTCGACAGTGGCTCGTCGAACAGGAACACGCCCGGCTCGCGCACGATCGCGCGGCCGATCGCCACGCGCTGGCGCTGGCCGCCGGACAGCGCAGCGGGGCGGCGCTCGAGATAGCTGTCGAGTTGCAGTGCGGCAGCGGCGCTGCGCACTTTCTTGTCGATGATGGCCTTGTCGACTTTCGCCTGACGCAGACCGAACGCCATGTTCTCGTACACGCTCATATGCGGATACAGCGCGTAGTTCTGGAACACCATCGCTACCTGGCGCTTCGCGGGTTCGACGTTGTTCATCAGTTCACCGTCGATGCGCAGTTCGCCGTCGGTGATCGATTCGAGGCCGGCAATCATGCGCAGCAGCGTGGACTTGCCGCAGCCGGACGGCCCGAGGAACACGCAGAATTCATCCTTGCCGACTTCGAGGTTGGCGTCGCGGATCACCGAGTTACCGCTCGTATAGGACTTCTGTACGTTAGTGAGAGAGATGCTTGCCATGTCGTTTTTGCGAAGTTCGGTGTGCGGGCCACTGCGGCCCACACGATTCGAGGTGGTGTGCGATGCGGATCAGCCCTTGAGCGAGCCAGCCATCATCCCCTTGATCACGCGCTCCTGACCGAACGCGTAGGCAACGATCAGCGGCAACGAGGTGAGCACGAGGACGGACAGCATCGAAGGAATGTTCGACGCGTATTGCCCCATGAAGTCCCAGATCGCGAGCGGCAGCGTACGGTGCTCGGCCGTCGACGTGAGCATGTACGCGAAGATGAACTCGTTCCACAGGCCAATGCCGTTGAAGATCGTCACAGTGGCGAGCCCAGGTGCCGAAAGCGGGAAGAAAATCCGCCAGAAGATGCGGAACGGACTGCAGCCGTCGAGCTGCGCCGCTTCTTCGAGCTCGCGCGGAATCTGGCGCATGAATTCGGTCAGGATGAAGATCGACACCGGCAGACTGAGCGCCACATACGGGCCGAGCAGCGCGAACGCGGTGTCGTAGAGGCCGAGGTTGCGCGTGAGCAGATAGATCGGCACGAGCGTCGCATGCAGCGGCACGATCATGCCGGCGACCACCAGTCCGAACAGCGTCTTGTCCAGCGAGAAGCGCAAGCGCGCAAACACGTAGGCCGCCATCGCACTGATGATGACGATCAGCAGCACCGACACGCCCACCGTGAACACGCTGTTACGGAAATAAGTGAAGAACGGCCCCTGCAGCACAGCCGCGTAATTGCCCCAGTACAGGTGGCTCGGGGGCGCCCACACGGACGTCGCGAAAGTCTCCTCCTGGCTCTTCAGGCTCGACGCGACCATGAAGAGAAACGGAATCGTCGTGACGGCCAGCCAGATCAGTGCCAGCAGAGGAATCCCCACACGGGGGAAGCGTAGTTTCTTGTTCATGGTTCAGACCTCGGTTGCATAACGGCGGGTGAAGTACATCGACACCGCCGCCACCGTGATGACGATAAGGAACATCGCCGAGCCGATGGTGCTGCCGTAGCCGAGTTGGAACGAACTAAACACCGTGCGATACATGTAGGTGGCCATCACCTCGGACGAGCCTTCGGGGCCGCCACCGGTCATGACGAAGACGAGATCGAAGTAACGCAGCGAGCCGAGCACGGACAGCAGCACTGCCGTGCGCACCGTGCCCTGCAGATGCGGCAGCTTGATGCGCCAGAAAATGGTCCACTCGGATGCGCCGTCGAGCAGCGCGGCCTCGTTGACCTCGGCCGGCATCGACGAGAGGCCGGCGAGGAACAGAATCATGTAGAAAGGCGCGTTCTGCCAGATGATCACGGCAATCGTCGCGCCCAGCGAAAAATGCGGGTCGCCCAGCCAGTCCTTCGCGAGGCCATCGAGCCCGAATGCCTGCAGCGCGACGTTGACCGGACCGAAATTCGGATCGTAGATTTGCTTGAACAGCACGCCGATCGCCACGCTCGACATCAGCAGCGGCAGGAAATAGAGAACCTTCAGCAAGCGCGAGCCACGGCCGGCCTTTTCCAGCAGCACGGCGAGCGCGAGCGCGATCGGAAGCTGGATGACGATCGACGAGACAGCAAGAATCACGTTGTTCTTCAGCGATTGCCAGAACACCGTGTCGTGCGCGAGCCGCTCCCAGTTCGCGAGCCCGATGTAACGGGCAGTGTTGCCGAGGCCGTTCCAGTCGAGCAGCGACAGCCGCAGGCTGGAGACGAGCGGATAAAGCAGGAACACCGCCAGCAGCAGCAGCGACGGCGCAAGAAACACGACCGTGACTAACGTTTGCGACGAGAATCTCAGCCGGCGTTCGGGAGTAGCGGTAATTGCAATATTCACGGGCTTGTATGCCGACCGGCACCTTGCGGTGCCGGTCGGACTTTTCTTTAAGACTAGGGATTAACCGCCCTTCTTCGAAGCGGCTTCCATTTGCTGCGCAGCAGCCTCGGGCGTCAGCGACAGGCCGAACAGAGCCTGCGTGGTGTCCTTGTGCATTTCACCGAGGGCCGGCGGCAGTGCCTGGTCGTACCAGAGCTGCACGCTCGGAGCCGCGGCAAGCAGTTTCTGCAGACGCTGCGTGAACGGATCGTCGATCTTGACGTTATTGACCGGCGGGAGCTTGTGGTCATCCGACGCGCGAGCCTGCATCGCCTGTTCGTCGGTCAATGCCTGGATCAGCTTGAACGCTGCGTCCGGCGTCTTGCACTCGGCCGAGATGCTGAGGAAGCCATCGCCCACCGTGCCGATCAGGTCACGCGGATCGCCCTTGCCACCCGGCACGCTCGGGAACGGGAAGAAGTCGAGATCCTTCGAGAACGTCGGATTTTCGTTGGCGATCGTCGAAGCTTCCCAGGCGCCCATCAGCTCCATCGCAGCCTTGCCCGTGTACAGCAGACGGCGCGAAGCGCCCGAGTCGTAATCGAGACCGTTGATGCCCGGTGCGAACGCGCCAGCCTTCACGAGTTCCTGAATGCGCTTGCCGGCTTCGACGAAGGCCGGATCTTCGAAGCCCTTGCCCTTGCCTTCGATCGCGTCCTTCACGACTTGCGGACCACCGATACGGTCGACGAGGTACATGTAGTACATCGATCCAGTCCACTTGTTCTTGTTCGCGAGCGAGAACGCCGCGACGTTGTGCTGCTTCAGCACGTCGACGACGTGCATCAGTTCATCCCACGTCTTCGGGGGCGTGATGCCGTACTTCTTGAAAACTTCCTTGTTGTAGAAGATCACCGCGGCCGCTGCGTTTTCGGCAGCAACACCGTAGGTCTTGCCGTCGAATGTCGTGACATCCCACGACGATTGCATGAAGCGGTTGCGATACGCCGGGTCCTTGGTCAGGTACGGCGTCAGGTCGGCGATCTGGCCTGACTTCACGTACTCGTGCAGGCCGCCGCCGCCCCAGTTCTCGAACACGCACGGCGGTTGGTTCGCGCCGAAAGCGACCTTCAGCTTCGTCTTGTACGCTTCGTTCAGCACGTGCGAATTCTCGACCTTGTAGCCCGGAACCGCCTTTTCGAATCGATCCGACGCGTCGCGAATGATCTTGCTCGACGACGCATTGGTCTGCTGGTCCCATACCGTGATCGTCTTGGAGTCCGCCGCTAGGGCGTTCGAAACAACTGCAGACAACGAAAACAGCAGCGCCGTCGCGCCGACAATGGACCGCGCTTTAAACAACGCCGGGTACGCCATGTGTGTGTCCCCTCTTCTGGATTTTTAAGAAACCGCCGAAACGTTAACGTTAGCCTTAACGTTAGTGAATGTTAGGCCGATGCGGGAAGTAACGCTATGCGGGATTTTACCTGGTCTCGGCGGGCTGCGACGCAACACTTGTATAAGATTGATTGATTGTGGGAAAGCGGAAATATATAGGGTTCTGCTAGAATAGCGACTACATAAACGGTATCGCTAACGCGATTAGCGAGTCGACCCATCCAATGACCTCTCGCACAGCTCCGACCCGCATGGCAAGACAAACCCCCACACTTGAGCACGTCGCCAAGCTCGCCGGGGTGTCCCAGATGACCGCATCGCGCGCTCTGAACGGCCGTCCTGGCGTGTCGCGCGAAACCCGTGACGAAGTACTGAGAATCGCGTCGGACATCGGTTACGTCGTCAACCGCACCGCGCAGAAACTGTCGGGTGGCCGCAATGGCATCATCGGCATCATCACGCCCACGCTCGACACGCAATTCTCCAGCGAACTGATTCTCGGCGCGGGCCGCGCGGCGCGTGGCGCGGGCTGCGAGATGCTGGTCTACACGGTGTTCGACGAAGATCGTCATACACATCACGACCTGCTCGGACTGATCCAGCAATTCTCCGATGGCATCCTCGCGATTCTTCCGCGCGAGTCGCTGTGCCTCGAGGCGCTCGCCACCGCGAAGGTGCCGGTCGTCGTCGTCGATCAGCGCGGCACGCTGACGGGCTTCCCGTCGGTGTCGGTCGACAACTACGGCGGCGCCTGTCTCGCGGTCGAACACCTGGCGGAGCTCGGTCACAAGCGCATCGCGTTTCTGGCGGGCGACGAAACGATCGAAGGTGTGCGCGACCGGCAACGCGGCTATCACGACACGCTGGCTCGTCTCGGCCTGCCGCGTGAAGATTCGCTGGTCGCCGCGGGCGACCTATCGCAAATGATGGCGTTCGACGTCACGTTCGATCTGCTGAACCTCGCCGAGCCCCCCACAGCGATCTTCACGGCCAACGACCAGAGCGCGTTCGGCGTAATCGCCGCAATTCGCGAAGCCGGCCTGCGCGTGCCGGACGACATCTCGGTGATCGGCTTCGACGACATCCCGATGTCCGAGCAGTTTCACCCGGCGCTCACCACGATCCGTCAACCGTTCCAGCAAATGGCGCGCTCGGCGGTCAACACGCTGCTCGCGCAAATCGCCGGGATCGACGCTGCTTCGCAGCGCATCACGCTGCCGGCGGAACTGGTGGTGCGCGATTCCACCGGCCCTGTCCGCATCAAGCAGCGCCGCGGCCGTCACCAGATCGTTTCGACGTAGGTCGCCGCGCGCACCTTCGCATCCGAAGTCACGAGCGCGCCGCCATGCG